>DATFKQ010000028.1:0-74912 GCA_035268565.1 Desulfotignum sp. | reverse complement strand
GATCCGGGAGTCAGAAAACCTGCCTGAAAAGTTGATCGTTATACTTGCGAGGGCTTGGGTAGATCAACCTTATGCGGATAAAAACGGTTCCCATATCAGATATTTCTGGTATGGGTTTTTTAATGCCTCAGCAACAGGATGCGCCATGCTCTCCAGTATACCGGCTGCCATACCCAAAGGGAAAACAGGATTTCTGGTGGTTCTGTTTTCCCTTCTCCTTTTGGGCTCCATCCTGGTGTCTCTTTCCATGGGATACATGGAAATTCCCCTCCAGGACATTCCGAAAATCGTTTTGGGAAAAGTCATGGGGGCTGGTCATGATCCATCTTCCATGAAAGCAACCTATGAAACGGTTCTGGTTGATATCCGCCTGCCCAGAATTTTAACCTGCGCTGCCGTGGGAGCCGCTCTTGCTGTTTCCGGGGTGCTTTTCCAGGGCATATTGTTGAATCCCCTTGCCGACCCTTACACCCTGGGGGTTTCTGCTGGGGCTGCATTCGGTGCCAGTATCGCTATTTTATTGAACCTTTCGGCCGCCTTTGTGTCCATTCCGGGATTTGCCTTTGCCGGGGCCTGCGCGACCTTGTTTTTTGTTTTGTTTTTGTCCTATTCCCCGGGCAGCCCCGGTGGTGGGTTGTCATCCAGCAACCTTATTCTCTCAGGCATTATTGTTGCCGCCATCCTGTCGGCAGGACTGAGTTTTCTGAAATTCATCGCCGATGAACAGGTGTCTGTGATTATTTTCTGGCTCATGGGCAGTTTTGCCTCCAAAACCTGGCCCCAGTTTCTGCTTGTGGCAGGGGTTTTACTGGTGGGATTTGTAGTGGCTGTTTTCTATGCCAGGGATCTGAACCTTGTTTCCATGGGAGACCGCTCTGCCGTAAGTCTGGGCGTGGATGTGAAAAAGGTCACCCTGATTCTTCTGGTTACCGGTTCCCTGCTGGCTGCGGTCTGTGTGTCCATATCCGGTATCATCGGGTTTGTGGGACTTCTGGTGCCCCATATGATGCGGTTTCTCACCGGGCCGGACAACCGGAACCTGCTGCCGGTTTCCATGCTCACCGGTGCTGTGCTTCTTTTATGGGCTGACACCATTACCAGAGCGGTACTGCCCCATGAAATTCCCATCGGGGTACTGACCGCTCTGATCGGCGGACCGGTTTTCTGCTGGATTTTCAAAAAAAGCCGGATGTGACCGGGGTGTTATGGAAATTTGCATGGAACATATACACTTTTTTCATGGGGACACACAGGTGTTACATGATGTGACCTGCCGTTTTTCTCCAGGCAGGTTCTATGCGGTCCTGGGTCCCAACGGCAGCGGAAAAACAACCCTGCTGGATCTGATGTGCGGTTTCCAGACCCCTGAAAAAGGGCAGGTCATTCTGGGAGATACCCCGGTTGTGTCTTTGGCCAGACGCAGGGTGGCCCAGACCATTTCCCTGGTTACCCAGAGCTATGAAATTAATTTTCCCTTTCTGGTAAAAGAGGTGGTCATGATGGGACGGCATCCCCATATAGACCGATTTTCCCGGCCCTCCCATGAAGACCTGCGTGCCGTGCAGCAGGCCATGGAGATGACCGGTATCACCCATCTTGGGAACCGGCACATAACCGAACTGTCCGGAGGGGAAAAGCAGCGGTGCGTGTTTGCCAGAGCCCTATGCCAGGACACACCGGTACTGCTGCTGGATGAAGCATTCTCCAGTATGGATATCCACCACACCTTTCATTTACTGGGCCTGGTAAAAAAAGCGGTGCAGGAGCATAAAAAAACAGTGATTGCCGTGCTCCATGATATAAACCTGGCTGCCAGCTTTTCCCATGAAATGATTTTTTTAAAAAACGGACAGATCACGGCCATGGGAAAAACCGATGAGGTGCTGACCCAGGACACCATTCAAACCGTATTCAATGTGAGATCCAAGGTGGAATACAATGCATATGTGCAGGCAATTCAGGCATATTTCAGGCCTGTGTAAAAATATGATACCGATTCTGACAGGGCTGATGCGTGTTGCTTTTACTTCCGGATTTTTGTACCGGCAGGGCAGCCTGTCAACAAAAAGAAGGCATGTACCTGCAATTAGCCTGCTGGTTCTGCTGGCAGTTATTGCATCCAGACCAGGGGCGTGCTTTGCCGGGACCACTGCCATCATGGATGCCAAAGGCAGAAAAATCCATGTGGAACAGCCTTTTTCCCGCATCATCTCCCTGTATGGGGCCCACACGGAAAACCTTTTTTATCTGGGCCTGACCAAGGAAATCATCGGTGTTTCCGTCAATGACCGATTTCCCCCCCAGGTAAACAGCAAACAAAGGTTTTCCTTTCATGATGATCCTGAAAAATTTCTGGCTGCCCGGCCTGACCTGGTTTTGATACGGCCCATGATCGATAATGGATACCCGGATTTTGTCAGGCAGCTTGAGCGGTTCAACATCACGGTGGTTTCCCTTCAGCCGTCAGATGTAAACGAAATGTTTGCCTACTGGATGGCCCTGGGACAGCTTACCGGGAAAACAGTTGCAGCCGAAGCGCTTGTGGCCGATTTTCAAAAAAAAACCCGGAAGATCATCTCCCGGCTTCCGCCGGTGGCAGCCAGGAAAAAGGTGTATTTTGAAGCCATCCATGCCAGGATGAAAACCTTTACCCATGGGTCCATGGCAATCTATGCTCTGGAAACCGCCGGGGGCATCAATGTGGCTGCAGATGCCCCCTCATCCAGAAACACCAATATCGCCAATTACAGCAAGGAAAAAATTCTGGCAAAAGCACAGGATATTGACGTGTTTCTGGCACAAAAAGGGATAATGAACCCGGTTTCCATTGAACAGATTGTCACTGAACCCGGGTTTCACATAGTAAAGGCAGTTGCTGACGACCAGGTATATCTGGTTGATGAGAATATCGTTTCCCGGCCCGTGCCCAGGCTGTTACAGGGAATTGTTGCCATTGGCGATCTGCTTTATCCCAATATTTTCGCAAAAATCAAAAAGGACTTATAATGGAAAAAACTGGTAAACTGTATGGTGTCGGTGTCGGACCAGGAGATCCTGAACTGATCACTGTAAAAGCGGTCCGTGTAATAAAAGAGGCTGATATTATTTTTACGGCTGCGTCCAGCAAAAACAGCTACAGCCTGGCTGTGGAAATAGCCGGGCCGTATATTTCACCTGCGACAAAAATACACACCCTTGGATTCCCTATGACCAAAGAGGAACCCATGGTGGAAAAAGCCTGGATGGAAAATACAAAACAAATTGTTCACGCCCTGAAGCAAGGACTTACCGTGGTGTTTTTGACCCTTGGTGACCCCATCACCTATTCCACTTTCGGGTATATTCTCAAAAAGATGAAACAGATCCTGCCCACAGCCTTGATTGAAACCATCCCGGGCATCACCTCTTTTCATGCTGCATCCGCCAGACTCAACAGGATACTGGTGGAAGGAGAAGAATCTTTGCTGATCACCTCAGGCGCTTTTGGGGGCAGCCAGATCCGCAATATCAAGCAGGTGGAAAATATTGCCATTGTCAAAGCCTATAAGAATATCAAGGATATCAATGCTGCCTTAAAAGAAGCCGGCATGCACAAAAAAGGGGTGGCGGTTTCCCATTGCGGCCGCACAAAAGAAAAAATATTTGATAACCTGGATGATCTTGAAACCCGGGATCCGGATTACTGGACCCTGATTCTGGCTGCAAAATGAAACACCGGCAACTCAGGCTCCGGCTGCTGTGTATTTCTGCCGGCATATCCGCTCTGCTGCCTTTGGCAAGTGGTCTGTTTTTTGCTCCGGTTACCACAGATGTCCTGGTGAACCGGCTGCTTTTTCCTCTGGTTCGGCTTACCTGCTTTATCGTTGTGGGGCTTGTGGCAGGGCAGGTCATTGAAGGCCTTGGATGGACCCGTCAGGTGGCAGTGGTGGCCCGTCCTTTTTTCAGGTTTTCCCGTATGGGGGACAGGTGCAGTGCTGCATTCACAACCGCATTTTTCTCTGGTGCTGCTGCCAACGCCATGCTGGCCGATTTTTACGACCAGGGAAAAATTTCCAAGATGCAATTGTTTTTATCCAACTATATCAACCAGTTTCCTGCTTTTTTTCTCCATCTGCCCACAACGGTTTTCATTGTACTGCCCCTGACCGGTATGGCCGGGGCCTTTTATTTCCTGCTCACATTTCTGGCTGTTCTGGTGCGAACCTGCGGTTTTCTGCTCTTTGGCCGTTTTTATCTGCAAAATACTTCTGCTGTGAATACAGGACCTGATATACCCGGCTCTTTGCCCGCGTCCGGGAAAAAACCCTGGTCCGAAATACTCTATGGTGTCGGCCACAGGCTTCCCATCCGTCTGGTGAATATTTTCATCTGGGTGGTGCCCATCTATACCCTGGTATTTCTTTTGCACTGGCACGGGGCTTTTGACCTGCTGAACACCGCCCTTTCTCAATATGTTGCTGTAAGCCTGATGCCTGTGGAATCATTGTCCGTGGTGATATTGAGCTTTGCCGCGGAATTCACCTCCGGCTTTGCCGCTGCAGGGGCTCTCATGGATGCTGGTGTGCTGACCATAAAACAAACTGTGCTGGCACTTTTGCTGGGCAATATCCTTGCCTTTCCCATCCGGGCTTTGCGGCATCAGCTTCCCAGGTATCTGGGAATTTTTTCTCCCAAAATAGGGCTGCAGCTGCTATTATCCGGCCAGGCCTTCAGGGTTGTCAGTATTGTGCTTATTGGAACCATTTATTATATGGTGGTATGATGAAACCCGTATATGTTATCGGCATCGGCCAGGGAAAAGAGGATCTGACCACCCGGCAACTGGATATCATTGCGAATGCGGATATACTGGTGGGGGGCCAGCGGCTTTTGAACCTGTTTTTCGGCCACAAGGCAGAAAGACTTGTCATTGACCGGCACATTGACCGTGTCATCCGCAGGATCAAAGACGAGATGGTCACCCGGCAGGTGGTGGTACTGGCATCAGGTGATCCCTTGTTTTACGGCATCGGCACCACCCTGCTCACCCATATTGACAAAAATCATATCCAAATACTTTCCAATGTTTCCTGTGTTGCAGCCGCATTTGCCGCCATCAAGGAACCATGGCATGATGCCCGTATCATAAGTCTCCACGGCAAAAGCATGGATGGTTTTTCATTTTCCGGCCTTGCCTGGGAAAACAGGGTGGCATTTTTAACCAGCCCCAAAAAAGATCCCGGGTTTATCGCCCGCAACCTTCTCCGGGAAAATGTGTCAGGCTTTGGGTTCTGTGTGCTTGAAAATATCGGATATACCCGGGACCGAAAGATTACCTGGTTTCATTCCTATGCTGAGGTTATGTCCAGAAATTTTTCCCATCCCAACATGGTCATTTTGCTGCGGAACAAAGACCTTCCGGCCAATGTTTCACATGAAACATATCTGGGCATGGAGGATAATCTGTTCCAGCATGCCGGAGGATTGATCACCAAATCTGAAATCCGCAGCATCAGCCTTTCCAGGTTGAAACTGGTGAAAAAAGACCATATTCTCTGGGATATTGGATCAGGCTCTGGGTCAGTGAGCATTGAAGCCGCCCTGGCAATTCCAAAAGGTTCCGTGTTTGCCATTGAAAAAAACAGGCACCGCACAGAGGATATCTTCCATAACATAAAAAAATTCAGATGCCCCAATATCCAGGTGGTGCCCCAGGCTTTTCCTGATGGCGCCCACACCCTGCCGCCCCCGGACCGGGTTTTTGTGGGGGGCGGCGGCAGACACCTGGACATTGTTCTGGAGGCAGCCTGTGACCACCTTATGGAAACCGGCATCATCGTAATCAACACGGTGCTGATTCAGAATATGGAACGTGCGTTCACTTTTCTGGAAAACAAACAATTTTCCCCTGCCATGGTTCAGGTCCAGGTGTCCCGTTCCCAGGCTATGCCTTTCGGGAACCGGCTTGAATCATTGAACCCGGTGTGGATCATTTCCGGCACCAAACCCATGTCATAAGGATTATTTCCATGAAACCATCATATCATCCGGTTATTTTTGCCGGAGCCGGGCCGGGAGATCCTGATCTGATCACGGTCAAGGCAATGAAAGCGCTTGCTGCCGCAGATCTGGTCATCTTTGCGGGATCTCTGGTGCCTGAAACCGTACTCTGCTGGGTCAAACCCGAAACCCGGACCATCTCCAGTGCAGGGTTGCATCTTGACCAGATCATTGACACCATCCGCACCGGTTACCAGGCCGGACAGCGGGTGGTCCGCCTGCACACAGGGGATCCTTCCCTGTATGGCGCCATTTTTGAACAGATCCGGGAACTTGAAAAATCCGATATCCCGGTGTCGGTGATTCCCGGTGTCACTGCCGCATTTGCCGCTTCTGCCGCCATGCACATGGAATATACCCTGCCGGAACTCACCCAGACCCTTATTTTAACCCGTATTTCCGGCCGGACCCCGGTGCCGGATACGGAAAACCTGGAAAGCCTGGCCGCCCACCAGGCATCCATGGCCATTTACCTGAGCATGGGCCATGCACGGCAGGTGCAGAACATTCTGCAGACCCACTACGGGGAAGATGCCTGCTGTGCCATTGCCTATAAGGTGAGCCACCCGGAAGAAAAAATCATCCCATGCCGGATAAAAGACCTGGACCAGACCTGCCGGGAAAATGCCATCACCCGCCATGCCCTCATCATTGTGGGCAAAGCAGTAGCAGCCTGCATGAAAAACCAGGACCTGGTGCCATCAAAGCTGTATGATGCCGGATTTTCACATGGATACCGCAATGGGGGAGAATAAGCCTTTTTCCGAAGCTGCTGTGGCCATCTGGGCAATCACCCCCAATGGCAGAACATTGGGACAACAGCTGTGCGCCCATGGGAAACAGGCCCGCCTTTTTGTCAGCGCCGGCCTTGAAAACACGGTCCCGGAAAAACCGTTTTCCTCTGAAACAGAGCACTCAAACCACAGGGCTGATGACCCGTTCACAGTGACAGATGAGGGTGACACACCAGTTGTGTTTCACCGGCTGTCTGAAGCGGTTGCAGAACAATTTCACGCCTGGGACTGTCATGTGTTTGTTTTTTCCACCGGCATTGCCGTCAGGATATTGGCCCCGCTTGTGGTTTCAAAGCTCACAGACCCGGCAGTGGTGGTCATGGATGACAAAGGGCGGCATGCCATAAGCCTGATATCAGGCCATATCGGACAGGCCAACAATTATACCCGGCACATTGCCCGGCTGCTCAGCGCTGACCCGGTTATCACCACGGCAACGGATGTAAACAACCTGCCGGCCATCGATGTGCTGGCAAAAAATTTGGGATTGTTCATCGAAAACCCCGGACAGATCAAAACCATCAACATGGCCTTTCTCCAGGGCCGCGGCATCTGCCTTCATGATCCCCTGCATTTGGTTGGACCATCACTTCCTTCTTGCCTGATCGAATCCACATTCCGGCAGGGACCCACCGTGGTGTGCGACTGGCAGAAACAAAAAGTTTCACGTGAAACCCTGGTGCTGCGGCCCAAGGTTCTGGCAGTGGGCATCGGGTGCAACCGGAACACCCCCTTTGATGTGATTTGCGATTTTTTCACAGCAACCCTGGACGCAGCCGGCATCAGTGTGCATGCGGTGGCGGTCCTGGCCACAACAGATGTAAAACAGGATGAACCGGGCATTCTGGCATTGGCCGCCCATTTACAGATTCCTGTACAATTTTATGACAGAACCGCACTGGCATCAATAAAAACCATCCAGACACCATCCGCAATGGTTGAAAAACATTTAGGAGTAAAAAGCGTATGCGAAGCAGCAGCAATACTGGCATCCAGCAACGGCACTTTGGTCCTTCCCAAAAAGAAAAACCCGGATGTGACCCTGGCTGCGGCCCTGCATCCAACCGGCTCTTTGTTGTCGGCACCGGACCAGGCCATGTGAAACACATGTCTGAAAGGGCTGTTCAGGTAATCACTGAAGCAGACTGCATTGCCGGGTACACCACCTATATCGGATTGATCCAGACACTGGCCGCAGACAAAAAAATCATTTCCACCGGCATGATGAAAGAGGTGGACCGGGTGGAAATGGCTATCCGGGAATCCCTTGCCGGCCGATCCTGCGCCCTGGTCTCCGGCGGAGATCCCGGCATATATGCCATGGCAGGTCTGGTGTTTGAAATCTGCCGCCAAAAAAGCATCCAGGTCTTCCGATCCGGGGAGACCATTTCAAAACACAGGACCATGCCATGGCTGGAACTGGAAATCGTTCCCGGAATACCGGCTCTGGCCGCAGGGGCGGCCCTTGCCGGGGCACCTTTGACCCATGACTTTGCCGCCATCTCCTTGAGTGATCTTCTGACAAAATGGGAAACCATAGAACAGCGCCTGACCAGCGCTGCCATGGCGGATTTTGTCATTGTTCTGTACAATCCCAAAAGCAAAAAAAGACACTGGCAGCTTGACCGGGCCCGGGAGTTGATCATGGAACACAGGAAAGGCAGCACCCCGGTGGCGGTTGTCACCGGCGCCATGCGGGACAATCAGACAATTGTCTTCACCACCCTGGACCAACTGGATACAGCAGATGTGGGGATGCAGACGGTCCTGTTCATCGGGTCCAGTGCTTCCATACAGTACATGGATTTTATGTTCACGCCCAGGGGATACACCGATAAATATGCTGTCCCTTCAGTATAATATCTAACGCAAAAAACCCGCAACCCGGGTGCCCCCTCAGTTTCTTGTTTTTTTTAACACAAACTGCGGAGTACGGTGCCTAAAGGAAACAAAATGAAAGGATATGTGCAGGTTTATACAGGAAACGGTAAAGGAAAAACCACAGCCAGCCTTGGCCTGGCCGTCCGGGGGGCCGGTGCCGGCCTGCAGGTGTTTGTGGGACAGTTTCTCAAGCAGGGAAATTATTCTGAAATAAAGGCATTGTCCAGATTCGAAAATATCACGGTGGAACAATTCGGCATGGGAAAATTTGTCAAGGGCGCGCCCTCAAAAAAGGAAATTGCCGCTGCCAGGGCCGGATATGCCAGGCTGTGTGAAGTTTTGACAGCCAACAAACATGACCTGGTAATTGTGGATGAAGGCAATGTGGCAGTGACCTGCAATCTCATTTCAGAAAAAGAACTGCTGGCGCTCATTGACAAAAAACCTGATGATATGGAACTGGTAATTACCGGCAGGGGTGCGCTGCCCTCGGTGGTACATCGTGCAGATCTGGTTACTGAAATGCAGGATATCAAACATTATTACCAACAGGGCGTGGCTGCCCGCAGGGGGATTGAAAAATGAACAAACCGCATATAGCTGTTCTGGGTACGGGATCGGACGTGGGAAAAAGCATTGTGGCTGCCGGTATATGCAGGTATCTGGCAGACCAGGGGCAGGCAGTGGCACCTTTCAAGGCCCAGAACATGTCCAATAATTCCGGCATAACCCCGGAGGGCCTGGAGATGGGAAGGGCACAGATTGTCCAGGCAGAAGCTGCCCGCACAGTACCCCATGTACAGATGAATCCCATTCTGTTAAAGCCTTTTGGGGACAAACAATCCCAGGTGGTCCTGAACGGAAAAGTCCACGGCAACCATACAGCCATGGATTACCACACCCACAAAGCCTTTTATTTTGAAAAAGCCTGCCAGGCCTTTGATGCATTATCTGCCAGATTTGACCGCATTGTCATGGAAGGGGCCGGATCCTGTGCAGAAGTGAATCTCATGGAAACGGATATCGTGAATTTTCCCATGGCCCGATATGCTGATGCCACGGTTATCCTTACGGCTGATATCCACAGGGGCGGGGTATTTGCGCAAATTGTCGGCACCCTTGCCTGTCTGCCGGATCATTATAAAGATATGGTGAAAGGGATCATTGTCAACCGTTTCAGAGGCGACATTGCATTGTTCAAAGAGGGGGTGAAATGGATTGAACAGGAAACCGGCAAAACAGTGCTGGGGGTGCTGCCCTGGTATTCACACTTTAAAATTGACGCAGAAGATTCGGTCGAAATAGAAAAAGTTAATAATTTCAAATATTTAAATAAAAAATTGCCGGCAATCGCTATTTTACGCCTGCCCCATATCGCCAATTTTACAGACTTCCATGCCCTGGCCCGCATAAAGAGCGTCCAGACGGTTTTCATCGATTCTCCGGAAGAAATGGACAGGTTTGCCGCTGTCATCATTCCAGGAACCAAAAACACAAGAAAAGATCTGGAATGGGTGACTTCCCGGTTTGAAAAAGCCCTGACCACCTATGTGCAAAACGGCGGGCATGTTCTGGGAATTTGCGGGGGATACCAGATGCTGGGACATGTTGTAGAAGACCCGGAAGGACTGGAAGGTACACCTGGCAAAACCCGGGGGCTGGGATTGCTGCCGGTGGAAACCACCCTCCAGTCACCCAAAACAACCACCTTGAGCGAATTTGACTGGGATGGACATCCCGGCAGGGGCTATGAAATACATATGGGCGCCACCCGCTTAAAATCAGATGCGCCATTTATCCGCATTCTTTCCAGAAATGCAATACTGGTAAAGGAAACAGACGGATGTCTGGCCGCAAGCGGCCAGGTGGCCGGTACCTACCTCCATGGGTTTTTTGATTCAGGGGCCATTGCCAGAAAATGGTTTTCCATGATCGGTCTGGATACTGTGCTGGTAATGGAAAACGATCTGGCGGCTGAAAAAGACAAAGACTATGACCTGCTCAAGCAGCACATGGAAAAATATCTGAATCTGGAGACCATCCGGTAATCCCGGGCCAAAGACCGCAATCTTATCATTTACATTTTTCAGCCGATTATTTATGGTGTTATCTGATACAATTGCCTTAACCCTTATGGAATATACGCTGTGACCGATTTCAATACTATCCCGACCCTTGCCTGGCTTGCTTTGGAATATGGTACCATTCAACAGGACCAGTACCGCCAGATCACAGCCTTGTATACATTGCGGCAAAAACAGGACCCTTTGCCGGATTATGCAGATCTGCTTCTGGGCCAGGGATTTGCCACCCGGTATCAGGTGGGACTGCTCCAGCTCATCCAGGAATATCACGTCATTAAACACCTGGGGGAACAATTCGGCAAAATCGCCATCGAGAAAGGATTTGCCACCAAAGACGATGTCCGCAAAGCCCTGGAGCACCAGAAAAAAGAATTTCGCCGGGCCAGGATCAAAAAATTAATCGGGGATATTCTGGTGGAATCACAGGTTATTACCCTGAAACAAAAACAGGAAATTTTAAAGGAACAGGCGTTTCTGGAACATCTGGGCGGGCAGATTTATTCTCAGGCAGGGCAGGCTTCCTCTGCCCCGGACCAAAAAAAAACCGGGATCCCGTTATCTGAATATGAGCGGCAGTTTTTACAGATTAAAGCCCTGGACAGAGAATTTGCCGCAGCAGTGCTTGAAAAAAACCTCGCCTCCCAGCGGGATGTGGCCATTGCCCAGAAAGTGCAGGAAGACGCGTTTGAAGCCAGCCAGCCCCTTAAAGCACTGGAAGATGTCATGGTGGACATGGGAATGCTGACCCAGAGGGATAAACATTTGATTCTGGCGGAGTTGCACCGGTCCCAACAAAATGATCAGGCAATTGTTTCTGCTAATATTCAGGTATACACCAGCCCGGACAAAACAGAGGCCGGATTTATTATCGCCAAAGAAGATCTGGACTTCACCAGCCTGGAAACACTCACACACACCCTTGCCGCCGCAGGCATCACCCATGGTATATATCCGGATGCCATACTCCAGGCACACCTGGAGAGAAAAGACCAAAAGTTTCCTGCTGCCAAAACAGATTTTTCCACAACCCTGATGCGCCATACCCAGGCCACCTGTTTGCTGGATACAGATGAGACCGTTCCCGGGCAAAAGCGCAAGGGAGAAATCCTGATGACCCAGACACCCGGTCCTGACACCTATCTAAAAACCGATGTATTCGGAAAAAAAAGACAGAAAAGACAGGGCACGGATTTCACCTTTCAGTGCGGCGGCAATACCCGGTCCGCCCAGAATGGCCTGGGGGTGGTGGCGGCAAAAACCGGGGTACCCGGCCTGTCCCTGGAACGTAAATTATTTATTTATCCGAAAATTCATGTGCTGGAAGATGCAGATCTGCGATACGGTCCGCTGGAAGCCTATGCAGATCTGTCCATATCCGGGATCCTTTTTGGTGCCTATCCCGTGACTGCCGGCAAAATTATTGCCACAGAAATCAGAGATGCCACAATTGAGGCCATGGGTGATATTACCGCCAGCATAGGCATAACTGATACGGTCATCCGGTCCCAGGGTGATATACATGCGCGGTACCTGCATAACTGCCGCATTGAAACCTTTGGAAATATTTATGTAAAAAATGAAATCATTGATTGTGTGATCCGCTGCAGCGGTAAAATTGACGCAGGACAATGCCGGGTCATTTCCTCGACCATTCATGCCAAAAAAGGCATCGTTCTCAGGGGCATTGGAAGCCAAAAAACCCGTTCCTGTATTATTGCTGCCGGATCAGAACACCATATCACTGCACTGGGCATGTCTGTTCAGCAAAAAATTCACCGCATCAAAGAAAAACTGACAGTCCTGGAAAACCAAAAAAAAGAACAGGAACAGCTGGAGAAAAAAATATTCCAAAAAATGGTTGAGTTGAAATTGTTTCATGACAGGGCAAAATACAAAAAAACCATTCTTGAAAAAGAATGGAAAAAAATAAATACCAAGGCAGCCAATGAAAAAAATATTTCAAAACTCATCAAAAATTTTGAACACAGAATGAAAAAATCCATTGCCTCGTTAAAAGAATTGAATGCAGAAAAAAAACAATACCAAAGAAAAATGCATGCCCTTGAAAATGAAATCAATGCGCTTCGTCCTCAAACAGAAAAACACATACTGTCTTTGCAGCAAACACAGTTTTCTTTTTATGAATGGGCACGGGCCGACAAAAACATTCCCAAAATTTCTATTTCCGGCAAAGCTTTCCAGGGAACGCAGTTAAGGGGAATTTTTTCCGGCGTGACCCTTTCAACGGATATGGAAAACTTTTTTGCTGCAGAGAGTGAAGAAAAAAATGGTCATGCAATCACTTTGACACCATTGCACTGATCAGCAGCAGACATAGAACACCCCGCCCACACCAAAAAAACACCAGGCAATCTTCATTTTAAGACAGGGAACCCTTTCCCTTTGAACGTTCATGGCAGGCATCTGCAATCAGAGGTGCCGAGCGGTGTGTGAAACAACCGGGTGTGAATGGCGCCCCGGGCTGAGAGGGTGCTTTTATAAAGGACCATGTTAGCGGCACAAAATTCATCAGACCAAATATGTTCAGATCTGTGGATCAGGCCAGTCAGTTTTTGAGAAGAAACCGGCCGCTTGATCCGTGCCAGAGTGATGTGCGGCGAAAATGACCGGGTTTGTCCGGGTATCCCAAGTACATCCAGTTCTTTGTCCAGTTGGTAAAATAGCTTTTCCAGCCGAAGGGTCTGTCCTCTGATATCTGCCCAGATGACCCGGGCTTTTGATCTTTTCGGAAAAACACCGATGCTGCCGGCGGCCAGAACAAGCCCTGGGTATTGTCCGGAAAACCTGTTCATCACCACCTGGATCTGATCCAGGCGGTGACAGGAAATTTCACCCAAAAACTTGAGCGTCAGATGAAACCCTTCAGGTCTTGGCCAGGAAGCCTTGATACCCGCCTTTTTCAGTTGAAGCTGAAGGTCTTTGAGCAGATGGCGTACAGGATCAGGCAGAGGGACTGCAATAAAGGCTCTGATAGTGTTTACACAATTTTCAGCCATTTGTTTTGTTTTTAAATCCCAGAAGCACCCGATACGGACCCGGGGTGCCATGGGGGACAAACGCCACCCGATCCTGGTCCTTGATCCTTGTTTCCAAAGGTTGCACCCGGCCGTTTACAAAGACTGCTTCCACCTCTTCTTCGGTGAGCTGCATCTGAAAAATCAGATCCCTGGCAGTGGTGCCTGAAGAGATAGACACCCGGGCATCAGCAAAGGGAAGATTCTTTTCTTTGAGTTTTTTCTGCAAAAAGGAAAATGCATTAAAGGTAATAAAGGGCATGGAGGTCACTTTCAAAAATATTATTATCAAACCTGTCTGCCCTATCCTATCGAAGAACCACAATATTCTCAATTGAAAAATGGTGATACTTCTGCCTATACTTACAGCATGCGATTGCGACTGATCATATTGTTTCTGGCTGTATTTGCCTTTTTATCCGCCTCTGCCGGGGGATGGCTTTTCTATTATTCCTATCGAAAAGCAGTGTTCCAGAAAGCTGAAACCCAGTCCGCAGCCCAGTTGAAGCTGCTCACCGGACAGCTATCCACCTATTTATCCGAACATATCAAACCCATCAGAACCCTGGCCCGAATCCGGGAGCTGGGATTGGCCCTTGAAAACCAGAACCTGGAAACCATTTACCAGGCAAATCAGATTCTGGATTTGTATGCCCAGTCACTGGAACTGGATGTGAGCTACCTTATGGACAAAGAGGGGGTAACCATCTGCTCCAGCAACCGGAACCAGCATGACAGCTTTGTGGGACATGATTTTTCCTTCAGGCCCTATTTCAAAACTGCCATTAAAGGCAAACCTGCTACATATCTGGCCCTGGGCACCACCTCCATGAAACGGGGCGTCTATTACAGCCATCCAGTCTATGACCAGTCAAAACAACATATACTTGGGGTGGCCGTGATCAAATCTTCCATTGAGTTTATTGAAACCACCTTGTTTTCAGCTTCTGAACATATCCTTATATTTGTTGATCCTGATGGGGTGATCTTTATCAGCAACCAGCCTGAACTGCGGTTCAAACTGCTGTGGGATCTGGATGGAATTAAAATGGAACAGCTTGCCGATTCCCGGCAGTTTGGCCATGGTCCCTGGCAGTGGTCCGGATTTAAGCGGATAACACCGGAAACCGTAACCAGCGCGGAAGGTGTGTCATTTTTATATTCCAGCCTTCCGGTTACCAATTACCCGGAGTGGCAGGTGGTTTCTTTGAGAAGCAAAACCGCTATTGAAAAACAGGTGAGCCAGCCATTTATACAGGGCATCGGACCGGCTGTGATAGGCAGTTCCATTCTGGCAGGTATTCTTGTTTTTTTTCTGTACCAGCAGGCAGTAAAAGAAATTTCCCAGCGCAAAGAAGCGGAAAAAAAGCTGCGGGTGAGTGAAGAACGGTACCGGCACATTTATCATAAAACCCCGATAATGCTGCATTCCATTGATACCCAGGGTAGAATAATCCGGGTTTCCGATCATTGGGTGGAAGTCATGGGCTTTAACCGCAATGAAGTTATCGGCAGGCACCTGACTGATTTTTTCACCCCTGAATCAAAAAAATATGCATTGTCAAAAATTTTTCCTCTTTTTTTTAAAACAGGCTTTTTCAAGGATGTGCCATACACATATATAAAAAAGAACCGGGAAAAAATAGATATTTTGCTTTCCTGTTATGGGGTAAGAGACGAAACCGGCCAGGTGGTGAGATCTCTGGCTGTCAGTGTGGATGTTACAGAAAAAAACCGTGCCCAGAAAGATCTGGAAATTGCCACGGAAAAACTGTCCCGGTATTCCCAGGATCTGGAAAAACAGGTGCGCAGACGAACAGCACAGCTGGAAAAGGCCCAGACCAATCTGAAAAATTTATCCAAAAACATCATCGCGTCCCAGGAACGGGAAAAGGAACAGGTGGCCAGGGAACTGCATGACCACTTAGGGCAGGTATTGACCGCACTGCGCATTGATACGGTCTGGCTCAAAAATCATCTGGCCGGACCTTGTGCAGATGCTGCAGACCGGGCACAAAAAATGAGTTTTCTCATAGAAAACACCATCCAGGATGTCCGGGACATGTCTTACCGGCTCAGGCCCCGGGTTCTGGATGACTTGGGACTGTCGGATGCTTTGGAATCTTTGGTATCGGATTTTGAAAAACGCTCCAATGTTTCCTGTATATTCCGGCAGGATTTTATTCCTGAAATTGATAAGACCCTTGCCACCGCCCTTTACCGCATCGGCCAGGAAGCAGTGACCAATGCCATTCGCCATGCAGATGCCACCACCATCATTGTGGAGCTGAGGGTCGATGCCCAGGGCCTGGTGCTGACAGTGGAAGACAATGGTATCGGATTTGATCCCGCACAAAATACCAGACAAACCGGATTCGGTTTGGAGGGCATGATGGAACGGGCCAGCCTGGCAGGGGGGTGTATGGATATTACATCTACCCCGGGCCGCGGCACCCGGATCACGTGCAAAGTAACAGTGAAAGGACACACATGATCACAGTTCTGCTGGCAGATGACCATGGCATTGTCAGGGACGGCCTTCGCAGGGTTCTGGAAGACAGTACCGACATCAAAGTGATTGCCGAGGCATCAGACGGAGAAACCGCCTTTGACCAGGCCATGGAAAAAAACCCTGATGTGGCGGTAATTGATATTTCCATGCCCGGCATGGACGGGCTGGAGGTGGTGACCCGCATGGGCGCCTATTGTCCTGATATTCCGGTGCTCATACTCACCATGCATGAAGAAGAACAATATGTGATCAGGGCCATTGAGGCCGGGGCCATGGGATATGTCACCAAGCAGTCCGCACCTGAACAGCTGGTGGCAGCAGTGAAAAAAATTCATGCCGGAGGCAGGTATCTTACCGAAAAAGCCAGCGAAGCCCTGGCCTTGCGGTTCATTCGGGGAAATAAAAACAAGGGATTGACAGAATCATTGTCCATGCGGGAACTGCAGGTACTGCGCAAACTGGCAACCGGCAGCACCAACCGGGAGATTGCCGTAACCTATAATATCAGTATAAAAACGGTGGATACCTATCGGGCCAGAATTTTGAAAAAACTCAACCTGCGCAATAATGCTGATTTATCCAGATATGCTATCCAGCATCGACTGGTGGAGTTTTGAACAGAAACGCGGAAGCGTTGAGGTGGTCAAAATTGGCAAATATCTTGTTGAGGGTGGTTTTGCACTGGGCCATTTCCTCAAGAGAAATTCCCTGTTCCGCCTCCTGGAGCATTTCTTCCACCAGTGCCATTAACTCCTTCTGAAACGTCTTGGCTTTGTTGGTCAGATAGACCAGCTTGCTGCGTTTGTCTGTGCGGTCCGGAATCCTGAGAACGATATTTTTTTTCTCCAGAACATTGAGAAGCCGGGTGATGGCTGCTTTGTCCTTGACCGCGATATTGGAAAGCTCCTGCTGGGTCTGCCCGTCTTTTCTGTACAGATGGATCAGGATACTCCATTGTTCATAACTGACATCAAATCCGGCATCTGCAAATTTTTTGGTCAACCGTTTGATAATGGCTCGGGACGTTCTTCCCACAAGATAGGCAATAGAGGTATCAATAACGCGTTCAAAATTATCTGGTGCAATAGTATTCATGTGCATATGTTCTGTTTCAGGTATCAAATTAATCCGGTTTCATGTGCAATTTTTTTTATGCCATAACAATTGCCTGCTATTTTAATCAGTTCCCACACAATATGGACTAAAATTGTTGATTATGCAACCAAATTTTTATTTGACATCTCCTTATATTTGAAAAATATCATTTCAAACAACAAACCCGTTTTGGTGAAATTTTTTCACCAAAACGGGTTTTGTTGTCTGTCCAAAAAAAGATCAGGCTGCTTTTCTTTTAAAAATCGCTCTTCTGATAGGGGTAATCCAGATGCCGCTGAGAAACCAGGAATAGGCATAGGTGCCGATGATAATGGCCACAAATGCCTTGACAATATCCATGGCACTGCCGTCCAGGGAAAATCCGGGCACATACCCGAAAAGCAGCGGTCCCAGGTAGAGGAACTTGGCGAATTTAAAGGAAGTAAACGCGGTTTTCCACATATTGGCCTTGGCAATGGTGGCCCCTGCAAAAGCAGCAATACACACCGGGGGGGTGATATTGGAATCCTGGGACAGCCAGTACACGATCATGTGGGCGGCCAGTTCATTCACACCCAGATGGGTCAGTGCCGGCACTGCCACCACAGCGGTAACCAGGTAAGCCGCTGTCACCGGCACGCCCATGCCCAGCACAAGAGAGGCCAGGGCCACCAGCAGAATGGTCAGCAAAAGAGAGCCCCCTGCCAGTTCAATCATTATATCGGCAAAAGTCAGAATCAGTCCGGAAAAGGTCAAAACACCGATGATGATACCGATGACACCGACGGTGGCGCCGATCTTCAGGCTGTTTTCCGTGCCTTCCCTGGCAGCCTGAACAAACCGTTTGGGACCGATGCGGGTTTCTTTTCTCACATAGGAAATCACAATGCAGGTAACCAGGCCCAGGATGGCGGCATATGCAGGGGAGAACCCGTACAGCATAAAAATGGTGATAATGACCAGAGGCAGGATATAAAACCACTGCTTCTTAAATATCTGGGTGGCACTGAATTTGGATTTTTCACCCACCACATTGTCTTTTTTGGCTTCATAATGCACCATGACAAAGACAGAAAAAAAATACATGAATGCCGGAAAAATGGCCACCAGCATGATCTGGGAATAAGGAAGCCCGGTCAGTTCCGCCATGATAAACCCGCCCGCCCCCATGATGGGGGGCATGAACATCCCGCCGATGGAGGCGGCCGGTTCGATACCACCGGCAACATGGGGCTTGAAACCGGCTTTTTTCATCATGGGAATGGTGAACATCCCCGTGGAAACGGTATTGGCAATGGCGCTGCCGGAAATGGAGCCAAACAGGCCCGAGGCAATGACCGACACTTTGCCGGGACCGCCGATGCGGTGGCCCACTGCTGCCAGGGGCCAGTCAATGAAAAATTTCTGGGCCCCGCATTTTTCCAGAAACGCCCCGAACAGAACAAACAAAATCACATAGGTGGCCAGCACACTGGCCATAATGCCGAAAACCCCGTCGCTTTTGTAAAAGATGCTGACACACAGCTCGGCAAAGGGAGCCCCGGCATGGGAAATCAGGTCCGGGGCCTTATACCCGTAAACCCCGTACACCAGAAAGACAACACCCATGATCACAAATATATTGCCCACCACCCGCCTGGCCAGTTCCACGCCGATGAGCACCCCGACAATGGCAAATGCTGCATCCACAGGGGTTTCCGCCCCGGTTCTGTAGTTGATGGTTTCAAACATGATGATCCAGTACCCCACACATGCCACAGACAATATGATCAGGATATAATCAATAACCCGGCCGATGGGTGTTTTGGCTTGATAAAGCAAAAAGACAAGAACATAGGTAATTATTACATACACACCCCGGTGATACTGGGTGGCCATGGGCTGCACCACAGCAGCCCAGGCATAGAAAAGAACCAGGGTCACCGAACAGATATCAAAAAAAATTTGCTCGAATCGATTCAGTTTATTGTACACAATCCGCCTTCCTGTCTTTTAAGTAATTATTTAATTGTAGATACCTGTTTGTTCGGTCTGAGCGCATCCAGAAATGGAATTTTAAATTGGTGGCCCCAGCCGCGCTGTATATTTATGGGGAGAACAGAACTGCCAGGACACGGGGGCAATGCCCGCCGTGCCCTGGATATCATACACTGCTGTGCAGAAATGCGGTGTTATAAAACACCTTTTTCTTTCCAGAACTTTTCAGCGCCTGGATGAAACGGGGTAACAATGCCGGTGGGACCTGATTTAATGGACATACTCTTGAAGGTCTTTTTCTGGGACACCATATGGGCCAGGCCTTCATCTGTATAAATCAAAGACAGCATCTTATAGACGGTATCAGCAGACACATCTTTGTTGGCTACCCACAATGCGGCATCCTGGAAAGATTTCACTTCATAGTCAACCCCTTTATAGGTATTGGCAGGAATAGTGACTTTATCAAAATAGGGATATTCTTTATAAAATCCTGATGCTTCCGCATCCTTGTGAAGGTTGACCATGGCGATATCATTGGTCTGGGCCGCCATCATGACAGCACCGGTGGGATATCCCACAAACAGCCAGAAAGCATCCAGCTGGTTGTTACCGAACGCCTGGGCTGCGTCATTATAGCCCATGGCGTTTCTTTCAATCTTGTCCCACACGCCCATGTGCGTGAAAAAAAGTTCACAGTTGGCAAATGCACCGGAACCGGCATTGCCCACGCCCACTTTTTTGCCTTCCAGGTCTTTCACACTTTTGATGCCGGAACCGGCCTTGACCACTAGCTGGGCCGGAGCACCGTATAAAAATGACACAGCCATGACATTTTCATATTTTGTGGGATCATTTTTCATTTTTCCGTTCCGGCCCTGGTATACATGTCCGGAATACACCACACTCATATGCTGCCGGCCGGCATCGGTTTTTCTTAAATTTTCCACAGAACCGGCTGAAGACTGGGCCTGTACTTTGAAATCAGGTTCCGCTTTAATAGGGTCATACACCTGGATGGCATTGGCCACCACCTGAAAAGTACCGCCCGCAGGCCCACCGCCGAAAACGATTCTTTCCTTGGCAAAGGCAGACTGGCAGAACGCCAGGGAAACAACAGCGATAAGCCCGATAAAAAACAGATGTCTTACTTTCATACGATCCTCCTTGTTAGTGGGGTTAAAAAACGGTCTTATATCATTTTTTGCACATATCACCATAACAAGATGAAAGTAAAGGATCAATTGGAATATTTCTGATTTTTGTGTAGGTATTTTTCTTACAAAACCTGGTCGATGCGGTTAAAAAGCTGTGAAAACCGCTGTCCGTTTTTTGCATGGGTTTTATAAAAATCCAGACAGGTCCGGACCACCGTCAGCACCTGTTCAGGGGAATACAGGCCCGGCATTTCCAGGGCCAGCCGGGGATGGCGTCCAAGCCGCCCTCCCAGAAGAATGCGGAATCCGGAAGCAGCTTTTTCAATGGTATGGGCAGGGCATACCTGGATACATTTGCCGCAGCGCCGGCATTGATCCATATCAATTACAGGTTTTTCTTTTTGATCTGTCCAGTGAACCGCCATGTCCGGGCAAACCTTGACACAGGCATCGCAGCCGGTGCAGTCTGCGGCTCCCACAACCGGCATCACTGCCCCCATGATGCCGATATCTGCGATCTGGGGACGGGAACAGGCATTGGGACAGTCACACAGGGCAATGCGGAATTCATGGTGATATTTGATATTCTCACCCAGAGAATACTTCAGGAATAACAAAATATCCGCCTGTTTTACCAGGTTTTCCAGATCTGTCATAAGATCTGCACTGGAGCAGGCCGCATGGGGGCAGCCTTCGCTGCCAAAGCAGGTGGAAACATCATATCCTTTCACCTGCTTTGCCATGCCCCCTTTGGCAAGGAACTGCTGTTTCAGCGCGGTCACATCCGACAGGTGCACCAGGGACCGGCCACAATTTTCCACATGGGCAGCCACTTTTTTTTTCACCTTTTTACGGATGAAAAACGGCACTTTGTCAATGGCTGCTTCCGCCTCAGGGGACCATTTCACGAAAGGATCTCTCCTCTGGCACTGACAGTGACCTCGGAAAAAGGAATATCCATGCCGCTGTTTTCCAGCGCTTTTTTAACAACAGCCGGCAGTCCGGCACAGCAGGGCACCTCCATGCTCACCGAAGTGATGCTTTTGATGCCTGATTCTTTGAACACCCGGGTGAGCTTGTCCACATATTCCTGGGCATTGTCAAACTTGGGGCAGCCGATCATCACGGCCCTGCCTGCCAGAAAATCCTTATGAAAAGAGGCGTAGGCCACCGGTACACAATCAGCTGCAATCACAAGATCGGCATTTTTTAAAAAAGGGGCCCCGGCCGGCACCAGCCGGATCTGCACCGGCCAGTGACCCAGTGCTGACGGACCGCCCGAGGCCCGGGTCTTTGCCTGGTTGGCGCAGTCACACGGGGAGGTGGAAAAACTTTTCACTGCAGCAGAAGGACACCCCCCTGATATCACTGCCGGTCCTGTGGTCTCTGCTTCTCCGGTCTTTGCCTGTTTTTCAAGCAATTGGTGCACAGCCTCTTCGTCAAATTCCTCTGCTTCCCGTTCCACAATGTGTAAAGCATCCTGGGGGCATTCACCAAGGCAGGCGCCCAGACCGTCACAGTACTTGTCCGCAATAACACGGGCTTTGCCGTCGATAATTTGAATGGCCCCTTCTGCACAGGAAGGCACACAATTGCCGCATCCATCACATTTTTCATCATCTATTTCAATTATTTTTCTGATCACCTTCATGGTCTTTCTCCTTTATATTTTCAATCGCAGGTTGTTATCTGTTTATTTTCAGCTGTTTTGTATCAACGTCTGCCGGGCAAGCTTTCTGCCAGCATCCGTCAAATAGATACGAAGAATTTTTTTTGACAGGGTGTCTGCATCAATCTGTTCTTTTTCCCGGCATTCCTTCATATTGGCCAGCATGTCCGCATCATATACCACTTTAAAGTTTATGGTTTCATCAGATCCCGGATGGTGATGGTGGGCGATGATATCACACACCTCTTTTACCAGTTCTTCTTTGGCACCCAGGTTTTCCAGAATTTCTTTTGCCACAGGCGGGCCTTCGATATGTTGGTATTTTGCTTCTGCTGAACCATATTTTTGTTCCGCATTTTTTATGCCGATGTCGTGGAGATAGGCACTGCACAGCACCACCGCCAGGTTGGCTTTTTCCTGTTTTCCGATCTTTTCAGCATATCTGGCCACCCGGCCGGCATGACCGATGCGTGTAAAATCAGTGCCAAAATACCGCTTCATGGCCACGGCTACCCGGTCCTTCAGCAGGTCCTCCTGCTGGGCCACAAACTCTTCCGGCAGTGTGCCCAGACATTGCTCGGCAAACTTGCAGTAGGCAGCGCATCCAAAATCCATTTTGGGATTCACGATTTTTTTGCTGCAGTGGCTGCAGCGCCGGGTGGCATCGTCCTTGAAAAATTCCATTTCATGGCCGCATTCCGGACACCGGGTTTCAAAAATCGCATCCTGGTCCCAGTACTGGGTATCTTGTCCCGGACATTTCATTATCCTTCTCCCTTGTTTTTCAGATTACCGACAAATACACTTTACATCCTGAAACAAACTTACTATAGCATGGCAGATAAAACCTTGATCTGAATCAAGACAGTACTTTTTTAAGTACATTTTTTATGTGTTGCCGGAACCGGCATAGTGATAATTGATATAATAAGGATAAGTATACAATATCAAAGCCTTAAAAACAATCACCCTTTTTTCAGGCCTGTCTGCCGACCAGCTGGAAACCCTCTCCTGTATTGCGGTGCGCAAAAATTATAAACGCGGAGAAATGATTTTCCATGAAGGGGACAAAGGCAACGGCATTTATATTGTGGAGACCGGCAGAATAAAGGTTTTCAAACTTTCCATGGACGGAAAAGAACAGATCCTGCATATTTACGGTCCCGGACACACCTTTGGTGAAGTGCCGGTGTTCCAGGGAAAAAATTTTCCCGCCTCATCCATGGCGCTGGAACCTGCCGGCATTATTTTTCTGCCCAGGGACCGGTTTGTGGAACTGCTCACCACCTCCCCTGCACTGGGCATGAATATGCTGGCGGATCTGTCCAGGCGGCTGCGGGATTTTACTGTGCAGATAGAAGCCTTAAGTCTCAAGGAAGTACCGGCCAGGCTTGCCGCCTATCTGCTTACCCTGTCCAGGGAACAGAATAATGAAATCCGGGTCAGTCTCCCCATTTCCAAGGCACAGCTTTCCAATCTCATCGGCACTACCCCGGAAACCATCTCCAGAATGTTCAAAAAAATGGGGGATGCCGGCCTCATTGACGTCCAGACCCGCACCATTGAAATTCAGGACAAAGCAGCTCTTGAAGAACTGTCGGAATCCGGCCGTCTTTAACTGATCGTCCCACGGGTTTTCAGAGGGTTGCGCCTTTATTTTATACTGGACTTGAACCCATTGTCATGGCATAAAGGGGATGCAGGCATGTTGGGCCCGGTGTATGGGTCACACCGGGTTCACAGTACCATCACCAATGAGATCACAACAATGGCCGGCACTGTCTAAAAACCATTTGCTGCCATGCGGGTTTTAAAAATGAATGCATCTTGCCAAGGAGGAAACATGGGAAAATTATTGCGGATCAACACAAAAAGCAAAACCTTTACGTTTGATGAAACCCCTGAAAAATATGCAGGCCTCGGGGGCCGGGCCCTCACATCCAGGATGATTCTGGATGAAGTGCCGGCCACCTGTCATCCTTTGGGAAAAAACAACAAACTCATCTTTGCCCCTGGTGTTCTCACCGGCTCTCCTGCTGCAGATTCCGGCAGGATGTCTGCCGGCGCCAAATCGCCTCTCACCGGCGGCATCAAAGAAAGCAATGCCGGCGGCCTTGTTTCCCAGAAGCTTGCCAGACTGGGTATCACTGCCCTTGTTCTGGAAGACAAACCCGAAGATGACGTATACAGCCTGGTGATGGTAAACAAGGATGGAATTGAAATCCTTCCGGCAGATGACCTGGTCAAAAAAGGCAATTACGCTGTCATGGAAGCCCTGTGGGACAAATACGGCAAAAACGTGGGGGTGCTGAGCATCGGCCAGGCCGGTGAACAATGCCTTAAGGGGGCATCCATCAACCAGGCGGACATGAACGGCCGGCCCGGACGGGCACACGGCAGAGGCGGACTTGGTGCGGTCATGGGATCCAAAAAGATCAAGGCCATTGTGGTGGACGACACCGGCGCCCCCCGGGTGGAAATCAAAGACCCGGAGGCATTCAAGGCTGCCAACAAACGCTGGGTGGAAATGCTCAGAAACCACCCTGTCACCGGTGAAGGACTGCCTGCCCTGGGTACGGCCGTACTGGTGAATGTGATCAACGAAGCCGGAACCCTGCCCACCAAAAACTTCCGCTCCGGCCGGTTTGAGCATGCCCAGGCCATATCCGGAGAAGCCATGGCGGAAACCATTGAAAAACGAAACGGCATCACCACAGAACCCTGCCATCCCGGATGCGTTATCAAATGCTCCAATGTGTACCATGGCAAAGACGGCAACTTTTTGACCTGCGGATTTGAATATGAAACCATCTGGGCCTTCGGGGCCCACACCACCATCCACGACATGGATCACATCGCCACCCTGGACAGGCTGTGTGATGATTTCGGCCTGGATACCATTGAAACCGGGGTGACCATCGGCATTGCCATGGAAGGGGGTATGATCCCCTGGGGAGACGGCCAGGCTGCCATTGATCTGCTCTCCAAAGTGGGGGAATATGCACCGGAAGGCAAAATCATCGGAAACGGCGCCCAGTTCACCGGAGACGCGCTGGGCGTTGACCGGGTACCAGTGGTGAAAAGACAGGCATTGCCCGCCTATGACCCCCGTACCTGTAAAGGGGTAGGGGTCACCTATGCCACCACCCCCATGGGTGCGGATCACACTGCCGGCTATGGTGTCACCGCCAACATTTTAAGTGTCGGCGGGACGGTTGATCCCCACAAAAACGCAGGCAACATAGAATTGTCCCAGGGGCTGCAGATCGCCACCGCTGCGATTGATGCGGCCGGGCTGTGTCTGTTTGTGGCTTTTGCCGTCCTGGACAACGAAGACGGACTGCCCACCGTGGCCAAAATGCTCAATGCCAGATACGGCCTGAACCTTACCCCGGATGATATTCTGGAACTGGGAAAATCCATTCTCAGAAACGAAAAAGAGTTCAACAAAAAAGCCGGGTTCACAGACATTGACGATCAGCTGCCGGAAATGTTTACAGATCCGGTGCCTCCCCATAATGTGACATGGGATTTTACCACGGAAGACCTCCAGAAAACCCTGAACTTCTAACCCCTTCATTTGTGTTTTAAAACCTGCAAAAGGGCAGAAAGTTTTTCTGCCCTTTTGTTATTGTATGAAAGAACTTTCCAAATCCGTTGGTTTCTTTTTATCCGGTGTGGGTATACCCGGATTAAAAGTATTGGTCAGCCAAGGCTCTTATTTCCTGGATTAACTGCATGGTTTCTGGTATATCTTCGGCTGTTTATAGGAAACAAACGGGCAGGCTGCCGGAGGATGGCATGATTTATTGTGCCTGCAAGGCATGCCTGTTATTAAAAAAAGCCGCCCTATTTTCTTTAAACCCCTAAACAGTAACAAATAAAAAACCATGAGACTTTTTCAATACCCTTCCCGGGAAGCAGAAGCACATGTCAAAAAGATTACAGACAGGGGCCTGGGGTTTTCCACCGCAGATCATGACAATGTTCTGGCATATATCAATGATGTGAAAACCCGGGGAGACCAGGCCCTGGTGGAATACACCAACCGGTTTGACTCGGATGCCGTGACCCTGGACACCCTGAAAGTGACATCCGAGGAGTTTGATGCAGCCCTGGCATCAGTTGATCCCGGGTTTCTGGATACCCTGGACCGGACCATCTTTCAGCTCACCCGGTTTCATGAAAAACAGAAACAAAAGGACTGGATCGACACCCCGAGAAACGGGGTGATACTGGGACAGCTGGTCAGGCCGGTGGGCGCGGCAGGCGTCTATGCACCCGGTGCCACAGGCGGAAAAACACCTTTGGTTTCATCCGTGCTCATGGGCGGCATTCCTGCAGCAGTGGCGGGTGTTTCCTCCATTATTCTCATGACCCCGCCCATGGCAGACGGCAAAATAAACCCCCATATCCTGGCAGCCGCCCGGAAAGTGGGTATCTCATCTGTTTTCAAGGCCGGCAGTGCCTGGGCCATCGCTGCCCTGGCCTATGGCACGGAACAGGTGCCAAAAGTGGATGTGGTTGTGGGTCCGGGCAATATCTATGTGACCCTGGCCAAAAAAATCGTAGCAGGCACTGTGGGCATTGACATGATCGCAGGGCCCAGTGAGATTCTGATCATTGCGGACAGGTCTGCAGTCCCGGCTTTTGTTGCAGCCGACCTGTTGTCCCAGGCAGAACATGATGCCATGGCATCCGCCATTTTGGTGACCGATTCCAGAGAACTTGCCACCCAGACCCTGACCGTCATGGAAGACCAGTTACAATTGCTGCCCAGACAAAAAACCGCCAGACAGTCTCTGGACAATTTCGGGGCTGTCATGCTGGTGCCGGATATTGAAACCGGTATTGATCTTTCCAACCGCCTGGCTCCGGAACACCTGGAACTGATGGTGTCAGAGCCTTTTGACTACATTGACCGCATCCGCAATGCCGGGGCCCTGTTTCTGGGATCCTACACCCCTGAACCCATGGGTGATTATATTGCCGGGCCCAACCATGTTTTGCCCACCGCCGGAACCGCCCGGTTTTCCTCTGCTCTGGGCGTGGACAATTTCATAAAAAAAACCAGTCTGATTCACTATGCCAAAAAGGCTTTTCAAAAAGAGGCAGATGATGTGATACGCCTGGCGGAAATAGAAGGCCTGCACGCCCATGCCAATTGTGTAAAATTGCGGAAAAAATAGGTCCTGTCCCTCCAGTTCCTGGATTTACATATTGACTGACAGGTTGATTTCACACTATAAAGAACGTTTACATAAAATTTTGGCATTAACCTTATACCTGAAGATGCAACCACCATGCAGACCATACGAGGATTCAGAGACATACTGCCTGAACAGATACGGCTGTGGCAGAAAGTTGAAACCCTGGCCTTTGAATTATTTGAAGCCTTCGGCTACCGGGAGATCCGCATTCCTGTGCTGGAAAAAACCCAGCTGTTCGCCCGGAGTATCGGTGAGGCCACGGATATTGTGGAAAAGGAAATGTACACCTTTGCAGACCGCAAAGGAGACAAACTGACCCTGCGGCCGGAAGCCACCGCCTCCATCTGCCGGTCCTATATCCAGCACAAGATGTATGCCAGTGATCCTGTCCGAAAATTTTATATGACCGGCCCCATGTTCCGGCGGGAAAGGCCCCAGAAAGGCCGGTACCGCCAGTTTTATCAGATCGATGCAGAGGTGTTCGGCATTGCATCCGCCCTTGTGGACTGCGAGCTGATCTTTTTACAGCATGAACTGTTCAAAAGACTGGGCCTCACAGGGCTGAGCGCCCATATCAACAGCCTGGGCTGCCCGGAATGCCGTCCGGATTTTACCCGGTCCCTGCTGGATTTTCTGGGGGAGAAAAAACATGCCCTGTGTGATATCTGCCGGCGGCGGATGACCAAGAACCCCATGCGGATACTGGACTGCAAGGTACTGACCTGCCAGGAGGCCCTGGCCGGAGCCCCTGCCACGGTGGACCATCTGTGCCCTGTTTGCGAAGACCATTTTAACACGGTGAAAACCACGCTGCAAAAGCAGGATGTGGACTTTCTCATTGACAAATCTCTGGTGCGGGGCCTGGATTACTACACCAGAACCGCCTGGGAAATCCAGACCACCAGCCTGGGCGCCCAGAGTGCTGTTGCCGGCGGCGGCCGGTATGACGGCCTGGTAAAGGAACTCGGAGGACCTCCTACCCCTGCCATCGGGTTTGCCATCGGGTTTGACCGCCTGGTGGAGGTGATGGAACAGCTGGAACAGATACCGGCAGAACCAGGTCCTGACCTTTTTATTGTGGCCCTGGGGGCACCTGCCATGGAAGCGGCCTATCACCTGTCCTGTGATCTGAACCGGGCAGGGTTTCAGGCTGTCACCGATTTCAGGGGAAAAAGCCTGAAAGCCCTTATGAAGCGGGCGGACAAGCTCAATACCCGCCACGTGCTCATTGCCGGACAGACTGAAATGGCAGAAAACCATATGATTCTGCGAAACATGGCTACCAGGGAGCAGGTTTCCATCCCCATGGACCGTCTGGTCCCTGAGCTGAAAAAATTTTTACAAACCGATAACGGATAACTTAAGGATAGACCAGGTGACAGACTTACTAGGAGATATGAAGCGGACCCATTTTTGTTCTGAACTCCGGGACACAGATATTGGAAAAACCGTGGTGTTAATGGGATGGGTGCAGCACCGCCGGGATCACGGCGGGGTCGTTTTTGTGGATCTGCGGGACAGAGAAGGCATCACCCAGGTGGTTTTCAATCCCCTGGTTTCCAGAACCGTCCATGAAAAAGCCCAGGAGATCAGAAGCGAATATGTACTTGGCATCCAGGGAAAAGTGACGGCCAGACCGGCGGATATGATCAATCCCAATATGGCCACCGGCGCCGTTGAAATCCTGGTGGAGGAACTTGCCATCTTTTCTGTGGCCAAAACCCCGATTTTCCTGATTGAAGACCGGGTGGAAGCCTCAGAAAATATCCGGCTCCAATACCGGTACCTGGATCTGCGGCGGCCCCAGCTCAAATACAATATCCTGGCCCGTCACAAGGCCACCATGGCCATCCGCAATTACCTGGACCACAACGGATTCATTGACATTGAGACCCCTTTTTTAACCCGGTCCACCCCTGAAGGGGCCAGAGACTATCTGGTTCCCTCCCGGGTCAACCAGGGCCAGTTTTATGCACTGCCCCAGTCTCCCCAGCTCTTCAAACAGCTGCTCATGATTTCAGGATTTGACCGGTATTACCAGATTGTCAAATGTTTCCGGGACGAGGACCTGCGGGCGGACCGGCAGCCGGAATTCACCCAGATCGACATGGAGCTGTCCTTTGTCAATGAAGACCAGATCATGGAGATTGCCGAAGGCCTGATCCGCGCCATTTTCAAAAAAGTGTCGGACATTGATCTTTCCGCTCCCTTTCCCCGGCTCACCTATGCCGAGGCCATGGACCGGTTCGGCCTGGACCGTCCGGATCTGCGGTTCGGTCTGGAGCTCGTCAATGTCTCAGACATTGTGGCAGACACCGGTTTCAAGGTGTTTGCCAATGTGGTGAAAAACGGCGGCCTGGTCAAGGCCATCAATGCAAAAGGGTGCGCCGCCTTTACCCGCAAACAGATAGATGAGCTTACCGAATTTGCCGCTGTCTACCGGGCCAAGGGACTGGCCTGGATCAAGATAAAAGAAGACCAGTGGCAGTCCCCCATTGCCAAATTTTTCACTGATGATGAAAAACAGACCCTGGCACAGCGCCTGGATCTTGCCCCCGGGGATATTGTGTTTTTTGTGGCAGACCAGCCCCAAATCACCAATGAATCCCTGGGCCAGCTCAGAAACGAACTGGCACGCAGGCTCAATCTTGTTCCTGAAGACCGGTTCTCATTCACCTGGGTTACCGACTTTCCCCTGCTGGAATACGATGAAACAGAAAAGCGGTATCAGGCCCTGCACCACCCGTTTACCGCCCCCAGTGAAGCAGACATTCCCAAGCTGGACACTGACCCGCTGCAGGTCACTTCCCGGGCCTATGACCTGGTGCTCAACGGCGTTGAAATCGGTGGCGGCAGTATTCGTATCCACGACACAGCCCTCCAGGAAAAAGTCCTGGCGTGTCTGGGTATACACCAGGAGGAGGCCCGGGAAAAATTCGGTTTTCTTCTGGAAGCTTTGGCTGCCGGGGCCCCGCCCCACGGCGGTATTGCCTTTGGCCTGGACCGGCTCATCATGCTGTTGTGCAAAGAAGATTCCATCAGAAACGTTATTGCCTTTCCCAAAACCCAGAAAGCTACCTGTCTTCTCACGGAAGCCCCTTCCAGTACATCGCCGGCCCAGCTCCAGGAACTGGGTATCAGGCTGTCCAACATCGGAGAATAAGCGGAAAGAGATATGTGAATTCTTGCGCGGGGGTTTTGGCTGGCTTGTGGCAGGGCCGTCAGCGGGTAATTTTTTTTGACCGGTTGCTTGTCACCCGCAGGGAGCGGGTGGCAGGCAACCAACACCAAAAACTTCCGAATAGATGCGCTTCCCTGATGTCATGCTTTTTTGCGCTTTACATGGAGGATGGGGGTGTTGAAGACCAGGGCGGACACATTATCATCGCGTTTGACTTTTAACTCCAGAGACTCTTTATCGATTTCAAAATATTTGGAAATCACATCCACAATATCCTGCTGCAGATCTGTTAAGGTGGTGTCGTTGACTTCGAGTTTGTCATAAATCAAAGAGAATTGGAGCCGCTTTTTAGCATCATCCCTGCTGTTTTTTTTGGTGGTGAACCGTTTGAATAATCCGCTGAGCATCAAAATTCTCCTTATTGTTTTAACCCGAATGTCTTGCTGAGTTTATGCCACATGCTGGTTTTATAGACAGGCATCTCAATGGGCAGATCCTCTTCTCCGTTCAGACGTCTGGCAATCTGGCGGAAGGCCATCCCTGCCTTTGAATCATTCTGCAGCACCAGAGGGGTGCCGGTATTGGAAGAAATGAGCACTTTTTCATCCATGGGCACCAGCCCCACAAGGTCAATGGACAGGACTTCCAGCACATCTTCATGACTGAGCATTTCCCCGCGCACCACCCGGGCGGGTTCAATGCGGTTGACAATCAGCCTGGGATTCAAAGACCGTGCATACAACAGCCCGATCACCCGGTCCGCATCCCTGACAGCAGACACATCCGGGGTACAGATCACCAATGCCTCGTCAGCAGATACCACTGAATTTTCAAACCCCCGTTCAATGCCGGCAGGAGAATCCATGATGATAAAATCAAATTTAGACCGCAGCTGTTTGGCAATCCTTTCAACGCCGGCAGTGGTGAGCACGTCTTTGTTGTCACTCTGGGAGGCGGGAATCAAAAACAGGTTTTCAATTCTTCTGTCCCGGATGGCTGCCTGTTCAACTTTGCACCGGCCCTGGACCACATCCACAATATTAAAAACGATCCGGTTTTCAAGCCCCATGACAACATCAAGGTTCCGCAGCCCGATATCCATATCCACAATGGCCACGCGATTGCCTTCCAGAGCAAGAGCAGCACCAATGGAAGAGGTGGCAGTGGTTTTGCCCACCCCGCCTTTTCCGGATGTGATTACAATGATTTTCCCTTCCAAATTCGCACCTCTATTTTTAAAGTATGTTTATACCGGCTCCGGCCAGGGCATCTTCCTGAACGGATTTGTCTTCATGTAATCCTGGACCAGGATGCTGCCGTTTTTCACACAGGCAAACTCCGGTGCGGCATGGCTGCGGTCTTCACTGCCGGCAGCGGTTATGGTACCGATCTTGACACTGGTGGGATCAAAGGCAAGGGCAAACACGATGGCTGTTTCATCGACCGGGCTGCCGGCATGCACTTTTCCCGCCAGCCTGCCCAGTACAATGATATCTCCGGCGGCAAGTATTTCCGCACCTGGATTGACATCCCCAAAAATCACCACATGCTTTTTTGTGTCGATCTTCTGGCCGGACCGGACCCTGCCCCGGAGCATCAGCACATCACTGCGGTGCTGGTTCCAGCCCCGGGTAAGGTCCCGCTGCCGGATTCTTTGGGTGGGGGCAGATTGTTTTTTCGGGGGGCTTGTTACCCGGCCCACTTCAAATTTTTCAATTAACCGGGTTTTGACAAGGGTGAAAAGACCTTCATGTCCCCGGGCCTCTCCCATGTCGATGACCACATTGGCATTGACTGCCAGGTGTTTTAATTTTTTAAAGATCTTATCCACTTCTGTAAGCAGAACATCTTCGGGATGGGTGGGATCCAGGGAAATCCATAACCCCCCGCCCACTCCCTTTATTTTTACAGGCGCAGCGTTTTCAAAATGTATCATGGCTGTTGGTCTGGCAAATGCCTTTTTATCCCGCGTATAAATTGTGGGAAATATATGAAATCAGGCAATCCATGTCAAGCAATGATAATGAGAATCTGCATTACAGATTTATTTTCTTTTTCATTGACACCAAAAAAAGAGTCTCTATAATACGCTGCCATGGATTTGTTCTTATGCATAGAAACAAATCTTATGATAGCAGTTATGCAGACCTGTTTGCCGTACCATACTGGTTTATAACAACCTGTCCATAATTGTTCTCTTCTAAAGGCCTGATGTTCCAAGCCTTTTGTGTTGCCCTAACCTGTGAATACTGATAAAACCCCTAATGGAGGCTTCGAATGTTACTCGTAATGAAAAAAGGCACAACCGAAAATCAGGTCCAGGCTGTTATTGCAGCTGTTGAGAAAAGAGGCTACACAGCCCGGCCCATACCCGGAGGAGACCGGGTGTCCATCGGCATCCTGTACAACAAAGGATCTGTGGATGCCGGTCATTTTCTCGGACTTGACGGTGTAAAGGAGGTTATTCCGGTGACAAAACCCTATAAGCTTGTCAGCCGGGAGTTCAGGCAGGAAAATACCCAGGTGAAAGTCGGCGGCGCAATTTTCGGCAATGGCACCATGCCCGTGATTGCCGGTCCCTGTGCTGTGGAAAGCCAAAAGCAGGTGCTGGACATTGCAAAGGCGGTTAAAAAAGCAGGGGCCACCCTTTTCAGGGGCGGGGCGTTCAAACCCAGAACATCCCCCTATTCCTTTCAGGGTCTTGGAAAAAAAGGCCTTGAATACTTAGCCCGGGTCAGAGAAGAAACCGGGCTTGCTGTGGTCAGCGAAGTCATGGATACGGAAACCTTTGATATGGTGGAAGCCTGCGTGGATGTCATCCAGATCGGTACCCGGAACATGCAGAACTTTTCTCTCCTGCGCAGGGCCGGAAGATCCAAAAAACCGGTCATTTTAAAACGGGGTATGTCTGCCATGCTCCAGGAATGGCTCATGGCTGCAGAATATATCATGGAAGAAGGCAACCCCAATGTAATTTTGTGTGAACGCGGGGTCCGGACCTTTGTGCGCCACAGCAGAAACACCCTGGACCTGTCGGTTGTGCCGGCGGTTAAAAAAGAAAGCCACCTGCCGGTGATCGTGGATCCCAGCCATGCCGCCGGGGTCCGGGACCAGGTTGTCTGGCTGGCTTATGCCTCTGCAGCCGTCGGGGTGGACGGTCTTATGATCGAGGTCCATAACCATCCGGAAGAAGCATTGAGTGACGGGGCCCAGTCTTTGTATCCAGACCAGTTTGCAAAGGTCATGGAAAAAATGAATGCCATCAGAACCATCATTGAAGCCCCGTTATGAAAACCCATCATATTCAGGGCAGATGGGGATCCTCCTTTATCCATGTGGGAGAACACCTGGGCAACCTTGGTACCTATCTGCCGGACCAGCCCCTGGTGATCATCACCGATGAAAACATAAAATCTTTTTATGGACACGCTTTTCCCCCGGGTCCTGTCATAACCATCGGTACGGGGGAACAGATCAAAACCCTGGCCACGGTGGAATATATCCTGACCCGGCTGGTGGCCCTGGGATGTGACCGCTCCAGTTTTATTCTGGGCATCGGCGGGGGTATTGTCTGCGACATTACCGGATTTGTGGCCTCTATTTATTTGCGGGGGGTGGATTTCGGGTTTGTCTCCACCTCCCTGCTGTCCCAGGTGGATGCCAGCCTGGGAGGAAAAAACGGGGTCAATCTGTCTGCCTACAAAAATATGGTGGGGGTATTCAACCAGCCCCTGTTTGTGATCTGTGATCCGGACATGCTCAAGACCCTGCCCAAAGCTGAAATCTCCAATGGTCTGGCGGAAATTGTCAAGCATGCATTGATTGCAGATGCTGATATGCTCTCCTTTATTGAAAACAACCGGCAGAACGCCCTGGACCTGGACCCCCGGGTCATTTTACGTCTGGTGTCTGATTCTGTGGCCATCAAATCACGGGTGGTGCAGCAGGATGAACATGAAACAGGCGAACGCCGCAAACTCAATTTCGGGCATACCATCGGTCATGCCATTGAAAAAATCGACCCTTGTGGACATGGCCGGGCAGTTTCCCGGGGTATGGCAGCAGCTGCTGTTTTCTCCCGGAAAAAAGGCCTGCTTGCCCCACATGAGGTGGACCGCATTTTTTCCCTGCTTCAGGGGCTTGGCCTGCCCACAGATCTGAATTATGGCGTTGACCAGATTCTGGCAGCTGCCGGACGGGACAAAAAAAAGCACGGCCTTTTTGTGTATTATGTGTTTTTGGAAGCCATCGGATGCGCCAGGGTGGAAAAAATTTCTTATGATGCGCTGAACACCTTTATCCGGTCAGTGTTCAAAACCGCTTTTTCACCACCAGCCTGAAGCCCACCCGTTCGCTTTTCATGGCCGGCATCATACCCTGGCGGCGGGTACAGCCGGTGGCTGATACATTATCGCTGTAGGCCCCGCCCCGGACCACCCGGGGCTGTCCGTTCTCCTTAAAACCGTACCTGTCAGAGCCATGGTCCTGGTACCCATTTTTATCATAGACATTTTTGCACCACTCCCCGACATTGCCGCTCATATGGTACAATCCCAGGTCATTGGCATAAAAACTGTCCACCGGTGCGGTTCGTCCCTGAAAAGTGCCGCTGTCACAACTGCCGCAGTTGGCAGGGGGCATAAAAGTCTCTCTTCCCCAGGCATAGGAAATCCTGCGCCCCCTGTTGCGGCAGGCGTATTCCCACTGGGCTTCTGTGGGCAAAGAAAACTTATGGGGACTTTTCTGATTGAGTTCCCGGATAAATTCTCTCACCTGTTCAAAAGAAACCATTTCCACCGGATATCTGTCGCCATCCTGGAACCGGGAGGGGTTGGATGCCATGAAATCCTCCCACTGTCCCTGGGTGACTTCATGGGCACCCATCCAATACCCGTCCAGACATACCCGGTGAACAGGAAATTCATTTTCCCGACATTTGCCTGCATTTTCGTGGCATCCCATGGAAAAACACCCCCCGGAAATCCAGACAAACATCATACCTGTGACAGGGTCCTCCCAGCGCGCCCCGATCCGGTTTTGTGCAAAACTTTCCCGGAACTGCAGCAGGGTGTCACAATCACCTGCATATTTCCAAAGTTCCAAATCATTCCAGAGTTTTTCCGCTTTTTTGTCCCCCAGTTCATGTGCCTGTCTGATCCAGCATTTGGCCATGGCAGGATCCTTGAGCACCCCGTCACCTTCATAATAGGCCTGGCCCAGCTTCCGCATGGCCCGGGTATCCCCCTGGTGCGCTGACTGGATCAAATCAGTAATTTGCGGGCTGTCCAGGGCATGCCCCGAAAAAGGGTTCCCCCAAAAAATTACAGTGCATACCAGAATCACCTGGCATAATCGCAAATTTCCCATGATCCCTCCTTGAAGTTGTGAATATATGGATATCCAGTATACCAGTTTGGCAGATATTTTTCTAAAGTTTTTCCTTGACAAATAGTTATCAATCCTATTTAATATACAAAATTAATAAGAAAGGGATGGCATTGTGGACCGGTTCACCCGATTGTGCAAAAAAAATGGATTAAAAATCACCCCCCAGCGGGCAGCAGTATATGCTGCGCTGAAAAATTCAAAAGCGCATCCCAGTGCAGACCAGATCCACAAACAGCTCTTGCACAGATTCCCCAACATTTCACTGGATACGGTGAACCGTACCCTGATCACCTTTGCCCGGATTCAGATCATCGATATAGTGGAAGGCCAGGGAGACCCCCGGCGGTTTGATCCAAACAGAGAAGAACACCATCATTTTTACTGCCTTTCCTGTAATAATATTTTTGATTTTCATGATCCTGATCTGGACCAGATTCCGCTTCCGGAAGATATCACCCAGACCTGTACCATAACCGGAAAACGGCTCTGCCTGACCGGCTATTGCAAGAACTGCCATCCCCAGACGGCACAAACACCAGCACCACCCAAATAATTGTAATTTTTTGTAACCCAAAAAGGAGAAAAATTCATCATGAACCTGAAAGGAACCAAAACCGAAAAGAATCTGTTAACTGCGTTTGCCGGAGAATCCCAGGCCAGAAACCGGTACACCTATTTTGCCAGCAAAGCCAAAAAAGAAGGATATGTCCAGATATCGGATATTTTCAGCGAAACCGCTGACCAGGAAAAAGAACATGCCAAACGGCTCTTTAAATTTCTGGAAGGCGGTGAAGTGGAAATCACCGCAGCCTTTCCAGCCGGTGTCATCGGCACCACAGTGGAAAATTTGAAAGAAGCTTCCGCCGGTGAAGCCTATGAATGGACCCAGATGTATCCGGGATTTGCTGCGGTTGCAAGAGAAGAGGGGTTTGATGCCATTGCCGCAGTATTTGAAGCCATTGCCGTTGCAGAAAAACAGCATGACAAGCGTTACAAGGATCTGGTTGCCAATATTGAAGGGGCCAGGGTCTTTAAAAAAGATGCCCCTGTCACATGGCGCTGCCGCAACTGCGGATACCTGCATGAAGGGACCGAAGCCCCGGAGATGTGCCCGGCATGTGCCCATGAGCAGGCCCACTTTGAAGTTCTGGGAGAAAACTGGTAACCAGATCAAAAATCCCCACCGAAAAAAAAAGAAAACCGGTCCATGCCAGTCCCTGGACGTTGTAAGCCATCGGCATCCAGGGTCTGGCAATTTTTTTATTCCCCCTGATATGTATGGACTTCACAGACCGCTGTCCATTCATTATTTGACAAAATTGCCATACGCACATATAGTTAAAGACAATTACAACTGTAATGGTTTGGTTGCGTGTGTCATTGCAGCTGGCAAAAGTTTAACCCTAAAATCAAACAGGATATAATAACCATGGCAGAAAATATCATAGAAATTGATGACGACGGCTTCGAAAAAAACGTACTGCAATCAGCAAAACCTATAATGGTGGATTTCTGGGCACCCTGGTGCGGCCCCTGTAAAGCCATCGCGCCTACAGTGGAAGCCCTGGAAAAAGAATATGGTGACCAGATGACCTTTGCCAAGGTCAATGTGGATGAAAATCCCATCAGCCCCAGCAAATACGGGGTCCAGGCCATTCCTACCCTGATCTTTTTCAAGAATGGAGAGGTTGCCGAACAGATTACCGGCATGGTTGGCAAGGAAAAGCTTGAGCAAACCATTAAAAATGTCTTGTAAGGAGATTTTTGCATGACCGATTTTGATTATGATCTTGTGATCATCGGTGCCGGTCCGGCCGGACTCACTGCCGGGATTTATGCAGCCAGGGCCAGAATAAATGTATTGCTGCTGGAAAAAGCCGTGCCCGGTGGGCAGATCATTGTCACAGACTGGATAGAAAACTATCCCGGATTTCCTGAAGGTATCAGCGGATTTGACCTGGCAGAAAAAATGATACTCCAGGCCGAAGAAATGGGTCTTAAAATCGAGACAGCAGGGGTTCATTCCCTGAATTTAGGCAAAGGCAAGAAAGAAGTGGTGCTTGCAGACAGAACCATTTCTACCAAAAGCCTGATCATTGCCTCCGGGGCCTCTCCCAAAAAACTGGGAATAGGTGAAGACCGCTATATGGGAAAGGGCATCTCTTTTTGTGCCACCTGCGATGCCCCTTTTTTCAAGGACAAAACCGTTGTGGCCATCGGCGGCGGCGACACAGCTGTACAGGAGTCCATTTATCTGACAAAATTTGTGAAAAAAGTCTTTCTGCTTCACCGCAGGGATCAACTCCGGGCAGCCAAAATTCTCCAGGAAAGGGCCTTTGCCAGCAGCAAGATTGAAATACTCTGGGATACCGTGGCCACAGGTGTGGAAGGACTTTTCGGTATTGAAGGGGTCCATGTCAGAAATGTCAAAACCGGGGAGGAAAAAACCCTTAAGGCGGACGGGTGTTTCATCTGGGTGGGAACCTTGCCCAACGCGGAATTTTTAGGCGATGACATCGTTTCTGATGAATATGGATTTATCCGTACTGACGGCCGGATGGAAACCAATATTCCCGGGGTATATGCTGCAGGCGACATCAGGGACACCCCTCTGCGGCAGGTGTCCACAGCAGTGGGAGACGGTGCCATAGCCGCCTTGTCTGCAGAACATTATATTGAGAATCTGTAAAATGAAAAAAATTGTATTCCTGGCATGTGTGGCCCTGCTTTTATCCGGCTGCGCCCTGTTTGAAGATTCCCGGAGAATGGAAAAAACCGCTGAGCAGCTTGCTGCTGAAGGTGCATCCGCTTTTATGCGTGAGGATTACAAAGATGCGGTCAAAGCATATACAGATCTCAGAGACTGGTATCCTTTTTCCAGATACGCCATACTGGCGGAACTAAAAATTGCAGACGCCCATTTTCACCTTGAAGAATATGAGCAGGCAGTGGCTGCCTATGAGCAGTTTGAAAAAATGCATCCCAGAAATGAAGCAGTCCCTTACGTTATTAATCAAGTGGGCATGTGCTGGTTTAACAGGATTGACACAGTGGACAGGGATATCACCCCGGCAAAAAATGCACTGGCCCAGTTCAAACGGGTGACAGAGCAGTTTCCAGACAGTGAGTATGCCCAAAAAGCACAGGATCTTATCCCTGTCTGTATTGACAAGATCGCCGGCCATGAGCTGTATGTGGCACAATTTTATATGAAAACCAAACAATACCAGGCTGCGTTAAAACGGTTTGAATATATTGTGGAGTTTTATCCGGGAACAGACCAAAGCCAGACAGCCCTGAACCTGATACCGGAATGTGCCGCCAAGGCCCAGACCGCTAAAAAAGAATAATTTTTCCTTTACTTTTTTTCAAAGAAGAGGTAGGAGTATCAGGTTAATTTTTTAATAAAATAATTTTTCTTTCGGGAGTTATGGATATGTCAAAACAATGTGCTATTTGCGGAAAAAAACCCATGGTCGGCAATAATGTCAGCCACGCCCACAACCTGAACAAAAGAAGATTCAACCCCAATCTCCAGCGGGTCCGGGCCCTTATCAAAGAAGGCTGTGTCAGAAAGATTGACGTGTGTACCAGCTGCATCAAAGCCGGTAAGGTTGTCAAGGCCGCCTAGCTGCGGCGGTGACAGCTATAAAATTTTTGCAGCCAGTTCCGCCAGGTCGGACCGCTCCCCTTTTTCCAGATTGATATGGGCATACAGCGGCTGGCCTTTCATTTTTTCAATGATGTAGGCAAGCCCGTTGGTCTGGCTGTCCAGATAGGGATGGTCAATCTGGAAAATATCACCGGTAAAAACGATCTTGGTGCCCTCCCCGGCCCGGGTAATGATGGTTTTCACCTCATGGGGTGTCAGGTTCTGTGCTTCATCCACAATAAAGAAAACCCGGACAATGGATCGCCCCCTGATATATGAAATGGGGGTGATCACTATTTTTTCTTCCTCGATCAGCTCTTTGATCTGCCTGGAGCTGGCATTGTTCTCATTAAAATGATTCTGAAGCACCGTCAGATTATCGTATAGCGGCTGCATATACGGATCCAGCTTGGAGGCCACATCTCCTGGCAGAAATCCCAAGTCCTTATTGCTCAGGGGTACCACCGGTCTGGCAATAAATATCTGGCGGTACAGCTGTTTTCTGGCCAGAGCAGCGGCCAGGGCCAGCAGGGTTTTTCCGGTGCCGGCTTTGCCTGAAACCGTAACCAGGGGAATATCCGGATTGAGCATGGCATTAAGGGCAAAGGTCTGCTCGGAATTTCTGGGCTTGATGCCGTAACATATCTGGGGCTGGATGGATTTAATCGTCTGGGTCTGGCCGTCATAAAATGCCAGTGCAGAATTGGATCCGTTTTTCAAAATCAGATTTTCATTGGCATAAAACTCTTTTTCCAGGCCCAGGGTGGTTTTGCTGATCTCATAGGGCTTTTTAAACAACCTGTCAAAAACCTCGTGCCGGACATACTCTAAAACCTGCAGCCCGGTATACATATCTGAAATATTTTCAACAAATTTTGAATTATAGTTTTCAGTTTTCAATCCAATGGATCTGGCCCGAAGCCGCAGGTTGACATCCTTGGTAACAAAGACAACATTCTGAAATTTATGCTTTTTGGCAATGGAATAGGCAATATTTAAAATCTTTATGTCCGGGGTTATTTCCGTAAAATTTTCTCTGATTTTATCGTCCAGCTTCACATCCAGACAAATGGCGATGGAACCTTTTCCATCTTCAATGGGCACACCGCCGTTGAACATTTTCTCGCTGGACAATGCATCCAGATTTCGTAAAAAATCCCTGGCATTGCAGTGGATTACATTGTTTCCCTTCTTGAATTTATCCAGTTCTTCAATCACCGTAATGGGGATATAAATATCATTGTCCTTGAACTGATGAAGGCATCCGCTGTCATGCAGGATGACATTGGTGTCCAGAATAAATTTTTTTTTCATATACACATATTCCTTTTGCATGGGGTCTGCCTGTTATTTTCCATCCATGAAATACCCTAAAAAAATTATAAAGCTGCTAATCATTACGAACAATACGTTTGACATCCAGCACCTTTTTCACCCGCCGCAGTTCGGACATGAGTTTTCGCAGCTGGTTGGAACTTTCCACCATGACCGTAAAATACAAAACAGCCACCCCGATATCCGAGGTATCGGTTTTGGCATTTAAAATATTGGCTTTGTTTTTGGAAATAATTGACGCAATATCTGCCAGCAGGCCAAACCGGTCATCGGTTCTGATCCGTATACTGGCAGGATAGGATTCGGTATATTCATCGCTCCACTGGACATCTATCAGCCTTTCCTGGCTCATTTTCATGACATTGATGCAGTTTTTCCGGTGAATGGTTACCCCCTGGCCCTGGGTAATGTAGCCGGTGATGGGATCTCCGGGCAGGGGATTGCAGCATTTGGAAAATTTTACCAGAATATCGTTGAGCCCCTTTACAATGATGCCGGTATCTGATTTTTTCTGCCTGCTGTCTGCAATTTTTGATAAAAAGCCCTCCTCTCTGGCCTCCTGTTCCAGCTGGGGCAGGGCCTTGTTGAAAATCTGCATAGGGGTGAGTTTGCCGAAACCCACATGGGCTATAAGATCATCCACGGTCCTGAAGCCGAAGGTATGTGCCACTTCTCCTATTTTGCCCGATTTTATCAGGGCATTAAAGTTCTGGTTTTTCTTCCGGAACAGTTTTTCGCACATCTCCCTGCCCAGCGAGTAGGACCGTTCTTTTTCCCTGGCATTGATCAGGGCCCGGATCTTGGTTCTGGCCTTGACCGTTTTGACAAAGTTCAACCAGTCCGGACTGGGGGTATGGCCTTTGGTGGTAATGACCTCCACAGTATCACCGGTCTTGAGCTCATGGGCCAGGGGAACGATTTTGCCGTTGACCCTGGCACCGGTGCATTCCGCCCCCACCTCTGTATGGATCCTGTAGGCAAAATCCACAGGTGTGGCCCCCTTGGGAAGGGTTTTGATATCACCGGCAGGCGTGATCACATATATTTCATCCGGATACAGATCAATGCGCACATTTTCGAGAAATTCATCCGGATCATTGAAATTTTCCTGATTTTCCACAAGGTTCCGGATCCAGGCAAACATTTCCCCGGTGGTCTCATCAATACGGGTTCCTTCCTTGTAGCTCCAGTGGGCCGCGATACCGGATTCAGCAATCCTGTCCATATCCTGGGTCCGTATCTGGATTTCCACCCGTTCGCCTTTGGGGCCGATGACAGTGGTATGAATGGACTGGTACATGTTGGGTTTGGGATTGCCGATATAATCTTTGATCTTGTAATAGATGGGCTTCCACATGGAATGGATGGCTCCCATGGCTGCATAGCACTGGGGAACCGTGTCCAGAATGATCCGGAAGGCGATGATATCATAGACTTCATCAAAATCCAGGTTCTGGGAGACCATTTTCTGGTAAATGCTGTAGTGCTGCTTGTACCGGCCCTTGATATCACAGGGCAGTTCCATTTCCTCCATTTTATAGTGAAGGCTGGTGGACACCTCTTTGATATATGCCTCTTTTTCATCCTTGGCCCGGTTCACCAGGGCATCGATGTATTCATACTCATCGGGCAGGGTATAATAAAAGGCGATCTCCTCCAGTTCATGCTTGATCCAGAATATGCCTAACCGGGCCGCAATGGGTGCGTATATGTCCAGGGTCTCCTGGGCGATGGCAGCCTGCTTATCCGGGTTTTTATGGTATTTAAGGGTCCGCATGTTGTGGATCCGGTCCGCCAGTTTGATGAGCACCACCCGGATATCATCCGCCATGGCCAGAATCATTTTCCGCAAGGACTCCGCCTGGTGGGCCACTTTATTGGAAAAAGGCAGGGCTGACAGCTTGGTCACCCCTTCCACAATATGGGCCACATCAGATCCGAACATGTCCTGGATATCTTCTTTGGTGGCCGGGGTATCTTCTATGACATCATGGAGCAGGGCTGCGGCAATGCTTTCCACATCCAGGCGCATGTCCGCCAGGATCTTTCCCACCTCCAGGGGGTGGGAAAGGTAGGGTTCCCCGGACAGCCGCACCTGCCCGTCATGGACCCGGGCGGAATACACATAGGCCCGGTCAATGATATCCAGATCCGCGTCCGGATTGTATTCCAGAATGGTATCCAGTATGTCGGTGATACGAATCATGGACTGATCCTATCCTGCACAGCTGAAAACCTTCATCCGGTTAATAGGCCTTGGCAAACAGCACCCGCTGTTCACTGGCTTTTTCACAGCAGATACACTGGCCGTCTTCTTTTGGACTGTCAAATGGAATACACCGGATGGTGACGGACAGATCCTTTTTAATCTGTTCTTCACATGCCTGGGACCCGCACCAGTGGGAGAAAACAAAGGCACCGTTATGGGCGCCTTTTGTGTTTTTATACAGATCATAAAATTCCTGTCTGGTATCGATATTAAAAGTATTGGTTTTCTGAAATGCCAGGGCCCGGTCATACAGATTCTGTTGAATACTGTCCAGAATCTCGGAGATGGTATTGATAAACACCGTTTGGTCCATGCTCTGCTTCCGGCTGGCCGGCATATCCCTGCGGGCCATGAACACGGTGTTGTCGGCAATATCCCTGGGGCCGAGTTCCACCCGGAGGGGAATACCTTTTTTCACCCAGTCCCAGCCCCTGGCACCACCGATATCCCTGTCATCTATTTCCACTTCCACCGGCCGGTCATAAAACTTTTTGGCCTGCAATGCTGCTTTCAGGGATCTGGCGCTCTCCAGCACCGTTGTGTTGTCATCACCTTTTTTGATGATGGGCAGTATCACCACATGGGCCGGGGCGATACGGGGAGGCACCACCAGGCCGTCATCATCTGAATGCACCATGATCATGCCGCCGATCATCCGGGTGGAGGTGCCCCAGGAGGTGGTCCAGGCATACTGCTCCTGGCCGTCTTCGTTCTGGAACCGGATGTCAGAGCCTCTGGCAAAATTCTGGCCCAGAAAATGGGAAGTACCTGCCTGGAGGGCCCGGCGGTCCTGCATCATTGATTCAATACAGGTGGTGTCATCTGCGCCGGGAAATCTTTCTGAAATGGTTTTACGGCCCGTGATTACGGGCATAGCCAGCCGTTCTTCCACAAATCTGGCATACAGATCAAGCATCTGCATGGTTCTTTGCACTGCTTCGTCTTTTGTGGCATGGGCTGTATGTCCCTCCTGCCACAAAAATTCACTGGTTCTCAGAAACATGCGGGTACGCATTTCCCATCGGACAACATTGGCCCACTGGTTCAGGAGGATAGGCAGGTCCCGGTAGGAAGAGGTCCATCTGGACATGGATTCGCCGATAATAGTTTCAGAGGTGGGCCGGACAATCAAAGGTTCAGCCAGTTCGCCGGCCGGCACCAGTTTGCCGTCTTTGCCTTTTTCCAGTTTATGGTGGGTAACCACAGCGCATTCCTTGGCAAATCCCTCCACATGTTCAGCTTCTTTTTCCAGGTAGGACAAGGGAATAAACAAAGGGAAATAGGCATTTTTAACCCCGGTTTTCTTGAATTGGGCATCCATCTGGTTCATGATGTTCTCCCAGATGGCATATCCCCAGGGTTTCATGACCATACAGCCCCTTACCGGTGAATTTTCCGCCATATCCGATGCCTTGATGACCTCTTGATACCACTGGGCGTAATCCTCTTCCCGGGTGGGGGTAATTGCCGTTTTATTCTTTGCTCCCATTCACATCCTCCGAATTTTGCGTCATTTTATCGATTTCATACAGCAGCTGTGTCACAAGCTGGTCCTGGGCCACTTTTTTAAACACCCTGCCTTTTTTAAATATAATCCCTGTGCCGTCAGCGCCGGCAATGCCGATGTCAGCTTCTTTTGCTTCGCCCGGCCCGTTGACCACACACCCCATAATGGCAACTTTAATCTGAGAGTCGCATTCAAGTAAAGCTTTTTCTACATCCTGTGCAATTTTAAACAGATCGATCCTGCACCGGCCGCAGGTGGGACAGGAAATGATTTCAGGCCCTCTGTTCCGCAGTCCCAGTGCCCGCAGAATTTCATACCCGGTGCGGATTTCTTCTACCGGATCACGGGTCAATGACACCCGGATGGTATCCCCCAGTCCCTGTGCCAACAGCATGCCGATACCGATGGCGGATTTGGTGATGCCGGCATACAGCCCCCCTGCCTCGGTGATGCCCACATGAAAAGGCACATCGGTTTTTTGGGCCAGCAGCTGGTAGGCGGCCACAGTGCGGGCCACATCCGATGCTTTCAGCGACACCTTGATATCATAAAACCCCAGGTCTTCCAGTATCCGGATATTGGCCAGGCCGCTTTCCTTCATGGCCTGAGGTGTTGCCCCCAGGCGCTTCTCAATCTCTTTTTCCAGAGATCCGGCATTGACCCCTATGCGGATGGAAATCCCATGGGTTTTTGCACAGTCCACTACTTTTTTCACCTTGTGACGGGCCCCGATATTGCCGGGATTGATGCGCAGCGCATCTGCGCCGGACTCAGCCGCAGCCAGGGCCAGCCGGTAATCAAAATGGATGTCTGCAATAACGGGGATGGCCACCTGGTCTTTGATCTGCCGGATGGCACCTGCATCAGCCATTTCCGGCACCGCCACCCGGATGATCTCGCACCCGGCCGCCGCCAGGCTTTTGATCTGGCGGACCGTGGCTGTCACATCCCGGGTTCGGGTATTGGTCATGGACTGGACCGAAACCGGTGCCTCTGATCCCACCGCCACATTACCCACACGGATCTGCCGGGTTTTTCTTCTTTTCTGCACCAATGACATAATGGGTTTCCTGTTCATTTTCCCCGGGCCTGCACCTGACAGGTCACAAAAAACAGATCCGGATGCAGCCTGTTTAAACACGTTTCACATGATGAAGCGTACCACATTTCAATGGAATGGTTCAACCCGGCAGATGGGACGGTATATCATAAAACATATCAGACAGCACTGCCAGGGAACGGTTCAGGTTCTGCCGGTTAAACACCTCCAGGCTCACGGTGCCTTCATAACCTGCCAGCAGACTGCGCACCAGATGCATCTGGGATGGTGCAAGATGATCCAGGCTGGTATGGTCTTTTTTGCCTTTCGGGGAACAGGCAACCCCATGAAGATGGACCAGAGCCAGGCGGTCCTTGAACATTTTAAAACTGTGAGCAAGGTCATAATCATAGAGAAAATGGTGGCCTGCATCAATACAGATACCGACATCATGGGCTTGTGCCAGAGGATGCAGCAGGGCAGGCAAATAATCCAGTGTTTCCAGTGATACCGCCCGGGGATCGCCCAGAAGTGTTATCAGCCGGTCCAGACCATCCCGGGCACGCGCCTGCCAGGCGGTGATGTCTTTTTTATCTCTTTCAAACCCCATTTCCAGATGAAGGGTGTGGGTAAAAGGAGATAATGGTGCACACAGCTCCACCACCCGGGCCATGGTATCAGCCGCTTTTTGCCGGTCTTTTGCCGCACTGCTGGTAAGGTTAACATCGGTGGGCAGATGCACATTATACCCCACACCCAGGTCCCGGGACAGACATACCAGTTCGGCAATATCTGCGCGGGTGGGCAGCACGGTTTCAGGGATGCTTTCAAACACCAGCAGTTCAATTTCATCAAAAAAAGCGCCTGTTTTTCGGACATTGGGAACAATATGGTCCGGGTATATGAATGAGGTGGTGCCCAGGCGGAAAAGCCGCTGTGTTTTCATTATACCGCTCCTGGCGTCTGCTGCAGAACAGCCAGGAAAATGGCGGCTGCCAGCCCTGCCACCGCAGCTGCCTGCATGAGCCTGCAGGCAGAACCAATGGCAGATATGTCAGGATCACCAAAGGCTGTCCCGATATAGGGTTTGTCCACCTGTTTGCCGTGGTAGATATTCGGCCCGCCCAGGCGGATGCCCAGGGCCCCGGCAAAGGCAGCCTCGGGAAATCCGGCATTGGGGCTTTTGTGCTGCCGGCCCTGGGAAAATCCGATTTTTACCGCCCTGGCACCGGATGCTTCCGGCACAAAAAAGGCAGCTGCCGCAATCACAAAAACCGCCAGTCTGGCCGGAATAAAATTGGCTGCATCATCGATGCGGGCAGATGCCCGTCCGAACAAAAGATACCTGTCATTGTCATATCCCACCATGGAATCCAGGGTGTTGACCATTTTATAGGCCACCGCACCGGGCACCCCCAGCACCAGTGCCCAGAAAAGCGGGGACAAAAACCCGTCCACAAAATTTTCCGCCACTGTCTCCACCGCGGCCCGGGTGATGCCGGATTCATCCAGGGTCCGGGTTTCTCTGCCCACAATCATGGACAGGCTGTGCCGGGCCGCAGGCAGATCCTTTGCCCCAAGGGGCCTGGCCACGGCAAGGGCGGCATCTTTCAGGCTTTTAACGGAAAAACAGTAAAACAGCAGCAGCACCTGGACCCCTGCGCCGAAAACCGGATGGATCCGGCCGGCCGACCAGACCGGGACCAGGACCAGAAAATAGGTGCAACCAATCAAAAAAACAGCAAATACCAGGCCCGCTGTAAACTGATTGATAAAAATCCGCCGGAACCGGGTTTCGAAAAACGCAATGGCCCGGCCCATGTATACCACCGGATGGGGCAGGTTCCCGGGATCACCCAGAAAAAAATCCAGGACAAAGGCGGCCAAAAATATATACCAGGCAGCCTCAACCACGGGCCAGGGCCTTTTGAATGCTGCCGGCCAGGGCCATGTTGGTTTTCCGGTCCTTGAGGGAAAACCGCACATACCGGTGGCCAAGGCCCTTGAAATTGCTGCAGTCCCGGATCAGAATCCGGTCTGTGCCCACCTGCCGGCATACATCGGCAGCGGTATGGCACAGCAGATTTGCCAGAATAAAACAGGTGTGGCCGGATACAGGTACAAGACCCTTCAGGTCTGACACTGCATCCAGAAAGTGTTGTTTTTCTGCGGCAATACAGGCCCGGGTTTTTTCATAAAACGGCGCGATCTGTTCCGGGTGGTCAAATATATCTGTGATCACCACCTGGGCCAGCGCATTGACACTCCATGGCTGGTAATACTGCATGATCCTGTCAACCAGATGTTTTGCCCCGCTTAAAAACCCGGTGCGCAGCCCGGGAATGGTAAAAATTTTAGACATGGAGGACAATACCAGCAGGTTGTCATATGATGTGTCAGGTATCAGCGAAATGTCGCCGGCCCGCTCCACAAAAGGAAGATAAGATTCATCCACCACAAAACACACATCAGGATGCCGGCGTGCCAGGGTGGTGATGAACTCTTTTTCCACCAGCACCCCGGTGGGGTTGTTGGGGTTGCAGATAAATACCAGATCAGCCCGGGCAGCCATGTCAGACACCGATTTTAGATCAGGTAAAAACCCTTGGGCTTCTCTGGCCATGCAGAAACCGGGTGCAATGCCGTGCATGGCGCAGGCATCTGCATAATCAGCATAGGTGGGTCCCAGGATCACCACTTTTTTCGCATCCAGGGCCTTGGGGAGGGTATAGATAAACCAGGTGGTGCCGCTGCCGGCGATCACGGTGTCCGGATCAATACCATGGTACCGGGCAAACCCTGAGGCCATGGACCGGGCGTCCGGCTCAGGAAGCGCATGGATGGCTGACAGATTTCTCTGTATAACGGTTTTGATCCGTTCCGGGGGCCCAAGCGGGTTGAGATTGGCGCTCATGTCGATGATGTCCTCTGCAGAACATCCCAGTTCCTGTGCCAGTGCTGCGGTGTTGCCGCCATGGCCGATAATCATGTTACTATCCTTTTCACACAAAGGCGGCGCCGCAGCCCAGAAACAAAACTGCTTCCAGCAGTTCTGTCATGGCCCCGAGCATATCCCCTGTGATACAGTTCATCTTTTTTTTGTAAAACCATAAAATACCCAGACAGCTGATGCCGAACAACAGGTTCAGAACCAGGCCGTTATACCCCAAAAATACAGATAAAAACAGGGGGATCAGGCAATAGACAAAATCTTTTGGTCCCAGGGCAGTGGCAAACAGGTCCAGACCGGTGCCGGTACCGGTGCGGCCATATGATAGAAACCGGATGCCGAAAATCATGGATGCCCTGGCATAGGCAGGCACCAGCAGCAGAACCAGCAGGGCCTGACCAGTGCCGAAAGCCGTTTTCACCGCATAAATTCCTGCCACCTTCATGGCCAGAACACAGACCACGGCCACAAGTCCCATCATGCCGGTACGGCTGTCTTTCATGATCTCCAGGGCCCGCTGCCGGGACCTGTGGCTGAAAATGCCGTCTGCTGTATCCCCCAGGCCGTCCAGATGAAACGCACCGGTGAGTATCACCAGGCAGAGCACATCTGCGAGAGCCGCCACAGGCAGAGGCCACAGCCGGGAAGCTGCAAGATCGGTGAGCATAAGCAGGCTTCCCAGTATAAGGCCTGTCACCGGGAAAAACCGGATCATGCCCATGGGAGAATAGGCAGCGTGCCGGCCGGCCGGCAAAATCGTCAAAAACAAAAGACAGGACTGCAGATCTCTGATAAACCCGTTTGTTTTGGGGGCGTTCATGCATCCCCTTTTGTGGTGGAAAAAAACACCCCCCTGGCCTGGGTTCTGGAAGTAATGCTTCCTGCTGCCAGAAGTTCGGCCAGCAGCAGATCGATCTTTTTTGGCGGCAGTCCCAGAATGGCGGCCAGATCCTCTCTGGTGCAGGGCCTGCGGTGTATGGTTTCCAGAACCGCAGAAGCAGGATCTGCCGTCTTTATGCTTTTGGTGCCGGTGCCTGCCCGGGCAATGATCTCCACATTTTTTTCATCCAGGATACGGATCACCCGGTCCAGCTCCTCAGGGGATGCCGGCCTGAGGGAGGAAACCGTGCCCGGCCGGTCAAGGGTGTTGAGCTGCACCCGGTGGGGCTGTATCTTTCTGATGGCTGCCTTGAGCAGCTGCAGTTCTTCTCTGGTATCGTTCACCCCCGGCAGAATGAATATTTCCAGCCAGATCTCGCCGGAAAAATCTGCGGCAAATCCGGCAATACCCGCTACAATTTCTGCCGGCTGGATACCGGAACAGGGCTGGTTGATGCGGCTGAATACCCTTGGAGATACCGCATCCAGAGACGGTACCACAATATCGGCGAAGGCCAGGTCGTCCCGTACCCCGGGATCAGACATCAGGGTGGCATTGGTGAGCACAGCCACCCGGATGTCCGGCTTGTTTTTTTTGATATGGGCAATCACCTGTCCCAGGGCCAGGTTGAGGGTGGGTTCTCCTGATCCGGAAAAAGTAATGTAATCCGGGTCATCATTGTGTGCCCAGTAATGGTCCAGTTCCCGGCACACGGTGTCACAGGAAACATACGCTTTGCGTTCTTTTGTCAGCGAAGTTGTACTGCCGCATTCACAATACACACAGTTGAGGCTGCAGATCTTGTGGGTTACCAGATCCACCCCCAAAGATATTCCCAGGCGCCGTGACAGCACCGGGCCGAACAAATGCTGGTATCTCATATGCTATTTTCCTGATTTGATAGTAACACAGATTCCGGCCACGGTGAGCACCACCTGGTCTGCAGCCTCTGCCATATGCTGGTTCACCAGTCCGGCCATATCCCGGAACCGTCTTGCCAGACTGTTTTCCGGTACAATCCCGTACCCCACTTCATTGGTGACCAGAAATACCGGACAACTGGTCCTGGAAAGGACCTGGATGGTCTGGTCCATATATTGCTGAACCGCTGCTTCATCCATTTCCAGTGCCAGCATATTTGCGGTCCACAGGGTCAGGCAGTCCACCAGGATCACATCTGCCGTCTGCGCCTGGGCAGCGATTTTTTCATGGATATGCACCGGCTCCTCAATGGTCTGCCAGTCATCTCCCCGCTGGGCCTGGTGGGCAAGGACCCTTTTTTCCATTTCCCGGTCCTCAGGCACGGATGTGGCCAGAAATATCTTTTTACTGCCCGGAACAGCATTGGCCGCATCCAGGGCGTACCGGCTCTTGCCACTTCTGCAGCCGCCGATGATCAGGGTTAAACAATGTTTGTCTGTCACAGTATATTTGGTTCCTTTGCTGGATATCCGGTTAAATCGGTCTAAGATACCGTATCCATAAGCAAAGATGCAACCAAAAAAAATTGGGCCTTTGGGGTTTACAATATATTATGTTTCATGTAAACAATGAAAACCCTATCCATTGCATGATGCTTTATGGTTTAAAGGAGGCAGGCGTGATTAACCGAAGTACCATCAATTTACTTGGCCTGAAACCCGTAACCCGCAGCATGTGTTACGATTTTTATGTGAAAATCAATTCCGAGCTGGAAACAGCCGATGCCATAAAAGAATCAGTTTCCTGGTGGCAGGACAACAAATACAAACTCAATGAACTCTGGTGGGTGCTCAATTATTATTCTGAATCTTTGGATCCGGAACGTAATCTGCGGGCATATGTGGAACAGCACCTGGATGCCCTGGCCCTGGAAAAAACAGCAGCCATGGAAACCGTACTGGAAAATGCCGGCGCGGCAGCAGAACCCCGTGTACTGGAGCAGGCCTGAATATCCGGCGTTGATCCAGAATAACCACCAGCCGCTGAAATCATCACACCGGGGTTTTGTCTTCGTCACCGGAGCTGGAACCCCAGATATCGATATTCTGCTTTTTCTTCAGATTTCAGGCCGTCAACGGCCTGTTTTTCCTGTTCATTCCCTGTCATGGAATACCCACTTTTTTGCACATGCATTTTATGCAATAATACGTTTAAGGTACGCACCATTCCGGATTTTTGGATATAACCGCAACAATAATTGCCATTGGCAGATGCACACGTTACAGGAAACGCCTTTATGAAATCCCTTGAAGAAATTTCGCTGCTGTATGAAATCAGTGAGGCACTGAATCAGCACATGGACATGAAAAAATCTTTGTTCAAGGTTCTGGGTGTTTTATCCGAGTCCATGAACCTTGTCCGGGGCATTATTTTTTTGACCAACCGGGAAACCGGAGAAATACGCATTGAAATCGCCCATGGCATTTCAGAGGAAACCACCCGCCAGATAAAATACATTCCCGGCGAAGGTATCATCGGCAAGGTGGTGGAATCCGGCAAATCCGCTGTGGTGCCCCGCATCAGCAAAGAACCGTTGTTTCTGGACAAGACCCATTCCAGAAACCTCTCCCAGGGGCAGGACTATTCCTTTATCTGCGTGCCCATAAAAAAAGAAAACCAGGTAGTGGGTGCCATCAGTGCGGACCGGCCCTTTGAGGGAAAACACTCTTTGCAGCAGGGGGAAAAACTGTTGACTGTGGTGGCGGCAATGCTGGCCCATCATGTGATCAATATCGAAAACGTGCGCCTGGAAAAAGAACGGCTGAAGTCGGAAAATCTCCGGCTGAAAACCGAGCTGGAAAACCGGTACAGTTTTTCCAATATTATCGGCAACTCCAACAAAATGCGTGAAGTGCTCCAGATGATATCCCAGGTGTCATTTTCATCAGCCACTGTCCTGATCAGGGGAGAAAGCGGTACAGGCAAGGAACTGGTGGCCAATGCCATCCATTATAATTCAGAGCGCCACCACAAACCCTTCATCAAAATCAATTGCGCAGCCATCCCGGAAAATCTCATAGAAAGTGAGCTGTTCGGCCATGAAAAAGGCGCATTTACAGGCGCATCCCACCTGAAAAAAGGCAAGTTTGAAATTGCAGATCAGGGTACTGTTTTTCTGGATGAGATCGGCAACATGGCCCTGGGTGCCCAGGTAAAGCTGCTGCGGGTACTCCAGGAAAAAGAATTTGAACGGGTGGGGGGATACAAACCCATCAAGACAGATGTGCGCATCGTTGCCGCCACCAATGCCAATCTTGAAGAAATGGTCCAGCAGGGCAGGTTCAGAGATGACCTGTATTTCCGGCTCAATGTATTTCCCATTTACATTCCCAGCCTGCGCATGCGCAAAACCGATATCATCCTTCTGGCAGACCATTTTCTGGAAAAATACCGCAAAGAACATGGCAAGGACATCAAGCGCATCACCACTCCGGCCATTGACATGATGATGGAATACCACTGGCCCGGGAATGTCAGAGAGCTGGAAAACTGCATTGAACGTGCGGTGATACTGTGTAACGAAGGCGCGGTGCATTCCTATCACCTGCCGGCCACCCTCCAGACCGGAACCGATTCCAAAACCCTGCCCCAGTCTCTGGAAACCGCTGTGGCCGGACTGGAAAAGGAAATAATCATGGATGCCCTGAAAAACACCAGAGGCAATATCAAAAAGGCAGCCCGGCTCATCCAGATCACGGTGCGCAAGTTTTCCTACAAAGCTGCCAGATATAATATCAATTACAAGGATTTTCGATAAAAGGAGATGCTGCAATGAAAATGGAAGGCTATATCAGGGCCATTGCAGGCCTGTTCATACTGGTATCTTTAGGCCTTGGGCACTGGATTTCCCCCTACTGGTACCTGTTCACCGCTTTTGTGGGGCTGAACCTGCTGCAGTCTGCATTCACCGGGCTGTGCCCCATGGAAGCCATCCTGGAAAAAGTGTTCAAAATTCCAAAAACCTGAACAATGCCGCTATAATTTTTTAAGCAGGGTTTTACGGTCTATTTTCAGTATCTTTAAAGCCTTTGTCTTGTTTCCCCCGGTCTGGGCAAGCACCTCCCTGACATATTTTGTGGTCATTTCCGACAGGCTCAGGGTAACATTTTTTTCCGGCGATATGGTGGTTTTCATTGCCGCCGGAAATGCAGCACTGTCCATATATTGGGTATCATGCATGATCAGGTGCCGGTGTATCAGGTTTTCAAGCTCTCTGACATTTCCGGGCCAGGCATAATTTTTCAGGGCTGCAATGGCATTTTGTGTGAGCTTCGGTTCTTTTTTTCCCAGCTGTTTTGCATACTTCACAATAAAATGTTTTGCCAGCAGCAGAATATCATCGCCCCGCTCCCGCAGTGGTGGAATATCAACCGTAATCACATTGATACGGAAAAACAGGTCCTGGCGGAACAGACCTTTTTCAACCAGATCTGCCAGTTTTTGGTTGGTGGCTGCCATAATCCTGACATCTGCAGTGGTCTGCCGGGTTTCTCCCACCCTGGTATATTCTTTTTCCTGGAGTACCCTGAGCAGTTTTCCCTGGAGCTCACAGGGCAGTTCACTGATTTCGTCCAGAAAAAGGCATCCGTTTTCAGCTGCCCTGAAAAACCCTTTGCTGTCCTGGGTCGCCCCGGTAAACGCCCCTTTTACATGGCCGAACAACTCACTTTCAAAAAGGGCCGGGGGAACACCCGGGCAGTTGAAGGGAATAAAGGGATACACAGCCCGGGTGTTATGGTTGTAGTGAATGGCCCTGGCCACCAGTTCTTTTCCTGTTCCGCTTTCTCCCTGTATCAGGACAGTGGCGTCATTTTCCCCGGCTTTTTGTATGGTGGCAAACAGGTGCTGCATTTTTTCAGACTGTCCGATGATACCGAACCGGGACCAGGTGTCAGCATAAAGCACACCAGGATCGATCCTGCGCTCTTCGTATCTTTTTATGCATTTTGCCACGGTATCCATCAGTTCCGTATCAGTGAAGGGCTTGGTGATATATTCATCTGCCCCCTGTTTCAGGGCTGACACAGCCCCTTTGATGGACCCGTATCCTGTAAGCATGATAATCCCCAGGTCCTGGAAATTATCCCGGGCGTATTGGATCATTTCCAGTCCGGTGAGCCTGGGCATCTTGTAATCAGTGATCAGCAAATCAATGGCCTGAGCGGAAAGCACACCAACAGCATCTTCCACATTATGGACAACAAAAACACGGTACCCTTCAGATGCAAGGTTTCTCTGAATGACTTCACAGGTGATCTTATTGTCATCCACGACCAGAATCTGCGCCTTTGTTTTTTTTTCCGGCATCAATCGATCTCCAGGGGCAAAGATATTTCAAAAACACTGCCTTTTTCAGGCGCACTGCTGACCTTGATATCACCATCATGGTTTTTGATGATTCCGTACACTACAGAAAGTCCCAGACCGGTGCCCTGGTCCACATCCTTTGTGGTAAAAAACGGCATAAACGCACTGCTGATATTCTCATCCGGTATCCCGATCCCGGTATCTTCAATGGAAAAAATTGCTTTGTCTGCAGCCTTTTTTACGGTAAGTGTGATTTTTCCGCCGTTTTTCATGGCCTGCACAGCATTGATGGTCAGATTGGTAACCACCTGTTTTATCTGGTTGGCATCTGCCATGACAAACACATCTTCAAAAAATCTCTTTTCAAGGGTGATACCTTCTCTGGCACACCGGGCCGCAAGAAAAGTGAGGCTGTTTTCAATCACCTGGTTCAGACATATTTTTTCTTTGCGCACAGGGGCGTTACGGGAAAACTCCAGCAGTTTTGTAATAATTTCCCGTGAATACATCACACATTCCTGGATTCGGGTCAGATCGTTTCTTGCCTGTTCGGGCAGATGGGACAACTTGAGTGACAGCTGGGCCAGGCCCAGAATATTGCCCAGGGGTTCGTTTAATTCATGGGCCACACCGGCTGCCAGACGGCCGATGGTGGCCAGACGGTCATTGTGCAGCAATTGTTTTTGAATTATTTTTCTGGCTTCATCATCTTTTTGCTTTTTCATATAAAAACTGATGATGTTGGCAATACCCTTGAGCAGATTGCGTTCTTCGCTTAAAAATGGATCTTTTTTTCCGGCAGCGGCATCCGGGTGATAATACACATCTATGCCCCCTGCAGCCTCATTGTCAATATATATATTTTCTGTCTGGCATATATCTGATTCACAAAAATCAGGTGACAGATAAATGGTTTTTCTGAACCGGATCCGGGCGCAGCAGTTGTGGGAAAACTGCCACCCTGTGGGAATGATATGAACAATTTTTTTCAATGCAGCAGTGGTATTTCTTTCCAGAACCACACACTGGGCAACCTGGTATAAGCAGTTAAGTTCTTTTACCCGTTCTTTTTCATTGGTTTGCACCTGCTGGTATGCATCATAAAACTGCTGCAGTTTTCTGTTCTGTTTTTCAAGAGCGGCAATCTTTTTTTGCATGTCATCTGTATTCTTCACAGCACATCACCGGGTTAATATTTTCCTGCAGACAGCAGGTTTCCAGGTTTTCACAATTGCTGCAGATATTTTTTTGATACGATCCTTTGGCTGCAAACGGTGGTTCTGTGATATCGCCAATGGGTTGTGCACATGCCCCTTCCGGACAGGTGCATGAAAATTCTTCACAAAAAATTATGGGCCTGGGATTATTTTTCATAAAATAACATTGTCCTGCATGGATACAATTGCCACAAAGACCTGATAAAACATTTTTTTCCAACATGCTGACTCCTTTATCTTTGGTTGGGTTACCCCAGCCATACAGGCAAAGAGCATGCCAGAAATAAAATTTCACAAAAAGGTTTATATTACAACAGGTTGTTGAGTTTTACATACGGTGTTGCCGGCACAGATCTGTGGAAACTTTCCAGAGGTATGGATTTTTTCCATACTGTGCACCAGGCCTGGGCCAGGTCTTTTCTATGGTCCGGATTTTTTGCCCGGCTCCTGGTTTATGCTGTAATCTGTTTTGTTTGACAAATCGTTGAAAGGGTCACCTTCTGACACCATCTGGTCCAGAAGGGGTTTTTCGCCTTTCACGGGCAGCCGTCCGGTAAGGGTTGCCAGGACCACCTGCCGGCCGTTCTGGTTTGTAAAGACGGCCTCGGCCTCGGCCCGGCCGCTTTCCCGGACACTGGTCAGGGTGACCCGGCACTGGATGGTATCTTTGAAATAGACCGGATACAAAAATTTGAAGGTCATGCCTGTGGCCAGCCATCCCACCTGGCCCCCGAATTCGCAGATCATTCCCCCCACCAGAAGCCCGTGGCAGATCAGGCCATTGAATCCTTTGGTCCGGGTCCAGCGGTCATCATAATGCACCGGGTTGTAATCCCGGGTCAGATCACCGAAATCCCGGGTTTCTTTTTGTGAAAACTGCCGGGTGAAACAAAATGTATCACCCGGCTGTAATCCCTGAACTGCACGTTCCCGCAGCGGATTGGCCATAGATACCTGCTTTTGTTACGGGGTGGACCGGGCCAGGGACCCGGCTGTCATAAGTTTTTCAGAATACAGTGCAATTGTTTTGGCAAACCGTTTTTTTTCCGAAGAAGCAATCGGTTTTGTATTGGTTTGCGGAATTTTCAAGGGATTGACCGGACTGCCGTTTTTCACCACCCGGAAACACAGATGGTATCCTGTGGCAAGGCCTGTTTTTCCCACATATCCAATAACAGCTCCCTGGAAAACAGATGCACCCTTTTTCAGGCCCGGGGCATATTTATTCATATGATAATAACTGGTTTCATACCCGTTACTGTGGTGGATGGTCATATACCGGCCCATGGTCTTGTTATAGGCCATTTTGGTGATAATGCCGTCGGCAACGGTTTTTATAGGGGTGTTTTTCGGGGCTGCATAATCTACGCCGGGATGGGGCCGGCTGGTTTTTAAAATCGGATGCAGCCGGCTGGCGGAAAAATAAGAGGTGATTTTAGAAAAATTCACCGGAGATTTTAAAAATGCCTTTTGCAGGGATTGGCCGTTTACATCATAATATCCGGCATGGCCGTCTGTATCTGTGAACAAAAATGCTTTGTGGGCCTGCCCTTTGTTAAAAAACACAGCTGCCAGGATATTGCCGTATCCCTGGAAAGCATCATCACGGAACCGTTGTTCCACCAGGATCTGAAACCGGTCCCCGGGCTGGATGTCTTTTGCAAAATCAATGTCCCAGGCAAAAATATCTGCCAGCTGCCCTGCAAGGGAGGTGCCGTGTCCGGCTTTTTTTACAGCCGCAAAAATACTGGATGCAATGTGAACCGATATCACCTCCTGCCGGATATCATACGCAATGGGAACTTTTCTGATATCATAGCTGTCCTGTTCTTTTTTGATGACCAGCCGGTACTGGTCATCGATGTCATAGGCAAATGATACAAACCGATCCTGGTGAAGGGATATGTGAAAAGGCTGCCCTTGTTTGAACCGGGTGAAAGAAAACACCGGCCGGCTTTGTTTTTCAAGGCAGTATATCTCCTGGAGGGACAAATAGGGTCCAAGAACATCAGAGGCTGTATCCCCGCTTTTGAAGTGTCCTTTGATAAGGTGTATGTCAGACGCTTCAGTCTGATCATTTGTATTATCAGACCGGTCAGCAGGAAAATTCCGGGTCCGGCAAAAGGCCGGAGATGGGAGACAAACTGCTGCAGCCGTGTAAACCAGCAACACCAGTGCCAGTATACCCGGCAGCAGATGTTTTCCGGGAAGGGTCAATATATTTGTATGTATTTTCTTTTGCAAAACCGCCTTTCCTGTGCATTGAAACAAACTGCGCTTCTTCCGGGCGGTCATATGACCATCCAGACAACCATGCATACAGCACGCTGAGCAGCAACATATCCAAAGATGGAAAAATAGTAAAGTATTTTATGCCGGTCTGAATATTAGCTATAGCAGCGTGCACTTCTATGGGGAGCCCCTGGTGGTGTCCTGTGCCCGGACCGTCAGATCCGGAGGGGGCCTGGTAAAATATGCCGGAATGGTTTTCAACCAGAGGACGGGTTGCCGCGCTTCAGTGTTCTCATGCAGACAGGCCCCCGTAGATCTCGGACCGGGCACAGGACACCACCAGGGACGGGGCTTGAGACAGCGTGCTGCACACAGCGATCGAAAACCTGGCATGCTTATGGCAAATATCCCGTGCCGGTGGCGGCCTGCCGGTTATTGCGCTTTTCTTACCCCGGCAATCAGATCGCTGGCTGTGGCGGCAGCATCCCCCTGTAACATGATGGTTTTGGAATCAGCATACAAGGTGTTGTCCACCCCGGAATAGCCGGGCTTTGCATCGAAATTGCAGACCACCACGGTTTTTGCCTCATGGGCCCGGAGTATGGGCATGCCGGATATGGGGCTGCCATCGGTTTCCATGGCAGCCGGATTCACCACGTCACAGGCCCCGAATATCAGCACCACATCGGTCTGGGAAAATGCAGGATTGATATCATCCATTTCAACCAGTTTGTCATAATCTACTTCCGCCTCAGCCAGAAGCACATTCATGTGGCCCGGCATGCGTCCGGCCACCGGGTGAATAGCAAATGCTACCCGGGCCCCCATGGATGCAAGCAGATCCGCCAGTTCCACCACCTTGAACTGGGCCTGGGCCAGTGCCATGCCATAGCCGGGAATGATAATGACCTTTTCGGCTGACACCAATTGGGCCACGGCAGCATCCAGAAAATTTTCTTTAGTACTGTCCGGGGGCTGCGCTCCGGTGTCGGTTTCAGTCCGGGCATCTTTTTCATGTGACTGTTCTTCTGACAGGATTTCCACAACCTGTTGGATTGTTTCTCCGGCATTTCCCAGCAGCATGACGGTATTGCTGTTTTTATACAGGGAGTTTTCAACCCCGGAATACCCTGGTTTGTCATCCAGGTTACAGCACACCACATGTTTTGCTTCATGGCTGCGCAAAATGGGCATGCCGGATATGGGAGATCCGTCAGTTTCCATGGCAGCCGGATTCACCACATCACAGGCCCCGATCACAAAACACAGATCGGTCTGGCAAAATGCAGGATTGATATCATCCATTTCCGCCAGCATATCATAATCCACTCCTGCCTCGGCCAAAAGCACATTCATGTGGCCCGGCATGCGTCCGGCCACCGGATGAATGGCAAAGGTCACCTTTTTGCCCATGGAAACCAGTTTGCTGGACAGATCGATCACATCAAACTGGGCCTGGGCAACCGCCATGCCGTATCCAGGCACAATAATAACCGTTTCAGCCTTTTGGGCCAGGTCTGCTGCGGTTTTAAAAGGATCGGATGCCGGGTTTTCCGGTTGTGGAACCGGTTTTGCTGCAGCCGGTTCAACTTCGGACCAGTCCGGTGTATCAGGATCTGCCGCCTGACCGGCATCTGATTTTTCCGGCGCTTTTTCCGGTATAAACACATGAAAAAGGCTGCGGTTCATGGCCTTGCACATCACATGGGTAAGGATGGACCCGGAGGCGGCAACAGTGGCACCGCAGGCGATCAGCAGCTGGTTCTCGATAATCATGCCGCAAAAGGCGGCTGCCACCCCGGCGGTGGCGTTTAAAAAGGATATGAGCACCGGCATGTCCGCCCCGCCGATGCGGATGGAGAATACAATACCGAACAGGATGGAAAGGGCGATGATGAGCAGATAAAACACCAGAACAGCGCCGGCAGGTGCAAAAAATGCGGCAATGACCAATACTGCCATGGCCCCCAGGTTTGCCGTGACAAGCCGGGTATGGCCGGGAAGAATGGTCGGGGTCTGCCCCAGTCTGCCTGACAGCTTGCCTGCGGCAACCATGCTGCCGGAAAATGTCAATGCACCGATGGCCAGACCCAGAAGACCCGATATTTCATTCATGGCCCCCAGGTGCTCAAAGCCCCGCATCAGCTCTGCAAGGGAGAGAAAAAACGCGGCAATCCCGCCGGCACCATGCTGGAACGCCACCATGGCCGGAATCTGGATCATGGTGATCTTTCTGGCCACCCAAAACCCGGGAACAGCACCGGCCAGAAGGCAGATCACCACAATATACGGATGCATGATGCCGTTCCTAAAAATCACCAGAATGGCGGCACACAACAGGGCAAAGGCTGCCGCAAGGTTACCGTATTTTGCCAGAAATGGCCTGCGGAACAGCCAGATCCCCAGGATCAGAATACCGATGACACAAAAATCCAGAACCAGGTTCACAAAAGCATATGTCTGTGGCATTATTTTTTCCCCTCCCCCTGCTTTTTCCTGAACATGCGCAGCATCCGGTCGGTTATGGCAAATCCGCCCACCAGATTGAAGGCAGCCATGATAAAGGCCACAGATCCGATGATCTGTTCAGACCGTGTGGATGTGACGGAAAAAAGTATCAACACTCCCAGTATGGTGACTGCGGATATGGCGTTTGTCATGGACATCAGCGGGGTGTGCAGCAGGGTCGGGATACGGGAAATCAGAAAATATCCCACCACAAAGGAAAATACAAACACCCCTGCCATCAATATAAGATTGGTCATTGGACTGCTCCGGATAACGTTACGGGTTGCGGTTAATCAGACAGGCCCATGGCTTTTCTGGTACCCTTATGGAACAGCTCTCCTTTATGGGTCACCAGTGAGTCTTTGATGATCTCATCTGTCATATCAAAATCGGTTGTCTTGTTTTTAAACAGGTTTTCCACAAAATAATACAGGTTGTTGGCATACAGCCAGGAGGAGTGCACAGGCAAAGAACCCGGAATATTTTTAATGCCGCAGATATACACCCCGTTATGGATGAACTCTTTTCCCGGATCCGTGATTTCGCAGTTGCCGCCCTGGTCAATGGAGACATCGACAATTACTGAACCGGGCTTCATGGTTTCCACCATTTTACGGGTCACCAGGGTCTGGGCAACCTCTCCGGGCACCAGAGCGCTGAGGACTATGATATCAGCCTCAGCAACCAGGGGGGCCAGGGCCTGGCGTTCTTTTTCAAGCCAGTCGTCAGAAAGGGCTTTTGCATACCCGCCGTCTCCGATCACAAGGTCTGCCGGAGCATCAAATCCCACTACTTTGACCCCAAGGCTTTCTGCTTCTTTTTTTGCATCCGGCCGGATATCCACCGCCTTGACCACCCCCCCCAGCCGTTTGCCTGTGGCAATGGCCTGGAGCCCCACCACACCGGTGCCGATCACCAGAATATTGGCCGGTTTTATCATGCCGATGGAGGTACCGATCATGGGGACAAATTTTGGGAAATTGGCTGCTGCAATGATAATGGATTTATAGCCTGTGATGGCACTCATGGATGTCAGCGGATCCATGCGCTGGGCCCGGGAAATTCTGGGAATACCATCCATGGTAAATGCCGTGATATGCCGCTTCTGCAGCTTTTTCACATCATTATGATTGGATGGTGCAGCCGGGTGCAGAAAGGTGATGAGGATGGTGTTTTCCTTTATCATGTCTATCTCATGGGTGTTGAACTGTTCATTGAACAAGGGTTCTTTCACCTTTAAAATAATATCCGCCTTTTCAAACACCCGGGCAGCGTCTGCTGCAATGCCGGCCCCGGCATTGCGGTATTGGTCGTCATCCACAAAAACCCCGGCACCGGCCCTTGTTTCCACAAGCACCTCAAATCCCAGTTTTATGAATTTTTCAATGGTTTCCGGAAGTGCTGCAACCCGGTTTTCCTTGTACATGATCTCTTTGGGTATCCCGATCAACATGATATGGCTCCTTATTTGTTTATTCTGAATGCTGGATTTTTTAGGGTTCCTGCTACAGATCTGATGCAATTTTTTTGATCTGTCCGGCACACTGCTGCAAAGCAGTGTAAAATATCGGCGGTTCAGGAGAGGAAAGCAGGGTGTTGAGATCTTTTATGGCGGCAGTGAAAAATGTCTGTAATCTGTTTTTATCAATGTCAGGATTCTTCACCATGGCATGCGCCATTTTTTCAAAGCTGTCTGTTGCCAGAATTCTGATATCATAATACAGATCCCTGCGCTTTATTACTAAAAGAACCTCCTGGGCCAGATCCATGCCCGGGTTTTCAACAAACGGCAATGCCTCGATGGCTGCCTCCCGCAGCCGCCAGTTATGATCAAACCTGAGCAGGCGGATCAATTCATCCTGGCAGTATCCCAGTTCGCCGGTCCGGGATAACCTTTCCAGTTTTTCCAGAACAGCTCCCCAATCCATCAGGTTTCCAAAAACGTTGTTTTCCATAAGGCATCCTTTGCTTTTTACGTGGTATTTTTTTTTGCCCTGCACTGCCGGAGAGCTGACACCCACCGATACCGGCACATAACAATACAGGGTCTGTTGGCACATTTCAGGAGCAATGACTGTGCCACAGACAGAAATAAAAAAAAATACCTATAAATACAATATGTTATATAAATTATATTGTAAAAATCAGGAAGGAAGAAAACCGGCGGAACTATTGCACACTGCATCAAGTGATGCAGTGTGCAACACTATTTTATGTTAAGGCGGTTCATGATACGCCACAGGGTGGACCGGTCAATGCCCAGCAGCCTGGATGCCCGTGTTTTGTTCTGGTTTGTTTTTTCCAGAACCTTGCGGATATGGTACTTGCTCAATTGTTCCAGAGAATGGATATCGCCGGCACCTGTTTCAGCCTTTGTATCGGATCGCGTCAATGTATGGGGCAGGCTCTTCAGGGTCAGTTTCGGGCCTGGTTCAAAAAGCGTGGCCCGTTCAATGATATTTTCAAGCTCTCTTACATTTCCGGGCCAGGAATATGCCTCCAGCTTTTTTAATACCGCCTGTGAGATGGCGGTGATGGATTTGTTGCTGCCGGCACCATACTGGTGCAGAAAATGGTGTGCCAGAATACTGATATCCCCTTGCCGCTCCCGTAAAGGCGGCAGGTCGATCACAACCACATGCAGCCGGTAATACAGATCTTTTCTGAACCTGCCCTGTTCAACCATGGTCTCAAGATCCTTGTTTGTGGCTGCAATGACCCTTACACACACCTTTTTTGTCTCATGGGAGCCAACCGGCTGAATTTCCATGTTTTCCAGGACCCGCAAAAATGTCTGCTGGAGACCCGGGCCGATATCACCGATTTCATCCAGAAATATGGTGCCGCCGTCAGCCGCCTCAAAAAACCCCATTTTGTCTGATATGGCGCCGGTGAATGCCCCTTTGACATGGCCGAACAATTCGCTGGCCAGCAGGTTTTCGTTGAGGGCTGCGCAATTGACGGGAATATAGGGTTTTGATGCCTTGTTGGAATTAAAATGAATGGCCCTGGCAACCAGTTCCTTTCCTGTGCCGGTTTCTCCTTTTATCAGAACGGTGGCGTGGGCATCCTTGACAAAATCGATGGCCTTGAAAACCTCGGTCATTGCCTCACTGGTGCCCACTATATTGTCAAAGGTATATTTTTTTTCAAGCTGCTGCTGCAGCCGGAGATTGCTTAAAACCAGCTGCCGTTTTTCCAGGGTTTTTTTGATGACCAGCCGCAGTTCTTCCATGTCAAATGGTTTGAGTATATAGTCTTCCGCCCCCTGCTTCATGGCAGATACTGCCGTATCAACCGTGCCGTATGCCGTGATGATGATAAACATCATATCCGGGTCATACTGCCTGGCTGCACGCAAAAGCTGGCTGCCGTCAATACCGGGAAGTTTCAAATCTGACAGAACCAGGTCGAACCGGGTGTCTTTAATCTGTTCCAGTGCTTTTTCGCCGGTATCAACAGATGTCACGGCATAGCCCTGTTTTGAAAGCACATACACCAGTCCCTGATTCATTTTTTCATCATCTTCAACTACCAGAATCCTGTATTTTTTCATAAAACATCCTGTGCAGCAGGCAGTTCAAGGGTAAAAACCGTCCCCGGCTTTTTTGCCTGCTCTCTGGTTGCACTGATAACCCTGATATCTCCCCCCAGTTTTCTGGCCATTTCATAGCTGACAAAAAGGCCGAGTCCAATGCCGTCTCCTGGTTTTTTGGTGGTGAAAAACGGATCAAAAATTTTTTTTAGTTCCTCCGGGGTTATGCCGGGTCCTGAATCCGCAACCTCTATTTTTATTTTTTTTACCGCCGGTATATACCGTGTTTTCACCGTGAGCACCCCGCCTTTTTCCATGGCGTCAACCGCATTGGCCACAAGGTTGGTCAATATGGCCTGAAACGTGCTTGCATCAGCTTTTACAAAAGGGATTGCCGGTTCCAGTTCTGCTGTTACCCTGATATGTTTTGCCCCACAATGGTGCCTGGTGATATCCATCAGCTTTGCCACAATCTTGTTGCTGTCGGTTGTGTTGTCATCTTTTTGGGAATGGCGGGAAAAATCCAGCAGGTTTTTGATGATGGTACTGCCCCGCCTGACCTCATCGATGACGGTGGCAAGTTTTTGATGCACTTTTTCATCCCCGGATTCCACCAGTTCTTCTTTTGCGATCTGGGTATAGAGCAGGGCATTGGCAAGGGGGGTGTTCAGTTCATGGGCAAGACCGGAGGTCAAAAGACCCAACGACGCCAGTTTTTCCTTCTGGATGACCTGAAACTCCAGCTCTTTTTCATACTGGTATTTGGCCTTTAAAATATTGACGATAACCGTTGAAATAAAAAGCGCCAGTCCGAAAACAACCAGGGCCGTCAACAGTCCGTAAATTATGGCCTCCCGCCCCAGGTTTCTGATGCGGTTCAAAATTTCCGCCATATCCTGATCCGCCATCACATACCAGGGGAAGGTGTCCACTCTCTGGTAGGCCTGGAGCACCTTTTCACCTCTGTAGTCTCTTATTTCATGCAGCCCGTGGGCCCGGCCGTCTGAAAGATCGATGGCAATGGTGTCTGCAAGTGCTTTGGCCCCGAAACGTGAAGCAGACAGAAACCTGCCTGTATCATCCACCAGATACACTTCACCGGTATCTTCAATGTTGCTTTTCCGCAGCAGCACATCCACAAACCGAAAATCTATCACCGCGCACAACCTGGTGCAGTTTTTTTCCGGTGCTGCTGCAATGGGTGTGCAGACCACCAAAGCGGGTATTTTTTCCTGTTCAAGGGGAAAGGCAAAAATATCGGTAAAAGATGCATCCATCCATGTATGCGTCACCACCTGCTGATCCGGAAACAGATCCATGGCAGGATCCCGGGTGGAAAAAAAACCCGTTGCCGACCGGTTCACACCAAAAAACCCCAGATAGGGTGGAACCCGGTCTTTCATCAGTTCCAGATGCGCTGCAAGTACGGCAGTGTCCGGGTCCAGCATACAGATCACACCGGACAGGTGCTTGAGATCATTGACCCTTTCCAGCATGAATTCCCTGATCGCCCCGGCGTTCTGTTTGGACAGCCCGTTCAGATAAGAGGAGGCCCTTTCTTCAATCAGGGTTTCGCCCTGGGAGATGAGCTTGTATCCCAAAGAGGCCAGGGGAACAAGTGACACAAGCATAAATGCCATAATCAGGCGTATTCTGAGCCGCTCAAAGTTCATGGGCCTGCCGTGAAATCATCTTTTGTCCACCTGGCGTAATGGCCGGAACCTGTGACAGGTTCCGGCCATTAAGGGAGGTTAATCCATTGGGGTTATAAGATTATTTCTGTTTTTTATCATCAGGGGATTTTCCCACGTCTGCCATCATCTTGAGCATGGCATACCGGTCATTGACCTCTTTTTCGATTTTCTTGCGCAGCCGCTGGGATTCCTGGGGAAAGCTTTTTTCCAGGGCAGCAAACCGTACTTCTCCGCTTAAGAATTCCTGGAGACTGCCGTCCGGTTCCTTTGAATCTAAGATAAAGGGATTTTTGCCCGCATCAATAAGTTCCGGATTGAACCGGTACAGGGGCCAGTAACCGGATTCCACAGCCAGTTTGCCTTCTTCCTGGGATTTTCCCATGCCCTTGCGTATTCCCTGGTTGATGCAGGGGGCATAGCAGATGATCAAAGAAGGGCCTGGGTATTTTTCCGCTTCCAGAAATGCCTTCATGGTCTGGTTTTTGTTGGCCCCCATGGAAATGGATGCCACATAAATATAGCCGTAACTCATCATCATCCGGCCCAGGTCTTTTTTGCCGATTTTTTTGCCGGAAGCCGCATATTTGGCAATGGCGCCGGTGGGGGTGGCTTTGGAGGACTGGCCTCCGGTGTTGGAATACACTTCCGTGTCCATCACCAGGATATTGATGTCTTCGCCTGAGGCCAGAACATGGTCCAGACCCCCGAATCCGATGTCATATGCCCAGCCGTCCCCGCCGAAAACCCAGTGGGATTTTTTGGTGAATACATCTTTTTCCCCATATATTTCCTGTAAAATCCCTTTTGTTTCATCCTTTAGCAGGGTTTTGAGAGCAAACCCGTATTTGGCTGATTCATCCGCATCTTCTTTGCCGGCAAGCCAGCCTTCCATGGCCAGTTTCACCTCGTCGGACACCCCGGTTTCCAGGGCCTGTTCCATTTTGGATGCCAGGGTGCTGCGCCGGCTCTGGGTGGCCAGCATCATGCCGTATCCATATTCTGCCGCATCTTCGAACAGGGAACTGGCCCAGGCGGGACCGTGCCCGTCCGCATTGGTGCAGTAAGGTGTGGACGGGGCAGATCCCCCCCAGATGGAAGAACATCCCGTGGCATTGGCAATGGTCATCCTTTCACCGAACAGCTGGGTGATAACCTTGACATAAGGGGTCTCTCCGCACCCGGCACAGGCTCCGGAGAACTCAAGCAACGGTTTGTGCAGCTGGCTGCCTTTGAGGGTTTCCCGTTTGAGAATATCGGTTTTAAAGGGAATGCCCAGAGAAAATTTGTGGTTGATTTTTTGTTCCTCCACCTGGGTGGACAAGGGTTTCATCACCAGGGCAGTTGTCTTGGCCGGACAGATATCTGCGCAGTTGCCGCAGCCCTGGCAGTCAAGCGGATTGACCTGGATTCTGAATTTATACTCTTCCATGCCCTTGCCTTTTCCATCCACCGTAACAAAGGTGTCAGGTGCGCCTGCCAGTTCTTCCTGCGCGGCAACAATGGGAATGATGGCGGCATGGGGACAGACAAAGGCGCACTGGTTGCACTGGATGCAGTTCTCCGGTATCCATTCCGGCACATTGATGGCAACCCCGCGTTTTTCATATTTGGACGTTCCCTGTTCAAATACGCCGTCCACGGAAAATGCCGATACCGGCAGGTCATCCCCCTCCTGGGCATTGATTTTGCGCATGACATTTTCCACAAACGGTGTGGCCGGCTCTGCCGGTGTTTCCTGCCCTGCCCCGTCTTTCCAGGAGGCGGGAACATCCACCTTGTTCAGGTTCTCCAGGGTTTTGTCCACAGCCTCTATGTTCATGTTCACAACCGCATCCCCTTTTTTGCCGAACATGACCTTGATATCTTCTTTGAGCAGGGTGATGGCTTCATCCACGGGCAGTACATTGGAGAGCTTGAAAAAACAGGTCTGCATGATCATGTTGATGCGGTTGCCCAGGCCGATCTTTTCAGCAATGGCCACAGCGTCAATATTGTAGAAATTAATTTTTTTGTCATAGATGGTTTTACGCACATCCCCGGGGATCTGGGTTTCCATGTCTTTGACAGACCACTGGGAGTTGAGCAGAAAAGTGCCCCCTTCCTTTAGGCCCTTGAGCACATCATATATCTGCACATAATTTGATTTGTGGCAGGCCACGAAATCCGCATTTTCAATCAGATAGGTAGATTTGATTTTCACATCCCCGAACCGCAGATGGGACACTGTCAATCCCCCGGATTTTTTGGAATCATAGGCAAAATAGCCCTGGGCGAATTTATCGGTATTGTCCCCGATGATCTTGATGGCGGACTGGTTGGCCCCTACTGTTCCGTCGGAACCAAGCCCCCAGAATTTTGCGGCAATGGTGCCTTCCGGTGCCGGATTGAATCCTTTTTCCACTTCCAGGGAGGTATGGGTGACATCATCGACAATACCCACGGTAAAATGGTTTTTCGGGGAAATGGATCCCATGTTGTCGTATACCGCCTTGATCATGGAGGGATTGAATTCCTTGGAAGACAGCCCGTACCTGCCGCTGATGATTTTCGGGCCTTCTCCGTATTCCATGAAGGCGGTGCACACATCCGTGTACAGCGGTTCTCCAATGGCGCCGGGCTCCTTGGTTCTGTCCAGTACCGTGATGGTTTCCACGGTGGCGGGAATGGTCTGCAAAAACGCCCGGGTGTCAAACGGCCGGTACAGACGCACTTTAATCAGTCCCAGGCGCTGTCCCTGTTCATTGAGGCATGCAATGGTTTCTTCAATGGCTTCACAGGCAGATCCCATGGCCACGATGACATGATCTGCCTGGGGATCACCCACATAGTCAAACGGGTTGTAACGGCGGCCGGTCAGATCGCCTACTTTTTTCATATAGGCTTTTACAATGGCCGGTACTGCCAGATAATACGGATTGGACGCTTCTCTGCCCTGAAAATAGATATCCGGGTTCTGTGCTGTGCCCCGTGTATCCGGATGTTCCGAATTCACGGCCCGGGCTTTGAATGCTTTGTACGCCTCAAAATTAAACAAAGATGCCATGTCTTCATAGGCAATCATTTCAATTTTCTGGATCTCATGGGAGGTGCGGAAACCGTCATAAAAATGCAGAAACGGCACCCGTGTCTCCACAGTGGCCAGATGGGCCACCAGGGCCAGGTCCTGGGCTTCCTGGACTGATGAGGATGCCAGCATGGCAAACCCGGTCTGTCTTGCTGCCATCACATCCTGGTGATCACCGAATATGGACAGGGCATGGGCTGATACGGACCGGGCCGTTACATGAAAAACAGAGGGCAGCAGCTCTCCTGAAATTTTGTACATATTGGGAATTTTAAGCAGCAGCCCCTGGGAGGCGGTAAAGGTGGTGGTCAGGGCCCCGGCGGCCAGAGAACCATGCACAGCTCCGGCGGCTCCGGCTTCTGACTGCATCTGTTTGATATCCAGCACCTGGCCGAAAATATTTTTGCGGCCCTTTGCGGCCCAGGCATCTGCGATTTCCCCCAGAGGACTGGATGGGGTAATGGGATATATGGCTGCCACTTCACTCATGGCATAGGCCACATGGGTTGCAGCGGTATTCCCGTCAATTGTCTGCATGCTTTTTTTCATAATTTTCACCTCTTGTGGTTTTATGCGAACATATAAAAATCCCAATATAACCTGTAAGTCATACAATAAATTATCAAAATTGTAAATGCCGTATCCATCTATTCCCTATGCTTTTGATAAAAAATATGATAGGGTGTTCTGATTTAGTTTTTAATTTTATTTTTAATAAAAAAAATACCTTACCACATATATGACAAGGAGTTTACATGGGATTTTTATCCACCTCTCTTTCCATGAGCCGGTATCACATCCAGAATACATTTGACAGTGAGCCCATGGAACAGGTGCGCCAGGGACTGATCAAAAATGCCATTCCGAAACTGGAAAATGAATATGAGGAGATTTCCGCCGGCTGGACCCCCTTTGAAAGCCCGTACCTGCCGGATTTTGAAAGATTTTCCTTTGTTTTCGGGTCCTGGTTTCTTTTTTCTTTGCGCATAGATAAAAAATCCATCCCTGCCAAACTGGTACAAAAACAGATGGCCATTGAAATTGAAAAGAAAAAGGAAAAATCCGGCAGAGACTTTGTTTCCAAAAATGAAAAATCAGAAATCAAGGAAATGGTCATGGATGTGCTCATGCATAAAATGCCGTCCATCCCCAATGTATATGATATTCTCTGGAGCTATGAATCAGCTGACCTTTTTTTGCTCACCACCCAGAAGGCAGCCAATGAATTTTTTGAAACCATTTTTTTAAAATCCTTTAACCTTAAACCCATCCGCATTTTTCCCTATACCCTGGTTGAAACAAAATCTGCTTTTTCATCTGCGCAAAAAGACCGGATTATGACCCTGACCCCCTTACACCATTCGAGGTAGCCCATGCTGGACATTGCAACCGCCTACAACAAATACGGTTTTTTAGGAAATGAATTTTTAACCTGGCTGTGGTTTGTCATTGAAACAGATCAGGATATGACCCAGATCATGGCATCCAAAGATCCGGTTGCCTTTTGTATCGGCAATTCTCTGGTCCTGGAAAATACGCTGGGGGACAAATCCAAGGAAAAAATCACCATCAAAGGGGACCGGGCCGGGCTTGAAGAAGGCACCACTGCCTTGAAAAAAGGGGCCAAGGTCACGGAAATGAACCTGGTGTGTACAATTGGACAGGAAGAAGAATACACATTCACCATCAAAGGGGAGAGCTTTAATATCACCGGCTTAAAAACCCCTGCTGCCGGCGGGGACGGTTCTGATGATGAGCTCGAGGGCATGGTAATTGAAAAAGCCCTGCTGCTGTTCAGGATCACCCAGGTTATTGACACCCTGTTTCTGGCATACCTGGACCAGCGCATAGCAGATGACTGGAAAAACAAAGGCTTAAGCCAGATGCGCGCCTGGATATACAATGATTAAAATTATGTTTAAAAAATGTTCAAAATCGCCTCTTTTTGAACCCCTTTTGCAGCAGGGGTACAAAACCTGTGACCTGTGTATTTCATACCAACATAATTTCAACATTGAAAATATAAAAATATCAGGTAAATTCAATTGATTAAAACGTTTTAAACATATGAACATCCCTTATTGTTATTATTATTTTTTAAAATTCAATTATAAACAAACAACTGCCATATTTATCAATTGATAATTACCCTGTTTTGATATAAATATCTGGGGGGTATACAATACAAAAAAGAAGGAAACCTGAATGAGATTTTCATTTGACAGAAAAGAAGTCCTGGAAATTCTTTCGAAAATTCAAGGTATCACCGGCAGAAAAACAAGCCTGAGCATTACCTCAGACGTGCTGATCAAAGCCATGGAAGACCAGATCATCATCACTGCCAATGACCTGGAAACCGTATTTACCGGGACCTATGATGCCGAGGTGGAAACACAAGGCATTTTGTCCATCAACTCCAAAAAGTTTTTTGAAATCATCCGGGAATACCCGGACAATACCATTCCGGTTAATGAAGTGGAAAACCGGTGGGTGGAAATCGGTAAAGGGGACAGCCTGTTTCATATTGTATCATCGGATTATGAAAATTTTCCGGAAACCCCGGTAATTGAAAATGTGGACTTCATTGACATCAATGCCCGGGACTTGCGCAAAATGGTGGAGACAGCCTCTGTTGTATCCGCGCTCGGAGATGAAAAACGCATCTATGTACTGGGTGCTTTGATAGAAAAAATAACAAAGAATGACACACCGTTTCTGCGTATGGTATCCACTGATTCCAGGCGCCTGCACTGTTATGATGCCCCGTACACCGGGAATCTTGTCCTGCCTGAAGAAGATGTGATTATTCCCAAGAAAGGGCTGTCAGAACTGCATAAATTCATTGATAATACGTCTGAAACCATCCGGGTGGGCATCAAGGACAACCACTTTATTTTCCAGCGGGTCAATGAATCCATTATGATCAAACTGCTGCAGGGAGAATACCCGGATTACAGGCCCATCATAAACATGGAGGTCATGACAGGCATAGAAGTGGACCGTTCCATGTTTTTCACCCTCATGCGGCGGGTGTCCATTCTGACATCAGATGATTACAAAACCGTGATTTTCAATTTCAAGGAAGGCGAACTTACCGTCACCATCACCAACCCGGAAATCGGGGAATCCAAGGAACGCATGATGATCGGATATGATGGAGAAGATATAAAAAGTGCCTTCAACCCCAGATATTTTATGGATGCATTGAACCTGTTTGACCAGCACACTGTGGTGCTCCATATAAAAGAGATCAAAACCCCGTGCATCATCAAGGCCCAGGATGATGACAACCTTATTTGTGCCATAATGGCAATGCATTTATCATGAAAGAAAACAACGTGACAAAAGAATACAACGCAGACAGCATCAAGATTTTAGAAGGACTGGAAGCAGTCCGCAAAAGACCGTCCATGTACATCGGCAACGTGGACATGGAGGGCCTTCATCACCTGGTGTACGAGGTGGTGGACAACAGCATTGACGAAGCAATGGCCGGCCATTGCGATACCATCAACATCACCATCCATCCGGATATGAGTGTGAGTGTGGTGGACAACGGCCGGGGTATCCCGGTGGAAATGCATGATACAGAACACATCCCGGCCTGTGAAGTGGTCATGACCAAGCTGCATGCCGGCGGAAAATTTGACAAAGATTCCTATAAAGTGTCAGGCGGTCTGCATGGTGTGGGCATTTCCGTGGTAAATGCCCTGTCCCAGCACCTGGAAATGGAGGTGTATAAAAACGGGAAAATTTACCACCAGACCTATTCCCGGGGCCATAAACTCACCGACCTTGTGATCAAAGGCGATACTGTGAAAAAAGGGACCAGAATCAGGTTCACCCCGGATTTCACCATCATGAATGAAAATGAATTTGATTATGAGGTGCTGTCCCGGCGCATGCGGGAACTGGCATTTTTAAACAAAGGGATCAGGATCATCATTGAAGATGAGCGGTCTGCCCAGAAAGATGATTTTTTCTATGAAGGCGGTATTGTCTCGTTTGTGGAGTACCTTAACAGATCCACCACCGTGCTGCATGATCCCATTCACATTGAAGGGGATAAAAAAGACGTCCAGGTGGAAGTGGCCATCCAGTACAATGACACCTTCAAGGAAAAACTGTATTCCTATGCCAACAATATCCGGACCATTGAAGGCGGGTTTCATGTGTCAGGGTTCAAGGCCGCCCTCACCAGAACGGTGAACGCCTATATCACAGGATCCAAAAACCTGCCTAAAAACATGCAGAATCTCAAGCTCTCCGGCGATGACATGCGTGAAGGCCTGGCTGTGATCATTTCCGTGAAGATCATGGAGCCCCAGTTTGAAGGCCAGACCAAGACCAAGCTTGGCAACAACGATGTAAAGGGCATTGTGGAATCTTTGCTCAATGAAAAACTGGGCCAGTTTCTGGAAGAAAATCCCGCTGTGTCCAAACAGATCATCTCCAAGGCCGTGGATGCGGCCCGGGCCCGGGATGCTGCCAAACGGGCCAGGGAACTGGCCCGGAAAAAAGGGACCCTCATGGATTCCACCCTGCCGGGCAAGCTGGCGGAATGCCAGTTTGCAGATCCGGCAGAAAGAGAATTGTTCCTGGTGGAGGGAGATTCTGCCGGCGGATCTGCAAAACAGGGCAGGGACCGACGGTTTCAGGCTATCCTGCCGTTGAAAGGAAAGATTCTCAATGTGGAAAAAGCCCGGTTTGACAAGATCCTGCGCAGTGATGAAATCAAGAATATCATCACGGTGCTGGGCACCGGTGCCGGCAAAGAAGAATATGATGTGGAAAAGATCCGGTACCATAAGGTGGTGATCATGACCGATGCCGACGTGGACGGCTCCCATATCCGGACCCTTCTGCTCACCTTTTTCTACCGCCAGATGCCCGAGATGATTGCCAGGGGATACCTGTACATTGCCCAGCCCCCTTTGTTCCGGGTGGGGTCCAGAAAAAGCGGGCTGTATCTGAAAAACGAGGAAGAATATTCCCAGTACCTGATCCAGCGCATCGCCTCCCAGAAAGATCTGTACATCAACAACCAGACCGAACCGGTCCCCGAGGAAAAATTCTACCAGTTCATGCTGGACATGACCTATTATTTCAATGCAGTCTCATTGCTGCGCAAACGCGATTTTGACACGGGCATGCTGCTCAAGGTCATCCATCACGGGGTGAAAGACAAGTTTTTCCTAGAAAAACGCAGCAATTTCGAGGTCCTGTCAGAAGACCTTGAAAAAGCCGGGTACCAGCCCAGGGAAATCGAATATGACCAGGAGCGCAGCATCTATGAAATGGATATTTATGACCAGGAAGGCAAACAGTTTCTGCTTCGGGTGGGCAGGGAAATTCTGGCCACCAGCGACTACAAGCAGATGCTCAAAAGCTATGAAAAAATAGCTGAATTCAACAAACCGCCTTTCTGCATCATGTCCAAACAGGAAGATGCCAAAATCAGACATGAATTTTCCACCATCGACGACCTGTATGCCTTTATCATGGCAGAAGCCAAAAAAGGCGTTACCATCCAGCGGTACAAAGGTCTGGGGGAAATGAACGCGGAACAGCTGTGGGATACCACCATGAACCCGGAAAAGCGCATGATGCTCCAGGTGAACATCGATGATGCGGAAAAAGCGGACGAAATATTCACCCTGCTCATGGGAGAAGAAGTGGAGCCCCGCCGTAACTTTATCCAGAAACATGCGCTGGAGGT
>DATFKQ010000027.1:0-14986 GCA_035268565.1 Desulfotignum sp. | reverse complement strand
ACAGACCCCGGTGCTGGAAGAAAAACAAAACGGCATTATGGCAGCCTGTCATATGAAATAAGATAAGGAATATCCATGACGACGAATCATACCCCTTTACTGCGCGTCCAGGACGTGGTCAAGCATTTTGATATTTCGGGCGGATTTCTGGACCAGCTGCGTTTCAAAGGCGGCATGCACCTGGAAAAAACCACTGTCAAGGCTGTGAACAACGTCTCTTTGTTTGTCAACAAAGGAGAAACCCTGAGCGTGGTGGGGGAAAGCGGGTGCGGAAAATCCACTCTGGCACGGGTCATTCTGGGACTTTACCGACCCAATGCAGGTAAAATTTTTTATGACGGCCAGCGCATTGACACCCTCTCCCATGAGCAGTGGCTTCCTTATCGCAGAAAAATGCAGATGATTTTCCAGGACCCCTATGCGTCATTGAATCCCAGGAAAACCGTCCGCCAGACCCTGGAAGAACCATTGCGGTTCCACAACCCGAAAATGACTTCCCGGGAAGCCGGGGACAAGGTGGACTATGTCATGGAACAGGTGGGGGTGGACCCGGCCTGGATCGCCCGACACCCCCATGAATTCTCCGGAGGGCAGCGCCAGCGTATCTCCATTGCCAGGGGACTGATACTGGATCCTGACTTTATCGTGGCAGACGAGCCCGTATCTGCCCTGGATGTTTCCATCCAGGCCCAGATTCTGAACCTGCTCATGGACCTGCGGGAAAAACATGACCTGACCTATCTGTTCATCACCCATGACCTGTCTGTGGTGCACCACATCAGCTCCCGGGTGGCAGTGCTGTATCTGGGTACCCTGTGTGAACTGGCCTCGGCCAATGATCTTTTCAACCACCCCCGGCATCCCTATACCCGGGCCCTTTTGTCTGCCATCCCAAAGGTGGGGGAAAAAAAGGCCAAGCACATCAAACTCAAGGGCGAAGTGCCCACACCGGTAAAACTGCCGTCAGGGTGCGTGTTTCACAACCGGTGTGTCTATGCCAGAGAACGCTGCAAAAAAGAATTCCCCCGGCTGATTGAATTGGCTAACAGTACCTTTGTGTCCTGCCACGGTGTTGAAGAAGGATGGCCCATGGATTGATGTGATCTTTCCGGAGATGATTCCTGCCTACATAAAACATATCCGGCCCGTTTTTTGCATATTTTTTCTCCGGGAGACAAAATTATGTCTGAAAAAAAACAGGATCTGTATCAGCTGGCTTTTGAAACCACGCCGGATGCCATAAATTTAAACCGTCTTGATGACGGGTTGTATCTGAATATCAATGAGGGGTTTACCAGACTCACAGGATATACCCGAAAAGAGGTGATCGGCAAAACCTCCCTTGAGCTGGGGATATGGAAAAATCCCGAAGACAGACAATATCTGGTAAATATACTCCAAAAGAAGGGATCTGCTGAAAATCTTGAAATTGATTTTGTCAGCAGAAACGGGCAGGTTATAACCGGTCTCATGTCCGCCCGGATAATGCAGATCAATAATGAAAAAATCATTTTGTCCATAACAAAGGACATCACCCGCCGCAAACTGCTTGAAAAAGCCCTCAGGGAAAAAGAAACCCACTACCGGCAATTGTTCAATTCCAACCGGGATGCCATTTTATTGACAGACACCGACAGAAACATCATTGATTGCAACCAGTCTTTCACACAGATATTCGGTTACCTGCTCGATGAAATCAAGGGGAAAAAAACAAGGCATCTGTATGATGACAAAAAACAATACCGGCAGATGGGAGAAAAACTGAAAAAAAATATGGACCAGCCCGATTTCTCTTACACCATACATTATAAAAAAAAATCAGGAAAAGTGTTTCCCGGAGAAACCAATGCATTTTTTTTACGGGATGATAAAAAAAATATCCTTGGTTTTATCGGCATCATCAAAGATATCAGCGACCGGCAAAAGATTCAAAAAGAGCTGCAAAAGGCAGGGTATGAACTTGAAAAAAAAGCATCTGAACTCCAGGAACTCAATGCTGCCCTGAATGTATTGCTCCAGAAAAGAGAACAGGATATGCAAAAACTGGAAGAAAATATTTCTTCCAATTATGAACTGGTTATCCGTCCCATTCTCCTGCAGCTGAAAAACAGTCTTTCCAGAGCAGATCAGCACAATGTGTTTGACGTACTTGAAAAAAATATTCAGGAAATGGTCCTGCCGTTTTCAAAAAAATTATCTGACCCCATGGGCTGCCTGACGCCCAGAGAAATCCAGATATCCGCATTTATCAAACAGGGGTTTTCCAATAAAGAAATCGCCCATATTTTTAACTGTGCCGTGAGGACCATAGATACGCACCGGGAGAATATAAGAGAAAAATTAGGCCTTAAGCGCACCAGGATCAATTTAAAATCCTATCTGGTGAATTTATGAAAACTACGTATTTTCACTCCGTAATAACAGATGAATTTTTCGGGTTTTTGCCTATTGCATTCTGGACCTTGTTTTATTATATCTTCACCGGTATAATAAAAATATTGATAAGGTATGACCAAAAACTTTTTTGGGAATTATAAAAATGCCTGAAGCTGCAAAAAAGGCTGCAAAAGTGCTTATCATAGATGATGAAACAGCAATTTTGAAAATGCTGGCGTTGGCATTATCCAGAAAAGGATTTGGTGTTGATACGGCTGACAGCGGTGAGAAAGGCGTAAAAATGCTGCAGTCCAATGATTATGGTCTGGTGATAACCGATATGGTGATGGGCAAAATGTCCGGAGAAGAGGTGCTGCAGGAAATCAGGCAGCTCAAAGGGAACACTGTGCCGGTCATTGCCATGTCAGGCACCCCCTGGCTGATGAACGGACACCTGTTTGATGCGGTTCTTCCCAAGCCCTATTCCTTAAAAGTGCTTTTTGACCTGGTACAAAATTATTTATCCCCCATTTCTGAAAAAAACGCCCTTTCCTGATATATCCTCTGATTCAGTATTGTTGTGACATGCGGTGGAAAAAAACCGGTGTGGCACGCAAAACAGCACAGAAATGCCTTTTGGGGAATTGTATACAATAATACCACTGTTTGTGGCGAAAAAAAAACATATACGGGATAATACCGTGCCGGTTACCGCATGGCCAGCCATATGCCCAAAAGCATGACAAGCATACCGGATAGCCGGGATGGGCTGATCTGCCTGATCTCCGCCCCGAACAGGCCGAACTGGTCAATCACAGCTGCTGTCATGAACTGGGCAGCCACCAGAATAGTGAATGCCGGCACCAGGCCCAGGCGGGGAACACTGTAACCGATGGCAGCAATGAGCACCAGGCCTATGGGGCCTGCAAGAAGGGTGTACCAGGGAACCAGGGTTAAGCCTGATAAATTTCCGCCCCGTAAAAGGATCATGATAATGCCGATCATAAATCCGCCGCCGCCATAAGTGACAAAGACGCTTTCAAGGGTCCCCACGTTTTTGTCAATGCTTCCCATCAGCTGTCCCTGCAGGGCTACGGCAACGCCGCCGATGGCTGCTATAATTACCAGATATATGAAATTCACCTTCCTGCTCCTTTATTGAAAAAACCGGCCTGTGCTCTGTTTTGTGGTGCCAATGCCTGATTTTATGGATTTTTTATTCCCCAGTTACTACTAAAAAAGATGCCCAAAATCAAGCGGTTCAGGTTTCTCTTTTAATCTGGCGTGGCTTCGGTTATTTTACATCACATCATCTTCAGCCAATACAAGGAGACGACAATGAGAGTGTTATTCATTCTGGTGGCGGCAGCCCTGATTTTTCTGGTGGGATTGTATTTTTTTTCACGCAGATTGTTGTATTTTCCTGTGCCTGTTACACCGGAGAGGCTGGCATATATAAAAACCAGTATACCGGGGGTGGCGGAAATCCAGATCCCGGTGGAAAACAAAGTGGTGCTTCATGGCTGGTTTTTAAAAAAGGATCTGGCCCGCCTGCCCACCATATTTTATTTCGGGGGCAATGCAGAAGAGGTGTCGCTGAATCTGGAGGAGTATGCAGCAAAATTGTCTGCCAATGTGGTTTTGATGAATTACAGGGGATACGGCCTGAGTACAGGATCACCTGCTGAAAACCATCTCAAGTCAGATGCCCTGGCCATCTATGACCATATGGCTGACCAGCTTGGACTTGATCCAAAAAAATGTGTGGCCTGGGGCCGGAGCATAGGCTCCTCCATGGCTGCCTGCCTGGCCCTGAAGCGGGATCTGGGCAGGCTGATTCTCACCTGTCCTTTTGACAGCATCCAGAATGTGGCCGCTGCCTATTATCCTGCCTGGCTGGTAAATCTGGTGCTGCAGGACCGGCACCGCACCATTGATTTTTCCGCTGATATTCAGTCTTCCACTCTGGTGCTGGCATCTATGGAAGACGGGGTTATTCCCAGCCACAATACCCAAAACCTGTTTGACAGCCTGACCTGTCCTAAAAAAATGGTCTATATTCCCGGGGCAGGCCACAATACCATATCCATGTTTGATGCCTATTATGAGAATATAAACCGGTTTTTAAACAAAGATCCCGGGCCTGTGAAGTTATTGGAACAGCCGGGATCAGTAAAAAGTTTTTGACATCCGGGTGGATTATTATATAATTCAGATATCAGTGTTGAATCTCATTCTGGTCTGTTTTATTGTCTGCCATTCATCTCGTGCGCCACGGCCTGCTTTTTTTAATTCTTTTTCAAGGAGGGTACCATGAGCGACAGTGTCTACAAAATCATCGATCTTGTTGGGTCCAGCACCACATCCTGGGAAGATGCAGCCAACCAAGCCATTGCAAAAGCATCCGGTTCTCTGCGTGATCTGAGAATCGCAGAGGTCAAAAAGCTGGATGTGAAAATTGAAGAGGGCAAGCCTGCCCGGTTTCGCACCAATCTCAGGTTGTCCTTTAAATACCAGGATTAATCAGGTCTAAAAATCACAGTTCAGGTCCGGAAGCCGGTCACTGTTATGCAAATATGACAGGGACCGGTTTCCGGCGACCCCGTTCATACCATGGTCATATGTTTTTGAACAGGGCCGGGTGGTATGAACCGTATCTGCACAGGCAGTCATGATAAGCCCTGCCGCATGCGCCTCTGTTTGTGTACTCTAACAGCCCGGGAGAATGACCTGCCGGCATGGAGAGACGTCTGTAAAAGCAGGCAAAAAAAAGATTGCAAGCCGCTTTAAAGAAGCGCTATATCTTCTTGATGATACATTTTTTAACCATGGGCCTGGTGCTGGGCCTGTCAGCCGGGCTTGCACCGGGACCCCTGCTGACCCTGGTGGTGGCTGAGACCTTAAAACAGAACGTGGGTGCCGGCATCCGGGTGGCCCTGGCTCCTTTGATCAGTGATCTGCCCATTATTCTGGTGTCGGTGGGTATTTTGTCCACCATGTCGGATTTTAAAGCGGTGCTGGGCGCAATCTCCCTGGTGGGCGGAGGGGTGGTGTTGCGCATGGGGTGCAAGGGGCTGCAGACCAGAGCACTGGTTATCAATGCGGATGTTTCAACAAATAACGCCCTGGCAAAGGGCGTTCTGGTGAATGTATTGAGCCCCCATCCGTATCTGTTCTGGATATCTGTGGGGGCTCCGGTGGTTCATCGGGCCATGGCTGTGAATGTGGCGGCAGCTGCCGGGTTTGTTGCCGGATTCTATCTGCTGCTGGTGGGATCCAAAGTGGGCCTGGCCCTTTTGGTGGGCCGGTCCAGGGCAGTTATCAAAGGCCGGGCCTATGTGTATACCATGCGGGGGTTGGGCCTGGCCCTGTGTATTCTGGCCCTGGTTCTGATAAAAGACGGACTGACACTTTTAAATATCTTATAGATATTTTTTTTTATAAAAACGGGTGCCTCACAGGTCAAAATCCCGGGAGGTCACCGTATGTTCCATGCGCTGGATCCGCTGGTCAATATTTTCAAATTTGCGTTTGATGCGCTGAAGAGCGGATTCTCTGGAGGTGGTATAGGACTGATAGAACTCCTGGTCATTTTCATCGTGGAAAGGGACCACAGGTGCAGGTTTTAAAATCAGTCCGGCCGCAATATACAGCACCCCCACCGGCCAGAATCCGGTGAACAGAAAAATCAGAAAAGTGATCATCCGTACCCAGAAAACGCTCAAATTAAAATGTTCAGCCACCCCCCGGCATACCCCCATGAGTATGCCTCTTCTGGATCGGTATATGCGGTGGTCTCCGGCAAGGTCATTGAGCTGGTCTTTGAATCTGGCGTAATGGTTTCTGCACCGGGCATATCCGAATTTTTGTCTGCGCTTGTAATGGTTTCTCATGTTTTACCAATCCTTTTTTCGGCGTTCTATCAAGATGGTTTCCAAAGCTTCCACCCGCTCTTCCATTTTTGACAATCCATGGTAAATATCCTGGATCATCCGGGTTTCTTCATCCTGGGCCTTGCGGTCTTTTTTGCTGATGCCGCCGGTTTTGGCGGCCCGGATGATACCTATGACAATGAGTCCGACAGTAGCCAGAAACAAAATGAATCCGCCCATGGCGATTCCGATGATTGTCGCACCATGCATTATAAACGTCCTCCCCCTGATGTGGATAATTTACACTGTATGAGTATCATTTTTCTGCACTGTTTGGGAGGATTTTAAATCATGCAGCTGGCGTTCAATATCATCATCTGCACTGAGTTCTTCAAATGCTTCTTCCAGACTGGTTTTTCTGCCGTAATTTACCAGGTCAGCTTCCGCTTCCATCCGTTCGATGTGGGATTCCATTTCCTCAAACTTCTGCATAACTTCTGCGGAGTCCACCCGCCGGATTTCCTGGTGGGCCTTTTTTTTGCGCTGGGCCCGGATGTGCCGCTGGACCAGCATGCGCTGTTTTTCCCTGGCGGATTTGAGCTTGTTTTCCAGTTCCTGGATATCATCTTTGTATTGTTCCACAATGGCACCCAGCTCATCCAGCTCCTGTTCCACGGTCTCGCACCTTTGGGCAAACCGTCTTTTTTCCAGCAAAGCCTGGCGGGCCAGGTCATCTCGGCCCCTGGACACGGCCAGGCCGGCTTTGTGTTCCCAGAAGGCTTCTTTGTCCCGGGTGTCCTCCAGAAGCCGGGTCACTTTTTTCCGGCTGGCAATGGTGCCGGCGCAGGAGGATTTGAGCTCCACCAGGGTGTCTTCCATTTCCCGGATCATCAGTTTGATAAGTTTTTCCGGGTCTTCGGCCCGGTCCAGCATAGCGTTGATATTGGCAGATACAATGTCTCTGAATCGTGTAAAAATGCCCATGGTTCTTCTCCTTGTTGGTGGGACCAGGTCCCTGTGGGTGCAATTGTCAGATGTTAAATATGTTACACAGCAGGAAGCGTGCCATTGTTGCGAGGAAATCAGATCATGAATAGTTTCGACCGTTTACGGAGAGTGCAGATACCAACCAGGATTGACACAAAAACAATACCGTGGTAATTTATACCATTAAGTGGTGAACTTAACATTTTTAATGGATTATCAACCTTATTTTTATTTAAAGGGTGCGCAAAAAGCATGGTTTATTCAGATTCTGATACATCCATGGGCCACCATGTGTCCATGGATGGGGCGGTGGGCCAGTCCGAGGCGTTTATTACCTTCCAGGAGCAGATTTCCCGGGTGGCTCCCATTGACCGTCCCGTGATGATTTTAGGGGAGCGGGGAACCGGCAAGGAACTGGCAGCCGCAAGGATTCATTTTTTATCCAGACGGTGGCAAAAACCGCTGGTTACCCTTAATTGTTCCGCCTTAACCCCCACCCTTATCGGATCGGAACTGTTCGGGTATGAAAAAGGGGCCTTTACCGGTGCCGGCACCCGCCACACCGGCCGGTTTGAGCAGGCGTCAGACGGCTCCTTGTTTCTGGATGAAATCGGTACCATTCCCATGGAGGTCCAGGAAAAAATTTTACGGGTAGTGGAGTACGGGGTATTTGAAAGGGTGGGATCTTCCCGTCCGATCCGGGTGGATGTGCGGATTGTTGCCGCCACCAACGCAGACCTGACAGCCATGGTTCAGGCAGGAACTTTTAAGCGGGATCTTCTGGACCGCCTTTCCTTTGAAGTGATTTATGTGCCGCCTCTGCGGTATAGAAAAGAAGATATTCTGCTCCTGGCCAACCACTTTGCCTCCCGCATGGCTTTTGAACTGGGAAGGGAAAAAGTGCCGGAACTGACCGACCGTGCGCAAAAAAAACTGTCAGCCTATCCCTGGCCCGGCAATATCCGGGAGTTGAAAAATGTTGTTGAACGCGCGGTATACAAAAGCCGCACTTTCCGCATACAGGATATAGTCTTTGATCCCTTTGAAAACCCCTATGCCGACAATGCCGAAACCAGGGAAGAAAAACATGTTTCCCCGCCGCTGCCCCAGGATCTGGACGCTTTGGCGCCTGTATCTGGCCGGGCGCCATCTGCAGTAACACTGGAGAACGTATCTTCAGAAAAGACCGGTCAGAAACAATGGACACAGGATCTGCTGACAATGCCCTTAAAAGAGGCGGTCCAGGCTCTGGAAAGACACCGGGTGAAACAGGCCCTGGTGCAAAAAAAATTTCATCACAAAAAAGCAGCAGCCCTGCTGGGACTGTCCTATGACCAGTTCCGGGGAATCAAAAAACGCCTGGGAATCTGATCATAAAACCGCACCATCCTGTTTGCCCACCACCAGGGGGTAATTGAGTTTATGCCCGGGGTGCATGGCGGTGAAATCTGTTTTCGGGTTGTATTTTTTTAAAAGCCAGAACGGAATTTCCAGCTGTTTGAGGCATAAAGACCAGATGGTATCACCGGATTTGATTTCATAGGTTTCCACCTCTGAAACCACAAAAGAGGCAAAAAAATCTTCTTCAATTTCCCTGTGAAATTCAAACCGCTGCTCTTCAAACCTGTCCGGATCCGAGGCAGCCAGCGGAATTTTTATGGTCTGGTTGATGGCGATGGGTGTGCCGAATGAGAGGCGGTTCAGGGTCCGGATCCGGCTGGTGGGGATTTTGAGCCAGTCAGCATAGTGACCCAGAGTTTCCTCTGCTTCCACCTGAATAATACCTAAACGGGCATTGTCGGCACCTGCCACTATTTTTTGTATTTTCAGGTTGCTGGTGTCAACCAGCGGATTGAGTCTGTCAGGCGAAGGTGCGGGCAGGGCTGCCATATCCCCGGCATGTTTTTTTTGTATTTCAGGTGTTTTTGCTGCCACAGTCACAGGCTGCTGAGGGGGTTTTGCCGGTTCGGGTAAAGGATCAGGAGATTTTACCCGGGCAGGTTTGGCCACTTTTCTGACAATGGTTCTGGGTCTGGTCCTGCCGCTGTCAGGGACCAGGTGTTTTTTGGTGTCAGCCTGGTCTGCCAGGATGGTGCCGGACATGGCATTGGACTGGTCTTTCACCGGGATGCGCAGATTCTGTCCGATGAAAATCACGGCCTGCCGATTAAGGTTGTTTGCCAGGATCAAGGCATTGAGAGAAACATTGTGTATCCGCGCAATGGCACCGGCAGTATCTCCTTTGGCCACCACATGGAACCGGCTGGGTTTTTGTTTTTCCTGGTAAAGGCTTACAGCCGTCTGTCTGGCATCATGGAGCGGAATATGGGCGGGCAGGCGGATCTCAAAATCCCTGGGGATATATTTTAGGTCCTTGAACACCGGGGTGCGCAGTGATGGATTCAGGGTGTGAAATTCCTGCATATCCAGGTTCAGTGCCCGGGTGAATGACCGGGCGTTCAGAAAACCTTTGGTTGTAAACCGGGTATAATTAACAGGTTCGGCAAAAGGCAGATCTCCAAAATACTGCTGATAATTTCTGGCCACCTGTCTGGCAGCCAGAAATTCCGGATAAAAGTTTCTGGAGGCAAACTTGAAGGATCGGCTCTGGTAGCGTAAAAATATGTTTTCATAGGTACCCCTGGCTTTTTTGGCCCGTTTCATGCCGGCCAGACCATGGTTGTAGGCGGTGATGGCCATTGCCCAGTCCTTGAGTTCGGCATGGTTTCTTTTGAGCAGGCGGGCGGCAGCATCTGCGGAAATATAGGGATCTCTGCGCTGGTCCACCACATATCCGATTTCCATGAACTGTTTTCCGGTTCCCCGGGTAAACTGCCAGATGCCTGCTGCACCGAATTTGGAATAGGCATTGAAATCAAAGGAAGATTCCACACAGGGCAGGTACACAAGATCCACAGGCAGGCCATGGGATAAAAAGATACGCTTGAATTCATCAATTACCGCACCGGACCGGATTAAACCCGCCCGGAACTGGTCTTTTATGCCGGTCTGACACCGGAGGCGGAAGGCAGCCTGTTTGTAATCTGCCCGGACTGCATCAGGACCCATCAGGCCGGCCACCTGTTTTTCCAGCGGACTGGCAGGAGATCTGCCCCCGGCCAGGGCCAGTAAAACGGTTTTGTATTTTTTATAGGCAGCCTTTCGGGCCTGTTTGTTTTTCCGGGCAGCCGTTGCGGTGCGATCCGGATTCAGGTCAATGACCGTGTATATGCGGTTAAGATGACGGGAATCGTGAATTACCCCATGGGACCGGCCATATTCGGTAAAAATTTTTATCCAGAAGTCCACATTGGGGGCAATGGCATCACAGACAGGAAAGTCTTCGGGTGCAATCCGGGCAGGTTGGGATGTGGTTCCCAGGACAGGCATTGCAGCAGCGAGCCACAATATAAGGGAAAGAACAATGATTTTGGGGTGGTGTTTTTTTACCGTGTCAGGCATGCAGCTACCCCCGGTTGATTATGTTTCTGTGGGCCATGAGCCGGATGGCGTTGATACGGATGAACCCTTCGGCATCTTCCTGGTTGTATCCGCCGGCAATGTCCATGGATGACAGGTCCTGGTCGTAGAGAGATGACGTACTGGTTCTGGCAACAGGATAGGCAACCCCCTTGTAGAGTTTGAGGGTGACCTCCCCGTCGATGACCTCCTGGCTTTTGTCCATGGCTGCCATGAGAAATTCCATTTCCGGACTGAACCAGAACCCGTTGTAAATCAGTTCGGCAAATTTGGCCCCCAGCATATCCCGCAGCCGCATCACCTCCCGGTCCATGGCGATCCCTTCGATGTCCTTGTGTGCCTCGTGGAGGATGGTGCCCCCCGGGGTTTCATATACCCCCCGGGATTTGATGCCCACAAACCGGTTTTCCACCATGTCCAGGCGGCCGATCCCGTTTTCTCTTCCCAGCTGGTTCAGATATTCAAACAATTCCAGGGCATCGGTTTTCCGGGTGTTGTCTTCCAGGTTGACCACCTGAACCGGGATGCCGTCCTTGAACCGGATTTTGATGCGGGTGGGAACATCCGGGGCTTTTTCAGGGGACACGGTGTGGGAGTATATGCTTTCTTCGCATTCATGGGCCGGATCTTCCAGGATGCCGGCTTCATGGGAGATGTGCAGCAGGTTGTCATCTTCGCTGTAGGGTTTGGATGCGGTCTGTTTGGTGGGGATGCCGTGTTTGTCTGCATAGGCCAGAAGATCGCTTCTGCCTTTGAATGCCGACAGGAATGCCGTATTTTTCCAGGGGGCGATGATTTTGATCTTCGGGTTGAGGGCATAATAGGACAGCTCAAACCGTACCTGGTCATTTCCCTTGCCGGTAGCCCCGTGGGAAACATAGGCTGCGTCCACGTTCCGGGCGATTTCAATCTGTTTTTTTGCAATCAACGGCCGGGCAATGGCGGTTCCCAGAAGGTACCGGCCTTCATACAGGGTATTGGCCTTGAACACCGGAAAAATATAATCGGTGACAAATTCCTTGCGCATATCTTCAATAAAGACATCAGAAGCACCAATTTTCAGCGCTTTTTTTCTGGCTTCTGCAAAATCTTCTTTCTGGCCGATATCAGCCATATATGCAAACACTTCATATCCTTGTTCCAGCAGCCATTTGAGGATGACCGATGTATCCAGTCCGCCTGAGTAGGCCAGGACCACTTTTTGTTTTGCCATTTCAACTCCTTGGTATTATAGATTTACGGGCCAATTTAGACGGAAATCCATGCAATAGTCAAGTGCTTATGTCCGGACCTGGCTGCAACGGCTGTACCGTCAGGTGAAAATGGTGAGCAGAGCCCCGGATACCGCCATGCAGATGGCCACCGCCTTGTTGGCGGTAATTTTTTCCTTGAGAAAGACAGCAGCAAGAATAAAAATAAAAATGGTGGACATCTGGTTGAGGATGGCTGCCTGGGAGGCAGTGGTATATTTCATGCCGGCCACCCAGAGAAGCAGAGCAATATAGTTGCCGCAGATGGATGCGGGCAGGGCAATGAGCCAGGATCTGGACCACTTGAGTTCGGCAAGATAGCGTTTTTTCTGCGGGTGGCAGGCCACCATGATCAGGAGAGTTACAATACCGGCGCTCACCCGCACCAGGGTGGCCCAGAACACATCGGTATATTCCAGAATCTCCTTGATGATGACAATCCCTAAAGAGAGAAAAATCATGGCCAGTACACCGGCAATGATGCCGGCAAGGTTGTCCGCAGGCGGCACCACCTCTTCCAGGGCCATATTTTTTTTCTGCAAAGATCCCACCAGAACGGCGGACAATACCATTAGACCGCCGATGATACCCCCGATGCCCAGGCTTTCATCCAGCAGCAGAAAAGAAAAAAACAGCACACAGGGCAGGTACAGGCATTCCACAATGGCCACAAGTCCTGCTCCCAGACGGTTCAGGGCCATGAAAAAGAACAAATCTGCCAGGGTAATGCCCAAAAATCCCGACAAGGACAGGATCAGCCAGCTGTTTAGCGGCTGGTTTGGAAAAAATGGAATCTGCAGTGCCAGCATGGTGATGGTTACCAGAACCATGGCCACCAGGCTTTTGTATATGTTCAGGGAAATCGGGGAGAACACTTCTCCGCTTTTTTTAAACAAAATAACGGCAGCAGCCCAGAAAAAGGCGGAACCTAAGGCAAAAACCGATCCCATCACGGGTTACTTTTCCCGGTTCTGCAGATGCAAAGTACCCTTCAGATGGGGCAGGCCTTTGTCTGCATCCCGAAGTTCAAACCCCACCTGCCCGGGGGCGGCAGCAATGTTTTCATATCCCAGGGTCAGGGTTGCGGGCATGAAAATGGGCAGCTTGAAGGCGGCATCCACTGCAAAAGGATGGGAAACGGTCATGGTTTTTTCCAGGGCAGCCAGTGTCCTGGCCAGGCTCCACATGCCGTGGGCAATGGCCTGTTTGAAACCGATGAGCCGGGCAGTGGCATTGAACAGATGGTGGGGATTGTAATCTCCGGATACCCGGGCGTACCTGCGGCCTGCATTTTCAGGCACCTGTATGGTCATCTGTGGCGGCAGGGGCTGGTCCTGGATTTTTTTCCCCAGTGTCTTGCCGGCAGCGGGATCCCGGGTCAGATAGGTGGATGTTCCCTCCCATACCAGGGTGTTCTTTTGCAGTATTTCCAGACAGAACCGGGTGAAGATGCCTTTTTTTGTCCTGGTCATATCCTGGAGGGTGCAGGACAAATCCAGGGATTCTTCCAAAAATACCGGCTGTATTGATCTAAAAGACTGTCCGGTCTGGATCAGTCCCATGGGGTTGATGGGAAAAAAATCCGAGGTAATGTACCTGCCCAGTAAGCCGATAAAAAAAGTTTGAAGGCAGCTGGCCGGAATGGTTTTTTCTTCCGGCAAGCAGGAAAATCCGCATACTTTCCGGTATCTGCGGATGCGGTCCGGGTCAGGTACAAATCCGGACAGAAGCAATTGTCCTTTTTGAACCCGGGTGCCGAAAACACGTCCTGGTTTCCGTACAAGGGACAAAGCCAGCAGTCTGCAGAAAACAGCCGGCATGAAAGGCCGGGCTTTCAGGCGTACACAATGGGTCTCTTTTGTCAGGGGCATCTGGGTGATATCGGTGTCCATGGGTGGGTGTTTCAGTCCATAATCTTTAAAATCGGGGTATGTACAAAATATGCCAAATCCTGTTTAAAGGACTTGAGACTATCCTTGTTTGGGTATGAAGTCAATACGGATGCGGTAATTTTGCAGAGCCATTGCATGCAACCACATCCTGTTCAGCATCTTGATGCCCGCCTCCTGGGGGTAGCGGTGTGTCAATATATGTGACGTTGCATCTACCTGCCATTACCCCGGGGGAATTTTGTTGAGATACAAACCTGTTGAAAACAAAGGATCTGAAAATACTGTGCTTTTGAAAAAAAATGGATTGGGGTTGACCCGGCCGGAATTAGGGTATACTAGCAAGACCGATACAGAGGATTTATAATTATATAACAGGAGATCCGAATGCATATCACATCCAGCGGCGGACTGAGTGTCTCCGCAGGCGCCCATATCATAGAAAAAGCAAAACGTGTGAACCTTAACCCCAGCCTGCTGTACGAGGCGGTGATTGACCTGTCATCAGAGGGGTTTATCACTGCCAACTGTATCAACCTGGCAGCCGGCATTCTTCTTGACGACCTGGGACTGCCCGTCTATTTTTTTGAAACCATCACCAAGGAATCCTTGAAAAGCATTCTGGCATCCATTGCCAAAGGCATTCACCTCAAAGGGGACAAGGTGGCTCTGCATTCCTGGGTGGCGGATATTGATTTTGACCTGAACCAGGACAGCAATATCCAAAGGGTGCGCATCGCCACGGCCGAAACCCGTGACAGAATGGAACGGATCCTGGATAAACTGTTGGCCGGGCATCGCAGAGAATATTATTACAACCCGGAAAAACAATATTTCACCTATGTGTTCCGGCCGGAAACTGTGGCGGATTTTCCGGATGATGATTTTGCCGAGTCCCGGTTTCTGTTCAACAGGAACCAGGATTATACTGCCATTCCCCGGCTGACCCGGAACCGGTATGAAAAATTTCTGGCCCGGGTGGACCAGCATGTGACCCCGTTTGTGGAGGTGTTCAACCTGTCGGATATCGGTGAGATCCGGTTCATGTTCAATTCAGATTTTGAAAGGCCCCAGCTGCCGGTCCTGAGAAAACTGTTTGCCGATCATGGCCTGACCATCACCCGGGCATACT
>DATFKQ010000026.1:0-6610 GCA_035268565.1 Desulfotignum sp. | reverse complement strand
ACCCATACCAGAAATATCTGATATGGGAACCGTTTTTATCCGCATAAGGTTGATCTACCCAAGCCCTCGCAAGTATAACGATCAACTTTTCAGGCAGGTTTTCTGACTCCCGGATCTGCTTACTGACCACCCTTCCCGTTTGTCATCAGTGGTTGTGTGGTGTTCATCCCCGGTTACAGCGGCGGGTCCGTTCCTGATTTTCACAGGATTCCCTTTTACCTGCATATGCAGCACCTGAAACAGCTAATTACCTTACCTGCTTCCCATTCAGGTGTCAAGCATAAATATGGACAAGACAATGTAAAACTCCTGTATAATTGCAGAGTTAAGCCCGGCTGCTTAATGAACGGTTTGTAAATTCTCTTGTGACAAGAGCACCGGGACCAACAAAGGAATGACGGGTGTGTAAAAATGTCGGTCTTGAAATTGTCGGATTCGATATTTGTTATAACAGCGTACCGCTCTATGAGGAGCCCCTGGTGGTGTCCTGTGAACGGACCGTCAGAGCCGCAGGGGGCCTGGTAAAAATTGCCTGGAACATACATGCTTCAACTGGCTGTACGCTTTTTGCAGAAAAGGCTGCTCATTGCGAAAGGCCTCCGCAGGATCTCGGGCCGGGCACAGGACACCACCAGGGGCGGGGTCACGGACAGCGTGCTGCAGCAACAATCGAAAACCCGGGATGCTTATAGCAAATATCGGGATGTCGGTGTATTGTGTTTTGGGCAGGTTGCCTGTATTTTATAAACAAATACTATTGATTATTACCAAAGGATGCATGGAAGTGCCATATGAAATTTGATACCTACCCCATAGTCGGAATCATCAAAAAAAACCTGGCAGCCGCCGGATATAAACGGCCCACTGATATCCAGTACAAGGCCATACCCTCCATTCTCAAAGGGGAGGATGTCCTGGCCGTAGCCCAGACCGGCACCGGAAAAACAGCTGCTTTTGCCGTCCCGGTGATTGACCGGATTCATAAATCCAAGGGTTCCGGGAGAAAAACCGGTATCCAGTGCATCGTCATGGTGCCCACCCGGGAACTGGCCAGTCAGATAGGGGCGGTATTCACTGCCCTGTCCCGGCACACCCGGGTGACGCCTTTGTGCATTTACGGCGGGGTGGAGCAGGAGCAGCAGATTGCACAATTAAAAAAAGGCGTTGATATCCTGGTGACTACTCCGGGCCGGATGTTTGACCTGATCAGCCAGGGCGCTGTCACCGTGTCCCGGGTGAACACCCTGGTGCTGGATGAAGCGGACCGCATGCTGGACCAGGGCTTTATCAAAGATATCCAGGCCATCAAGAAAAAACTGCCCCTTCGGCACCAGACCCTGTTTTTTTCGGCCACCATTGACAAAGAGATCAAAAAGCTGGCATTCTCCCAGGTAAAAACCACGGCCATCCGAATCCAGATTTCTCCGGATGATCCGGTATCCAAAAATGTCACCCACTGGATGATGAAAATGGCAATGGATGATAAGCGGTTTTTTCTGCGCCGGTTTGTCAGGGATCATGAAGATGCCCGGATCATGGTATTTGTCAGAACAAAGGTCCGGGTGGAACGGGTGGCCAGGGCCCTGGAAAGAAGCGGCATTGCGTGTGTGACCATCCATGGGGACAAAGACCAGGCACAGCGGAACCAGGTAATGGCAAAGTTCAAGGCCGGAGAAGACAAGATCCTCATTGCCACGGATGTGTCGGCCCGGGGCATTGATGTTCCTGATCTGGACTATGTCATCAATTATGATCTGCCCGAAGATCCGGAAAACTATGTGCACCGGGTGGGCCGCACCGGCAGGGGCTCCCGCAAAGGCGAGGCATTCTCTTTTTGCAGTCCGGAAGAAGAACCCCTGCTGGAAAAGATTCAGGCTTTGCTCAAAAAACCCATTCATATGGTGCCAGTCTCCCTGGAAGAACATGCGCAAATTCTTGTGGATCCAACAGATTCGGCCAGCTTGAGGGAGATGATACTGGCCGGGGAAGCCCAAAAAAAGAAGAAATCCAGAAAAAAAACAAAGAAATCCTAAGGCGGGCGATGCCCACGCATCCCGGGTGCAGCTCCTCTTTTCTTGTTTTTTTACCAGAAACCGAGGAGTCAGCCGCTATGGCTGTGGATGTATTTCCTGTTTGAGCATGCAGCAGGCGATTCTGTGGGCTGGTTCGCCGTCTGCCAGATAATCCAGGTTGTCCGGCTGGATGATTTTGTTCATGACACAGCCTTCAGGTATGGTCAGCTCAAACAGGTGGGTTTCGTTGACAGGGGGTGATGGAACAAGCGCGTCGTTCTCTATGGTAAAGGCATGCAGGGGATAATCTTCGCACAAAGGGCAGCGGTATACCCGGCCGTTGGGAAACACAAAATAGTTGTCCGCCACAATGCCGGCGCAGGCAAAGGTCTCCTCCGGGTCCAGAAACACCTTTGGGTAAGTGACAATGACACCGGTTTGTGCAATGGTTCGGGCAACTTCCGGAATGACCGACAGCCAGAGATCTTTTGATACCTGGGTTTTTTTGCCGGCGCCGGCGGATTTTCCCCGCATGCCGATAACCTGGATGAAAAACCGATCAATATCAAGGGAGGATACCAGTTCCGGCATTTGGGACAGTTCGTGCAGGTTTTTGTCCGACACCGTATAGATCATGGAACAGGCAAACCCTTTTTTTCTGGCCCGGTGTATGCCTGAAATAACAGCATCATAACTGCCCTTGCCCCTTATGGCATCGTTGGTGGCTGACGTGGCCCCGTCTAAAGAAAAGGATATGACATCCACCTCGGCAGGGGTGATTTTTTTCAGGATATCGTGGAAAAGAAACCCGTTGGTATCAATGGTGATGGAATGAAATCCCAGTCTTTTCGCCTCTTTTACAGCAGCCGGCAGATCTCTGTGCAGGGTGGGTTCCCCCCCTAAAAAAATCAGGTTGGTCTGGGAAGCCTTTTTTGCAAACAGGACCAGCCACCGCTGGATGGTGTCAATGGGAAGGGTGTTTTTTCCGTGCTGGTCCGGGTTGATATAGCAATGGGAACAGGACAGATTGCACCGGGTTAAGAGGTGAAAAAAAAGGTTGGCAGATTCTTTGGAAAAGGCGACAGTTTTTTTCTGCATCATCTATTCCATTCCATTCTATCCCATGCACTGCTTGGTGAATTTGGGGTCAAAGGGCACTGGATAGTTTCCGTCAAAGCAGGCTTTGCAGAAATTTTGCTCCGGGTCTGTGACCCCGGATGCCTCCAGCATGCCTTCAATGGTCAGATAATGCAGGGAATCCAGCCCCAGGTAATCCCGCAGTTCATCCACCGATTTCTGGGCGGCAATAAGTTCGCCTTTGGAAGAAAAGTCAATGCCGTAATAACAGGGAAACCTGTGGGGCGGACAGGAGATACGCATGTGCACCTTTTTTACCCCCAGTTCCCGCAGGGCCTTGACCCGTGTTTTGGCGGTGGTGCCCCGGATGATGGAATCTTCAATAATGATGATGTCCTTGTTTTTGATCAGTTCCCGCACTGGATTGAGTTTGATGCGCACGGAAAAATCCCGCATGGACTGGGTGGGCTGGATAAAGCTTCTGCCCACATAATGGTTTCGGATCATGCCCATTTCAAAGGGGATACCGGATTCCCTGGCATAGCCGATAGCGGCATAGTTGCCGGAATCCGGAAACGGCATGACCAGGTCAGCGTTGACATGGCTTTCCTGGGCCAGGCGCTGGCCGTGATTTTTGCGCATTTCATAGACATTTTTGCCGTCAATGGTGGAGTCGGGACGGGCAAAATAGATATATTCAAAAATACACAAAGATTTATGCTGTGCTGTTTTCGGATGGTGGATGCTTTTGATGCCCTCATCATTGATGATGATAATCTCTCCTGGATCCAGTTCCCGGATGAACTCCGCCTGGATCAGGTCAAAGGCACAGGTTTCCGATGCCAGTACATAATGGCCGTTGAGCTTGCCCAGAGCCAGGGGCCGGAACCCGTTGGGATCTTTCATGCCGATGATCTCGCCTTTGCAGGTGAGCAGAATCATGGAATAGGCCCCCTGGATTTTGGAAACCGCCTTGAGAATGGCATTTTCATAATCACCTTTCACCAGGTTCTTGATGAACAGGTGCAAAAACACCTCGGAATCCATGGTGGTCTGAAAAATAGAGCCTTTTTCCTCCAGTTCCTTTCTCAGGGTATGGGCATTGACCAGGTTGCCGTTGTGGGCCAGGGCATAAGAGCGGTGGCGGTGGTTGACCACAAAGGGCTGGGCATTGAGAAGCACCGAATCTCCGGTGGTGGAATACCGCACATGACCGATGGCAGATCCCCCTTCTATCCGCTCCAGGTCATCCATGTTGAAAATTTCCGGCACAAGTCCCATGCCTTTGTGGGAAAAGATCTTGTCATTGATACCCCGGTTGACAGAGATGCCGGCACTTTCCTGGCCCCGGTGCTGGAGGGCATACAGGCCGAAATAGGTAATTTTGGCGGCTTCCGGATGCTGGTACAGACCGAACACACCGCATTCATCCCTGGGCCGTTCACTGGGGGGAAGGGTCATACAATCAGACATTTTGCTTATGATACTCCTGGATGGGTTTGACAGACAGGCGTTCTTTTTTCAGCGCCTTGATGGCGCCAAGGATAGCCCGGGTACCGTCGGTGGTGGTTGCATAGGGAATTTTATATTTGATGGCAGCCCGCCTTATTTCATACCCGTCCCGCTGGGTCTGGCTGGTGGCCCCGGTGTTGAGGATGAGCTGGATTTCCTTGTTTTTTACGGCATCCACCACATGGGGCCGGCCTGCAGACACTTTTTTTACCGGAGTGGCAGGTACCTGGTTTTCTTCAAAAAATGCAGCAGTTCCCCGGGTGGCCATGATGGTGAATCCCATGTCATAAAAATCTTTTGCCACAGGCAGGGCTGCCATCTTGTCCTTGTCCTGGACCGAGATAAACACGGTGCCCGATTCCGGCAGTTTCTGGCCTGCCGCAAACTGGGCCTTGGCAACAGCTGCGCCCAGATCTTTGTCTATGCCCATGACCTCGCCGGTGGATTTCATTTCCGGTCCCAAAACCGGGTCCACATTTTCAAACCGGTCAAAGGGCATCACCGCTTCTTTGACACAATAATAGGACGGGATGACCTGGGTGGTAAACCCCAGTTCTTTGAGGGTTCTGCCCAGCATCACCTTGGTGGCCAGTTTTGCCAGGGGAACGCCGATGGCTTTGGAAACAAAGGGGATGGTTCTGGATGCCCGGGGGTTCACCTCGATGACATACACCTTGTCATTCATGATGCCGAACTGGATGTTCATCAGCCCTTTGACATTGAGTTCCTTTGCAATGGCGGTGGCGGCATCCGCCATCTCATCGATGTGCTTCTGGGCAATGGAGTAAGGGGGCAGAACACAGGCAGAGTCGCCTGAATGGATGCCGGCCTCTTCTATATGCTCCATCATGCCGCCGATAACGGTAGTTTCTCCGTCAGAGATGGCATCCACATCCAGTTCAAAGGCTTCTTCCAGGAATTTGTCAATGAGCACGGGTTTGTCCGGTGATGCCTGCACAGCAAGGTCAAAAAATTCTTCCAGATCGTTTTCATCATACACGATTTTCATGGCCCGGCCCCCCAGGACAAAAGAGGGTCTGACCATGACCGGGTACCCGATATCTCTGGCAACGGCCAGGGCTTCATCATAGGAATGGGCAATGCCGTTTTCCGGCTGAAGCAGCCCCAGTTTGTTCATCATGGCCTGGAACAGATCCCGGTCTTCTGCCCGGTCAATGTTTTCCGGAGAAGTGCCGATGATGGGGACACCTGCCTTGTGAAGGCCGGTGGCAAGATTCAGGGGTGTCTGGCCCCCGAACTGAACAATGACCCCGAAGGGTTTTTCTTTTTCCACAATGTGGAGCACGTCTTCATGGGTCAACGGTTCAAAATACAGCTTGTCCGAGGTGTCATAATCCGTGGACACGGTTTCCGGGTTGGAATTGACCATAATGGATTCCACCCCTTCTTCTTTCAGGGCAAAGGAGGCATGCACACAGCAGTAGTCAAACTCGATGCCCTGGCCGATGCGGTTGGGACCGCCCCCCAGGATGATCACTTTTTTCCTGTCGCTCACCCGGGCCTCGCATTCGGTTTCATAAGTGGAATAATAATAAGGGGTGACCGCTCTGAATTCTGCGGCACAGGTGTCCACCAGCTTGTACACCGGCACCAGTCCCAGCAGTTTTCTTTCCTGTTCCACCTGTTTTTCGGTCAGATGCGTGAGATGGGCCAGCTGGCGGTCGGAAAACCCGTATTTTTTGGCTTTTTCCAGCAGGTCTTTGGGCATATTTTTTCCTGCCAGCTTGATCTGGTTTTCCATATCCACAATCTGTTTCATCTGGTGCAGAAACCAGGGATCGATATGAGTCAGCTCATACAGCATGGTGATGGGCATGTTGTGTTTCAAAGCGTACTTGATGTAGAACAGGCGCTGGGAATTGGGGGTGGACAGATGATATTCCAGATCCGTGCCGGCCACGGAATCAGGCAGAAGATCCTTGCCGTCGGCTCCGAACCCGGCCCGGCCGATCTCCAGGGACCGCAGCCCCTTTTGAAAAGCCTCTTTG
>DATFKQ010000025.1:0-15456 GCA_035268565.1 Desulfotignum sp. | reverse complement strand
TTCATCGGCGGATTTTCCGCTCTGGTGGAAAAAGGCATGGCAACAGGGGACCTGGCCCTGATTGCGGCCCTTCCCCGGGCCCTGGCCCAAACCGATCGGGTGTGCGCCTCGGTGAATGTGGCCACCACCAAGGCCGGCATCAACATGGATGCCGTGCTCCAGATGTCCCGGGCCATCAAGGCAGCCGCGGCACTTACCGCAGATGCAGACGGCCTGGCCTGCGCCAAGCTGTGCGTGTTTGCCAATATCCCGGAGGACATGCCCTTTATGGCCGGTGCCTATCTGGGGGTGGGCGTGGCAGATGCGGTGATCAATGTGGGGGTTTCCGGGCCGGGCGTGGTGAAACGCGCCATCGAACGGCACCTGGAAAACGGCCCCATGACCCTGGGCAATATTGCCGAGGTGATCAAAAGAACCGCCTGCAAGGTCACCCGGGTGGGGGAACTTATCGGCAGGGAAGTGGCAAAAAACTTAGGCGTGCGGTTCGGGGTGGTGGACCTTTCCCTGGCACCCACCCCCACCGTGGGGGACAGCATTGGTGAGATTTTCCAGGCATTAGGTTTAAGCCACATCGGGGTGCCCGGCTCCACAGCAGCCCTGGCCATGCTCAATGATGCCGTTAAAAAAGGCGGGGCATTTGCCTCCTCCCATGTGGGGGGGTTGAGCGGGGCATTCATACCGGTGAGCGAAGATTTGAACATCGCCCATGCAGCCCACCACGGGTATTTGTCCCTGGAAAAGCTCGAAGCCCTGACATCAGTGTGTTCTGTGGGGCTGGACATGGTGCCGGTGCCCGGAGACATCACAGAAGAAACCCTGGCCGGCATCATTGCCGATGAAATGGCCATCGGCATGATCAATGCCAAGACCACGGCCTGCCGCATCATCCCGGTGCCCGGCAAAAAAGCCGGGGAAAGCGTGTATTTCGGCGGACTTCTGGGGGAAGCAAAGATCATGGCAGTCCCCCATATGAGGGAAACCAATGCATTCATGCGGTACGGCGGCAGAATCCCTGCCCCTATCCACAGCCTGAAAAATTAACCCATGACCGTTCCAGGCAGCATGCCCAAAAAATCTGCTGATATATCAGCTTCTGACACCATGCATACAAAATCTGACAACAATACCGTCCGTGCTTCGGAGACCAATTCCCCCCCTGCACCGAAATCGGAATCTTCAAATGTGCCGGCACCTGACAACCGGGTTAACTACGGCATTGTCCTGGTGATCACCCTGGTACATTTTTCCGGGGATTTTTACTCCTCGTTTTTTGCGCCGCTCCTGCCCGCTTTTGTGGACAAACTGGGGCTGACCCTGACCCAGGTGGGGCTGCTCACAGGCCTGGTGCGGCTGCTGGCCTTCATGATCCAGCCGGTGGTGGGGTATCTGTCGGACCGGTATGAAAGCCGGTGGTTCATCTTCACCGGGTTGTTTCTGGCATTTTTCTGCATCCCTTTTTCCGGGCTGGCCCCCAATTTCTGGGTACTTTTGCTGGTGCTGTGCCTGGGATCTCTGGGATCTTCCATGTTCCACCCTGCCACCACCGGCATGGTGCCGTTGTACAGCGGCAACAGAACCGGATTCTGCCTGTCCATATACAACACCGGCGGCACCCTGGCCTTTGCTTTGGGACCTGTGTTCATCACCTGGTATGTGGCACACTACAGCCTGGAGGCCATGCCCTGGACCATGATCCTCGGACTTGTGGCATTTTTGTTCTGCCTGAAATACCTGCCCAGACCACAGAGTGAAAACCTGTCCCACTTAGGCTTTTTCAAATCCCTGAAAGTCACCATAGGCCCTGTGTACAAGACCATCTTCCTTATCTGGCTGGTCATGTTTCTCCGGGCGATCACCGGCCAGGCGTTCATGACCTTCATGCCCATTTATCTGGCAGATGCAGGCCACCCATTGCCCAGTGTGGGGCTGATCGTGTCATTTTTCATTGTGGCCGGCACCCTGAGCGGGCTTTTGGTCGGCTATCTGGCGGACCGCACCGGGTTTAAAAAAATATTTTTCATCTCCCACCTGCTCATGGCCCCGGCCCTGATGCTGTATTTGTATCTGCCCGGCGCCTATGTGTTTGCAGGCGCATTTGCTGCCGGATTTTTTGTGCTGGCTTCCCTGCCTTTAGGGGTGGTCATGGCCCAGAAACTGGTGCCCAGGTCCAGGGCCATGGTTTCCAGCCTGATGATGGGCTTTGCCTATGGCTTAGGGGGAGCTTTGTCCCCTGTTGTGGGCAAATTGGCAGATATGTACAGCATTGAAACCGTTCTGCTGTACACGGCATTTATTCCGTTGATCAGCCTGGTGTTCATTGCCATGTTTCCAAAGGTCTCCTGATCGCCATGGCTCTGGTTGTTCTGGTCCAGCCGCCCATTGCAGATTTTTATCTCACAAAAAAACGCACCATCCCCTACGGCCTGCTGTCCCTGGCTGCCAGCCTCAAAGCGTACGGATATGATGCAAAGATCCTGGACAGCCTGGCCACAGACAAGGCAAAACCCCTGGCACTGCCCGAGGATTTTGCCTATCTTACATCATTTTACGGCCGGTCTGACCAGACCCTGTTCTGTTTGTTCCACCAGTTCCGCCACTTTGGATACAGTCTTGAACACATCGCCCGCACCGTGCAGAAACTAAGACCGCTTCTGGTGGGGATATCTTCCCTGTTTTCCCCGTACCATGCCACAGCCATGGCAACAGCAGCAGCCGTCCGCAAATGGAGCCCGGAGATCCCCATTGTCATGGGAGGCCACCACCCTACCCTGTTTCCTGAGGCTGCTGCTGCCTTGCCGTATGTGGATTATGTACTCCGGGGAGAGGCAGAAGAAACCCTGCCCCTGCTGTGCCGGGCCCTGGAACATGGCACGCCGGTTGACCAGATCCCCGGAATAGCGTTTCAGAATGCCGGAAAAATCAAAGCCGCTTCCCCCCACTGGACAGCAGATCTGTCCCGGCTGCCCCTGGCAGACCAGAAAAACCCGGGTTATTACCGCCGCAAAAACCAGGATGCCCTGGTCATTGTCGCCAGCCGGGGATGCCCCATGCCCTGCTCCTACTGCGCGGTTTCCGCCACATCAGCCCATGGAAAATTCCGGCGGCGGCCGGTGTCACACGTACTCCAGGAAATACAAAACCAGGCAGACACAGGAAAAATCGGGTTCATCGATTTTGAAGATGAAAACCTGAGCCTGGACAAACCCTGGTTTCTGGCACTGCTGGCCGGCATCAGAAACATATTTCCCAAAAAAAATGTGGAACTGCGGGCCATGAACGGCCTGTATCCTCCGTCCCTGGATGAAGAGATCATCACCGCCATGGCCGACACAGGCTTTAAAACCCTGAACCTGTCCCTGGGATCTGCCTCTGGAACACAGCTGCAAAGATTCAGCCGGCCGGATGTGCGGGCCGCCCATGACCGGGCTGTTGCCCTGGCCCGGAAAAAAAACCTTGCCTGCGTATCCTATGTGATTGCCGGGGCCCCGGACCAGACCCCGGAAGATTCCTTACATGACCTGTTATACCTGGCAGCCCGCTCCACCCTGGCAGGACTGTCCATTTTCTACCCCGCTCCCGGAAGCCGGGATTATGACCGCTGCCGCACCCTGGGCATTCTGCCGAAAAATTTCTCCTTGATGCGCGCCACCGCCTTTCCCCTGGACCACACCACCTCCCGTCTCCAGGCCGTCACCCTGCTGCGGCTGTGCCGGATCCTCAACTACATGAAGCACAGGGTAGACCAGGGCCTTGCCCTGCCCTTACCCCAGGCCCTGCCATCTGATATGTCTGCTATTTCCCACCAGCATGCCGACAGAGAGACAATCAGCGAAAACCTGCTCACCTGGTTTCTATACGATGCAAATATCCGGGGAATGGACAAAGACGGGCAGGTTTACATCCACAAAACAGACCCCATTCTGTGCCGCACCTTTGTAACAGCAATACACGAAATGCCCATTTCCGGTGTGATCAGTTTTTAAACTGTTCACACGAATTTCTGTTCGGTCTGGTGAACGAACTACCTAAAACGCGATGAAGAGCATTCCACATACTGGATAGGGGATACGCAATATGATTCAATGTCTTTTTCGTGAATATCAGTGTCAATTTGGAAACCGTGACCGCAGATTCACTGAGGCATTTTACCCGGAAAAGTGCAATCTGACATCATCGACTAGTGTTTGGCGGTGCCTGCTGTCTGCACCATATTTTGCAGCCGGTTGTTACACGGTGTTGGCATGCCCGGCGTTAAGAACGGCAAACTGTTTGAGGACCAACCGGACCGGAGTTTTTGCCGTTTAGCAGGGCATGCCTTACACCGTGTCAACCGGTGCAAACAAGGTGCGGGCAGCAGGTACCGCCAAACACGGGTAGGACCGTCATAATCAGTTTTAGCTGTTAGCTGTTAGCTTTTAGACCGTAGGATGTTACCTGAAAATTGAAGTCTGCCGGACAATTCCGCTCAAAACATCCCATCACCTGACCACAGGCTGCCGCCTCACTGCCGCTGCGGCAAATCCCCGCCGCCGGCCCGGCTAAAGGTCATACGGGGTCAGGCTTTCATACCCGGTTTCCGTCACCAGAATGGTCTGCTCAAACTGGGCAGACAATGACCCGTCATTGGTCACTGCGGTCCATTTGTCCGCCAGCACATGCAGCTCTTTTTTCCCCAGATTGATCATGGGCTCTATGGTGAACACCATGCCCGGCACCAGCACCACCCCTTTGCCCGGGGCCCCGAAATGCAGCACCTGGGGCTGTTCATGAAAATCGATACCCACGCCGTGGCCCACAAATTCGCGCACCACAGAGCATCCCTGACCCTCGGCATAGCGCTGGATGGCATGCCCCACATCCCCTAAAGTGGCACCGGGAGCCACCGCCTGTATGCCTTTTTTAAGGGAATCTGCCGCAATGGACACAATCTTTTTGGCATCCGGCCCGGGCGTGCCCACAAAAAAGGTTTTGCTGGCATCTGCATAATACCCGTTCAGAACAGGGGTGATATCCACATTGACAATATCCCCATCCTGCAGGACCCGTTCGCCGGGAATGCCGTGGCAGATCACCTCGTTGACAGAGACGCACACGCTTTTGGGAAATCCCCGATAATTCAGAGGGGCGGGTATGGCACCGGCCTTTATGGTCTGTTCATGGACAAAGGTATTGATCTCTTCAGTGACAAGCCCGGGGCCGATCATCTTTTCCACCCCGTCCATGATCTGCATCAGTAACATGCCGGCACGGCGGATGCCTTCCACCTGTTCTGATGTTTTTAAAATAATATCATACTGCTGTTTATATGTTTCTTTCACAGAGATTTCCTTTTTGATGTTCCGGCAGCAATTTTTATATTTTTTCCCGCTGCCGCAGGGGCAGAGTGCATTTCTGCCGATCTTTCCCGATTTGTTTTTCATGGTGTTTGCCGCTCCAGGGGCCGTCCCCACAGGGAATGCAGATAGGCATCTGAAATTCTTATATCCACAAGATCCCCTATGGCTGCTGTATCAGAGGGAAAATGCACAATTTTGTTGGAAGCTGTCCTTCCTGTCATTTGTTTCGTCTTGTCCGAGGTTTTCACAAAATCCTCATGAAGTCTGGTGCTGACACCTTCCACCAGTACCTGCAGCACCTGTTCTTTTAGGATTTTGTTTTTATTTTCCGTCACCTGGTCCTGCAGTGCCAGCAGCTGGTTGAGGCGGTCCATTTTTTCTTTTTCTGCCACCTGGTCTGCAAATTTGGCCGCAGGCGCTGATGACCGGTCTGAATAGGCAAAGGCAAAAATGGAATCAAACTGCACTTCTGTGAGCAGGGACATGGTCTCATTGAAATCGGTGCGGGTTTCTCCGGGAAATCCCACGATGAGATCTGAGGAAAGGCCGATGCCGGGGCAGGCTTTTTTCAGGTCATTGATTCTGGTCAGATAGAGGTCTCTTGTATATCCCCGGTTCATTTTTTTTAAAACCTTGTCAGATCCGGACTGCACCGGCAGATGCAGGTGGGCGCATACCTTGTCCAGGTCTGCCATGGCCTGGATCAGATCGTTGGAAAGGTCTTTGGGATGGGAGGTGGCAAACCGGATACGGCAGATCCCTTTCACTTGGGCAACTTTTTCCAGAAGCCGGGCAAAGGGTATGCCGCCTTCCTTGCGGCCATAGGAGTTGACATTCTGGCCCAGCAGGGTGACTTCCCGAATACCGCTGTCCGCCAGAATCCGGATTTCTTCCACAATGGATTCCCATGCCCGGCTTCTTTCCCTGCCCCGGACATAAGGCACCACGCAATAGGTGCAGAAATTGTCACACCCCTGCATGATGGTGACAAATTTTGATACCTGATTTTCACAAAAATCCGCAGTATCCGGCATGATCTCAAAAAAACCATCTGCAGACCCTGTGTCCACAATCTGCCGGCGGCCGGACTGCAGTGCCGCAATATGCTGCCCGAATCTTGAAAATGCCTGGGTTCCCAGCACCAGGTCAAGATGGGGCAGCCGTTTAAAGGCATTTTTGCCTTCCTGCTGGGCCACGCATCCTGCCATGACCGTGAGCAGATATGGCTTTTTTTGTTTTTCTTTTGCAAACCTGCCCAGAAAACTGAAGGCTTTTTCTTCTGCTTTGTGGCGGATGGAGCAGGTATTGCATACCACAATATCTGCCTTATCCAGGTCCCGGGTATGCTGAAATCCCAGAGCATTGAGAATCGCAGCCAGCTTTTCAGAATCATATACATTCATCTGGCACCCGATGGTGTTGATATAGGCATGCCCCTTATACTGCATGAAATGCAAAATCCTTTTTCAGGTCCGCAATAATCCTGAAGGCATCTTCAGCCTGATCCGGTGCAATAGCCATCCGCACATGGCCTGTTTCAGCATGCAAGGTGGTAATAACAGCAATCCCTTCATAGGCTTCAAATATAAACTTGATAAATCCGATGCGGGTCTTGTCCACCCGGTATTCTTTGTGCAGTGTCTTCATGTCATTCATTGTTTACCGACTCTCAAATTTTATAATATACCATTAATGGCACTCATTACTCAAATACTTTTAACAAGATTGACTTTACCGTGTATTGTTTATATAAAACCGGTGCAACCAATATGAACACACACCTGACATATGCCACCCCTGATCCTGCAGAGGTACGCCTGCTTTCCCGGAGCCTGGGGTGCCATCCGGTCATCGCCGGATTGATCTGGAACCGGGGATTCACCTCTGTTGATGCTGCCCGGTTTTTTCTCAATCCCAATTTTGACAACCTGACCGATCCTTTTTCCATGAAAGACATGCAAAAGGCGGTGGAGCGCATCCACACAGCCGTGGTCAACAAAGAAAAAATTCTGATATTCGGGGACTTTGATGCAGACGGTGTCACAGCCACGGCCCTGATTCATGAATTTTTGTCCCTGGTGGATGCGGATGTGACCTGGTATATCCCCCACCGGATAAAGGAGGGGTATGGGATTGCCCCATCCCATGTCCACATGGCAGCTTCCCGGCATATTGATCTGATCATTACCGTGGATTGCGGCATCAGCGGCATGGAGGCTGTGGCAGCTGCAGCCCGGGAAGACATGGATGTCATTGTCACGGACCACCATGAACCAGGGAGCCGGCTGCCCGGGGCATGCGCCATTGTGGATCCCAAACAGCCGGACTGTACATCAGGCCTGTCTTTTCTGGCAGGTGTGGGGGTGGTTTTTTTTCTGGTTATGGCCCTGCGCAAATTCTTCCGGGAAAAAGGAATCTGGAACGATTTTCCTGAACCCGGGCTTATCCAGTTTCTGGACTTGTTTGCCATCGGCACCATTGGTGATATGGTACCCCTGGTGCATGAAAACAGAATATTGTGCATGGGCGGCATAAAGCAGATGCGAAAAGCTCCCAGACCCGGTATAAAGGCCCTTGTAAAAGCAGCCCGCAGTGATTTCAGTCACCTGGATTCAGATGACATATCTTTTAAGATTGTGCCCCGGATCAATGCAGCCGGCAGAATTGCCCATGCCAGAATCTGCGTTTCCCTGCTCACCAGCCGGGAACTTGCAGAAGCACAGAAAACCGCTTTTCTGCTGGATGAGCTTAATGTCCGGCGCCAGACCATTGAACGGGAAATTGTAAAAGATATTGAAAACCGTATTCTGCAGGACCCTGCCCTGCTCAGGGACCGCCTTTTATTGCTCTGGGACAACCGCTGGGACCCCAGCGTGCTGGGCATTGCCGCATCAAAACTGTCAAAAAAATATGTGTGTCCGGTGCTGCTGCTGGCGTGCAGCGGGGATATGGCAGTGGGATCAGGCAGAAGCATCAACAATATCAATATTCACCAGGCCCTTACTGAAAATGCCCACCTGCTGGAAAGATTCGGGGGCCATGCCATGGCCTCAGGGCTTACCCTGGAAAAAAACCGGCTCCCGGATCTGGTATCAGGCATCCAGACCCACCTGAAAACCCGCTATACAGAAACCGATTTTTTAAAAACCCTGACCATTGATGCCCAGTTATCCTTAGATGAGATCAGCTTTGACCTGGTCCTTGATCTGGACCGGCTGCGGCCCTTTGGCATGGCCAATCCTGAACCCATTTTCCTGTCCCGCCGCCTGAAGGTGGTGTCTTCCCACATCATCGGCCATGCCCACCGCAAAATGCTGCTGCAGCAGGCTGACAATGCCAACGGCCCTGTGGTGGAGGCCTTTCACTTTAATGCACCGGATATCCAGCATGACCCTGCCTTTTATGACCAGCTGGTATACAAGCTGAAAATCAGCAAATTCAAAGCCCGCACCCCCCAGATGATTATTGAGGATGTGTAGATTTTACCCTTGCTAATTGACCTGTTTATAGACTATAATTACAGTTTAGCATTAAAATCAAACCGTTTATATAAAGTTAAGGATACATATCCATGGCCAAAATGTTTTACTCCGGAAACAGAGAGGCAAAGCTGCTTTCCAAGATAGAATCATCAAAGGAAAGGGAAAGAATTAAAACCATCAGCGCAATCCGGGACAACACCGAATTTTTTGCCAATAAAGTTTCCATGAAACTCATTGAAGACGGGCTCATAGAAACCGTGAGTAAATCCTCCATTGAAAACCAGATCGTCCGGTGTCTGGACAACCTGATCAAATCAGAAGATTTTGACATTGATTATGCAGTGGCCCCGTTTCGCACCCTGGTTCCCAATCCCAATATTGCCAGCCTGTATCTGACTGCCTTTGTGGTGGAAAAGCTGATCAACCACAAAGATGTGGTGGATGTATTCGGCAGCGACGAAGATATCTATTACTGCATCCACAAGCAGCTTACCAACCTGATGGCAGAGTGACCCAGGCCCGCCTTTCATGTTAAAGCCCTTATTTGCAAGGGCCCTTATTTTTTAACCCAGGTCCCGTCCGGCTTCTGAATATATGTGCCCGGCGCTGCCCGTTCAGCCAGCTGCAGGGCACGATTTTTCTCCACCACTTCCAGCTTTGTGCCCTGCTGGGCCGCAATATGGGCGTAAATTTTTTTCCGGTCCTGGTTCTCCGCAGCCACCAGCTGTTCATGCATTTTCTCACTGCCCACAAAACTCAGATAGCCCCGGTTGTTTTCTCCGACAATTCCCTGCTTTTTAAGCGCAGCAATCACCGGAAGCCGTTCTTTCATCCGTTCTTTGATCCCCTGGGCAAGCACGGGACCAGCAGCTGCCAGCATCCCCAGGACCACCACGAGTATTATGGCTGTCACTTTTTTATTGTTCATCTTCTTTCTCCAGTTTTTCCATTATCTTATCTTCCTGTGCATCAATTTCTCCGAAAAAATCATCCAGGGCTTTTTGCACCTTGACATTCACATCAATGGTGATGTGAATGGGTTTTATTTCCACAGGCTTGACATCCACTTCATGGCTGGTGCGGCAGCCGCCGAACACCATAAGAACCAGCACCAGTGGAACAATGCAGGGTTTCAGACCCATAATATCTCCTTTTAATTTAACAGTTTCTGGATTTTATTGCCAAATCGCATTACCTGGTTAAAGGGAAGATGTAAATTCACATCCAGCGTAATACCCTGAAAGTGTGACCCCGGGCTTGCCGCATCCACCCGGACAAATGCCCCCACCTCTTTTTTATATACAAAGGGCAGCACCCTTCCGGGTTTTCCATCCAGTTCCATGTTCACTGTCAAGGTATCTTTGTCAGTATTAAATGTCAATCTGGCCCAGGTATATTCAAAATCCTTTAATGCTTCTGCAGCCAGATCCAGCTGGACAAACCGGGGAGATTCCACAGGTATCCCGGCCACAAGTTTCCGGGGATTATTGATGATGATACGCCCCCCTTTTCCCGGGGTTGAAAACAAAAACCCGTTGTCAAAAGAGATGTCCCCGTCTTTGAACCGCACAGGAATCCGGCCGTTAAGGGTGCCTTTTCCCTGGGAATGAAGCCCTCCCAGTTGTTCCAGCAGCTGATCCAGTGCAATCCTGTCGCAATACACTGTCACAGAAACAGATCCGTCAGACGACGGAAACCGGACAGATTCCGTTGACACAACACCGTTGCACCATTTGAGCCGGGTGTTTTCAATCACCACGTGGTGGTCTTCTTCCAGGGTAAACCGGATATCTGCATCCGAGAACACGAAATCTGCAGCTTTTATCTCATCAATGGTCAAGACCTGGCCGGGAAAGGATGTCAAATCTGCCAGGTCTTTGACAGCCAGGCTGCCCCGGATGCCTGTTGCGGTAATGTCCATATCAGGCAAAGCCAGGGTACCGCCGTGGATGGTCAGCTCAGCACCGGTTTTCATCTGGTTGTTTTCCAGGACAAAAGAGCCTTTGGCAGTCATATCAAGGTCATAATCAGCAGACCAGGCAGCTGCCGGCAAAAGTTTTTCAAACCGAAAAGGAGAAAACCTGAATCTTTCAGACGCAGCATCAATGCGTATAACAGGACCTTGTGCCATGCCGGCATTTCCTGTGAAGGCAAATGACAAATCTGCAGCCTCCGGCATCTGGATGACACCGTCAAAGTCCAGGGCAGCAGGCCCGGTTCTGTGGATATTTCCGGTGATATCAAGATGCAGGCGGTTGTCATATACCACTTCTTCCACTGAAAACCGCCCGGATCCTGCTGCATCTGGAAACGTAAGAGGCATTCGGGCAGATATGCCCCGGGCAGACAGATTTCTGGAGGGAATGGATACACTGCCCTGGAGCAGTTCAGTGGTAAAATCCATTTTGGGCAGCCAGTGCCCTTTTTTTTTCAGATCCCAGAAGACCTTACCAGCGGTTTCCACCCGTCTGAAATCCAGCTCCCCTTGTTCATTTTTCACATGGATACCTGACAATTGCGACTGCAGGTCGAAATGCAGGGTTTTTGCGGCCATATCCCCGAAGATATCTGATTTTATGGATGCCTGTGCCAGGGAAAGAACCTTGTCTTTCTGGCGGATCAGGGTCTGTGAAGCGCGCACAGACACATTTCCCTCCACCTTCTGGTTATTGCCATGCAAAGACAAGGTTACCAGGGGCTGATCCATGCTGGCGGACAGGTTTTTGTTCTCCAGTGCCACCAGGTCTGTGGGCTGGCTTTCACAGGCCAGGTCAAATTTTACCATGTTCGTACCTGCCTGGTTCATTTCCAGCAGTGCCCGGCTGGTAAAATCAAGATCAGACAGCAAAGGATGTAAAAGATTGAATTGTCCCAGAACAATGATCTGGCTGTGGTCTTTTAAAATCCGGGCGTTGATGCGCCCCATGCCGAACCCCCAGGTCTGGTCCGGATACAGCCCGGACAAAGCAACCTGCCAGTTGTTATGGGAGACCTGTTCGATGATCAGATCCGGTGCACCGGACAGAACCGGGGCAAGGTATTCCGGCAGAAATTGGGCCAGATGGTGCAGGGCAAAATCCAGGGCTTCCAGTTTAAAGGTTTTTATTGTTCCACCAAGATCCACCCGGGTGGTCAGGAACATGGTTTCCCCAAAAGGGTGGAAAACGGCAGTGCATGCAGCGGTTTTTTGTGTCTTGTCCACAGATATTTCCAGATCGCAGGGAATCCTGACGATTTTGTTCTGAACATTTATTGTTACTGCAGCATTGTGAAGCACAATATTTTGCGGCAGAAATGCTGTCCAGTCTGCAGCCCTGTTTTTTGCACTGCCCTGTTTTGGCTGCATTTCAAGAGAGGCCGGGCCGGCAATGTCCAGAGGTATACTATCGATGACCACTCCCTTGTTTTTGTCATACAGGGCCTTTACATTAAGGCCTGATATGACCAGGCGCCTGGCAGCAGGCACGTCAAGTCCCTGGAGATCATATGTGAGCTGCACCATATCAGCTGAGATATCTTTGCCCCATTGCAGATCAGATACCAGGGCATGGGTGACGCCCACATGCCGGATTGCAAATGTGGCGTTGTGTTCTGTGAGAACCTGCTGATACCTGTCTTCAATAAACCGCTGTGCAAAAAAAGGCAGCCCTGCATACAGTATCGACAGGCCCAGGGCCAGAACCACAATAATCACCGCAAGGGTTATGCCAAATGTTTTAAATCGCATTTTTAATATGAATGGTTAAAAACATATCTCCTTTGGGTTGTCCTGAAAGTGACCTGCCCATGCCGGCCAGTCTCAGGCGGGTTCCCTGACGCACACCCGGGGGAATGGACACCCGGTACAGCGGCTTGTGAAACCCCCATGGTATGGTCACCAGTTTCTGGGTGCCGGTGAGGGCTTCCAAAGATGATATTTCAATATCTCCTGACAGGTCCCGGTCATTGGTTTCCGGGGTTGCCAGAATGGTCTGCAGCCTGGGCGTATGCTGTTTTCTGGTAAACTGGTTGATCTTCTGCTGGGTCCCGGTTCTGGGCAGGCGCTGGTTGACTTTGACCAGAACCAGTCCGGCAATGAAGCCGCCTATATGTGCCCACCAGGCAATACCGGTGCCTGCCTCCTGGCCGGCAGCATTCAAAAACTGTATCATAAACCAGAACCCCAGGAAAATAAAGGCAGGGATTTCTATAAACCAGGGAATAATAATAATGGGCACCAGGGTGAGTATCTTTGATCGGGGATACAAAAGAAGATACGCCCCCATGACGCCGGCGATGGCGCCACTGGCGCCGATAGTGGGGATCATGGAAACCGGGTTGAACACAAAATGACACGCTCCTGAGATCAGGCCGCACAAAACATAAAACACCAGAAACCGGGCCGACCCAAAATGGGCTTCAATATTATCCCCGAAAATGTACAATGACCACATGTTTCCCAGCAGATGCCAGAAACCGCCGTGAAGAAACATATATGAGAACAAAGAAAACACCTGGTTAAACACGGAAAAATGCCGGGACAGCTCTCCCACTGTGTATTTGGCAGGTACCAGCCCGTACAGGTAAAAAAAGGTTTCATCATGCAGGCCCACCTGGAGCTGGAGCATCCACGCCAGCAGATTAATGCCCATAAGCGCATAGGTGACCACAGGAAAGCAGTCAGACACCTGATTGTCCCTAATGGGTATCATGGGACAACCCGCAGCTGATATGCTTTATCACAATGGCGTTTCAAGGCTTTAATGATTTCCATGACAGCATCATCAACGCTAAAATGACCCGGTTTTATTCCCGGGTTGCAGGCATTGAGTAAAGATGTGTTTCCTGCATCCAGCCCCAGCCGGAATCGCAGGTTTTCCAGCCAGGGAAAATACACCGCCATGATTCTGGCAGGATCCAGCCTGGCAATATCAGCTTTTGCTTTTAAAGGCAGATCCTGATCCAGCAAAGCCACCGCTGCATCAAGGGATACAGGAAAAACCGGTTCTGAAAAAAAAGGAAAGGGTAGTATGCTGTGATCGTCTTCCTGCGCCAGGAATATCAAATAAAACAGGGTTTCCAGAATGATTTTCACCTCTGTGTATATTCCTGGATCATGGCTGGCCCGGGGCCCTGCCACATTCAAAACACGGATCTTGTTTTCCCCTGCAAACGACTGAAGCATAACTGCGGCTTCAAAGGGATCATTGATCAGAAGATCCACAGCGCAATACGGTTTTTCACATGATTTTGCAAAGTCCCGGGTCAGGCGTGATCCACCGGTGAGATATCTGCGGAAAAAAACAACCGTGCCCTGGGAGTCCTGGATATTTTTCCAGGTCCGGTCCCGGTAATCGGTTGTGGGCATCTGGGTCAGCCGGTAACGCGGCGGCAGCGGACCGGCTTCGGTTTTCCGTCCCCTGGGGATCCACCCGCCGTGGGGGATATTATATTTCACAGCCACATCCAGGGCTGCCTGGTCCGCACCTGTCTGCCCGCCGGATATTATTTTGTCTATCATGCCCGAATCCTGTCTTGTAAAAATATCTTTTCTATCATATCAATAAAGGATATAACTGCAATAGAATTTTATGAAAACACCCACCCAAAAGCAATGCTTTGCGCTTATCCGCACCATGGGGATGATGGACCACATTGTGGACCATTCAGTGATGGTGGGCAATATCGCCCTTTGTCTGTGCAGGCATTTGAAAAAAACCACCCCTTCCCTTAATGAGGAATTGACCACAGCTGCGGCCCTGCTCCATGACATTACCAAAACCAGAAGCTTTCAAACCGGTGAAATCCATTCTGAAACCGGAGGAGAACTGCTGGAGAACCTGGGCTATCCTGAGGTTGGAAACATTATCAGGCAGCATGTGATCCTTGACTGCTGCAAAAGTTCGGCCCCGGTATCAGAACAGGAGATTGTAAACTATGCTGACAAACGGGTACTCCACGAGAAGGTGGTGCCTCTGTCCGAGCGGCTGGAATATATTCAGATCAGATATGGGGGAAACAAAGAATTTCAGAAACGGATCGCCGTGATGTGGGAAATGACCACAGCCCTGGAAGACAAACTTTTCAAACTTCTGCCGTTTTCACCTTCCCGGCTGCCGGAAAAAATTGTGCATTGTATCAGACGAGGATAGAAAGGCATTTTTTTCAGGGCATGTCCTGTTTTTGGAGCACTTCGCCGTCTCAAATCGCCTGTTTCTCTCGGCTTGCTTCCACAACACAGCACTGGACAATATCAAACAGATCATTGATTTCAAAGGGAGGTATCATTTAATCCGGGAAATTTCCATATGTATCTGCTGCAGCCGGGATAAAATAGTGGTGATTTTTTCCTGCTGTTCCTGTTTTTGGGTCTGCCGCAGATCAAACACCTTTTCCATATCTGCGTCCAGGGACGCATACAGGGAAAACCGATCCTGGATCTTGTCGGAAAAATCCCGGGCAACAGCCTGGATCAGCGGAACAAAATAGGTGTTTTTCAATCTGTCATGAAACTGATATATCTGCTGGTCTGCCGCTGCCAGGCTGTATTTTTTAATCCGGGCAGCAGCTGCGTCAAAGCCCGGGGCAAATGAAAAAGACCTGGTTTTGTCCTTTAAAACAGAAATTAGCCGCACAAAAGCATGTACCCCCATTCCGGT
>DATFKQ010000024.1:0-11712 GCA_035268565.1 Desulfotignum sp. | reverse complement strand
AAATGTCTGATGACCGGATTTTTGGGCAAAATGTTCCATGATGTTGACAATGCCCGAGTGGGCGCATCCGGTGAGGATCACCGGACCGGCCGGGGTTTCGATGAGCAGGCTGGCATCATCTGCGAAGGGGTCGGGAAGGTATCCGTCCGGGGTCTGGATCACCAGGCGGTCATCTGAGGGTTCAAAAGACCAGGTCCGGGGCACCTGGCCGGAAAAAAACACCTTTGGTGCAATTTCGGTAAACCTGCTGTGGAATGTGAACCGGGCGTTGAGCTTTTCTTCCAGGGCGGTTTGAGAAAAAGGGATGCCGATGTAAGCCGGATCCTGGTCTCTGGGCATCAGGTATTTGCCGGCAAACAGGTCCGGGTGGGCATGGATGGGCAGGGGGCTTTCTCCGGCCGGGACCTGCATAAGCCCCCCTGTGTGGTCGAAATGGCCGTGGCTTATCACCACGCCGTCCAGGGCAGAAAGATCTATTTTCAGGGCGTGGGCGTTGTGGGCCAGACCCAGTCCCTGGCCTGTGTCCATGAGCAGGCAGGTGTCCGGGGTTTTCACCAGGGCGGCAAATCCGTGTTCGCCCATGATGTTTCTGGCCATGTGTGCCCGGTTTTCACAGATAACGGTGATGCGGGTATGGGTCATAGTTCGGGTCCTTTGCATAAATGTCAGATGCGGGTGCGGTTGTCGGGCATGGTGGCCACCAGGTGGATCACGCTGATGGACCGTTCCAGAAATCCGCCTTCGCAGTAGCACAGGTAAAATTCCCATAACCGCCTGAACCGGCGGTCATATCCCAGCTGCGACAGGGTGCCGGAAGCCGATGTGAACCTTTGCCGCCAGTGGCTGAGGGTTCTGGCATAGTCAAACCCGAAATCAGTGAGCTTTCTGGCCACCATGCCGGTGTGGTCTGTGAGCACCCGGAGCAGATGGTGGGTGGCGGGCAGACAGCCGCCGGGAAAGATATGGCGCTGGATGAAATCCACGCTTTTCAGATAGCTGTGGTACAGCTGGTCTTTGATGGTGATGGCCTGGATGAGCATGATGCCGTCGGGTTTGAGCAGGGATTCGCAGGTTTTCATGAATACGGGCAGGTACTGGTGGCCCACCGCCTCGATCATCTCAATGCTCACCAGTTTGTCATACTGTCCGGTGAGTTCCCGGTAATCGGTTTTCAGCAGGGTGATCCGGTCCTGGAGGCCCATAGCGTGGATGCGGCGCTGTGCTTCTTCATGCTGGGCCTCGGAGATGGTGGTGGTGGTGACGTGGCACCCGTAACAGGAGGCGGCATGGATGGCGAAGCCCCCCCAGCCTGTGCCGATCTCCACCACCCGGTCATCAGGGCCCAGGTGCAGCTGTTGACAGATCACGTCCAGCTTGTGGACGGCAGCTTCTTCCAGGGTGCTGGTGTCATTTGGATAGATGGCGGCGGAATACATCATGGCCGGGTCCAGAAAAGTCTGGTACATATCGTTGCCCAGATCGTAATGGGCCAGGATGTTTTGTTTTGCGCCGTGCCTGGAGTTGTGCCGGCGGCGGTGTCCCAGCCGGAGCAGGGGCCTGACCAGCCGGGCCAGCCGGTTTTCCATCTGTTCCATGACCGGCTGGTTCTTCACGATGATGCGGATCACAGCAGTGAGATCATCGGTGTCCCACTGCCCGTCCACATAGGATTCTGCCGCGCCGATGGTGCCGTCTTTCACCACCCGGGTAAAAAAAGCCGGGTCATGCACCTGGATGACCGCCTCAGGACCCCTGCCGGGGCCGAATGTCAGGGTCCGGTCGTTTTCGAAAAGGATGAGCCGGCCGTATGCCAGGTGGTTCATCATGTTCAGCACCATGCGGCGGGCCCAGGCCCGGGGAAGGGAGATGAAAACGCTGGGGGCAGGAAACAGCTGCCCGGGAGAGGTGACAGACTTCATGACAACTCCTTTTTGTAAGGGACGTAAGGAATTTTTTTCAGAAATATCCTGGCGGCCTGCCAGTAGATCCCCAGGATGATAAAGGCGGTCATCACGGGTTTGCGCAGCAGGGTCCGCCGGACCATCTGCCGGATGAGCGGCTGTTTTTCCAGGATCAGGGCGGCATCGAATATGTGGCCCCGGGGGTCGTCCACCCGGATTCTGATGGCAGTTTTGTCTGCCGGCGGCGGGGTGACAGACCATCGGTAGTGCTGGTGAATGGGATTGAACGGGGACACATGGAACACCTTGGGGTTGTCCGGCGTCAGGGAGCCGATAAGGTCATGGGCGTAATAATGGTGCTCGTTCCAGGGGGTATTGGACACTTCGGCCAGCAGGTGGGTGCAGATGTGGTCCCGGTCATAACCGAAGTAAAAGTTTACCGGACTGAAGTACAGCCCCAGGGTGGATACATTCATCAGACCGCACACAGGGCCGGTGACGGGTTTGCCCGTGAGGGCGGCCATTTTTTTTTTGACGCTGACATGCAGGGGCTCATGGACCGGTCCCAGGTAGTCGGTGCGCCGGAACCGGCTCAGCGCAAACCGCTGGATTGAAAACCAGGGGGCAAGATCCGGTACCCGGTCCAGTTCATCCAGATTCAGAAACCACATGAAGAAGCGGTAGCTGAACCGGTGGTGCCGAGGCGTGTGACGGTGGTGGAACACCCGTCCTTTATAAAGCGCGGATTTCACAGGCTCACCCCCAGGGCCCTGCACACCCGCAAAGCGCTTTTCACCCCGTCTTCGTGGAATCCGTTGAACCAGTAGGCCCCGCAGAAATGCAGTCCCCCGGGTCCGGAGATTTTTTCCCACTGCTGCTGGGCTGCGATGGTGGCGGGGGTATAGGCAGGGTGGGCATAGGTGAACCGTTTAAGAACCCTGCGGGTCTCAACGTCCTGATTCAGTGAGACCAGGCAGGTGAAGGGCAGCTGCAGCTGCTGCAGTATGTTCATGTTGTAGGTGAGGGTGGTGTGGGACGTTCTGTCATCAAAAATGCTGTAGTTCCAGCTGGCCCATGCCAGAGGCGCTTTGGGCAGGATGCTGGTATCTGTGTGGAGGACCACCTGGTTGTCGATGAACGGCAGATCCCTTAAGATTTTTGTTTCCATATCAGACGGGGCATCCAGCATCTTCAGGGCCTGGTCAGCATGGCAGGCTGCAATCACATGGTCAAACACCGTATCATCGATGTCTGTCATCACCCGGATGCCGTCAGGTTCCCTGGCAATCTTTCTCACCGGGGCGGACAGGTGAATCCGGTCTTTGAACCGGGCGGTGACAGGGGGGATATAGGACCGGGACCCGCCTGAAACGGTGTACCACTGGGGCCGGTCCACCAGGTTGAGCAGGCCGTGATTCTTAAAAAACCTGACAAAGAATCTCAAGGGAAACTGCCGGATATCATCCAGCCCCATGGACCAGATGGCCGCAACCATGGGATACAGGTAATTGTCCCTGAACAGGGTGCCGAAACCATGGTCATCCAGAAAGTCCCCGATGGTGTACCGGACGGAGATACCGGTATCTTGTGCCACCCGGCGGTTGAAGGTGACAATATCCATGAGCATGCGCCAGAAAGCCGGGGACACCAGGTTTCTGCGCTGAGCGAACAGCGTGTTCAGGGTGTGACCGTTATATTCCAGGCCGATGGCATCGTTGCGTATGGAAAAACTCATCTCGGTTTTCTGGAACGGCACTGCCAGTTCATGAAGCAGCCGCATAAATCGGGGATAGGTACGGTCGTTGAACACGATGAAACCGGTGTCCACTGCACAGGAAACACCATCCACGGTCACATCCACAGTGTGGGTATGACCGCCGATATAGTCATTGGCCTCGAACAGGTGCACCTGATATTGAGAAGACAGGTAATGGGCCGCTGTCAATCCGGCTATGCCAGACCCTATGACGGCAATTTTTTTCACGCGCCGAGCCGCTTTTTAATGGTTTTAACCAGGCTGCCCAGAACCGGCACATGTTCATACACCATTGCCCCCAGGTCAAAATAATCCCGGTGATAGCGTACTTTGCCGTCTGAAGCAAAGATCAGACAGCTGCACCCTTCCACGGCAACAGGATGTCCCTTTGCCAGCCGGGGATGGGAAAAATGCATGGTCCAGGTTAAAAATGCCTGGCCGTCGGTTTCCAGGTGGGTATGAAATGTAAAGTGGATGGACCGGACATTTTGATACAAAGCGGTAAAATACTCTTTAAGACTGTTCAGCCCGTCAAGGGAATGGGCTGGATCAGAAAACTGGATTTCCGGATGGTAGATGGTATCAAGCAGTGCCAGATTGGTTTTGTCCAGCTGGTTGTATGTTTCCATGAATTTGTCTAATGGTTCCATTGCAAGGCCTTTGTGATGGCATGGTTGTCTTATCCAGAGGATTTATTGTCTGCGGCATCGGCATGCACCTGTCTGGGATCGGCTTGAAACGAGGTGATATATGCCTTATTGTCCTGTTCAAAAAACACCACCCCGTCCAGGTAGCCTATATCCCCGGCTTCCTCGTGGGGCAGGTTCAGGGCAAACTCCTTGAGCGGGAAGATGTTCCAGTCATGGGACACGCAGACGGCGATTTCATTGTCGTCAAGATCTTCGATACAATCCAGCATGAACCGGGTCAGGGCGGCTGTGGTGGTTTCCGGACTTTCCATGACAGCATCATCCAGTTTGTCGTTGAACCAGTTGCGGATATAGGTGTGGGTGCCCTGTTCTTTAAGCAGGTTCAGTGCTTTTTCAATATCCTTGATGTAAAACGGGGCCAGCATTTTCTGGGGCTGGTTGTGGAGAATGTGTATGCCGTGCCGCCGGGTAAAGCCTTTGTCAATGAGATAAGCGGTTTCAATGCACCGGCCAAAGGGCGAAGAATACAGCCGGGGCAGGGGGGAAGGCATCAGATTCTGCCCCATTTCCAGGGCATATTCCATGCCGGCCGGGGTCAGTCCTATGAATGGTTCGGTTCCCGGCGCAGTTGAATAAAACCGTGCAGAATGGCGTATGATGGCGGCAATCTTTGTGATTCCCTGGTGTAGAAGCTGTTGTATGACAGTGATGGTCTGGTCAGATCTGACTGGGTATTCTCGGTTCATGACTGGGTGTGAAATCTCCTGAATTTCCGGAAAAATGATCATTATTATGGTAATTTCATACGCTATGCCAGGGGGCGGTGTCAACTGCAAGTTTTTTTCCAGGGCCCGGCTGGGTACAATGGTAACATTTTGTATCCATTCACTGTCTTTTTTCTTTTGAAGTGCCCCATCGGTTAAACAGGTTATGGGAAATGCCCATGTAATCCATGATTTTTCCCACGGACTGGTTGATGATATCATCAAGGGTGCGGGGGTGATGGTAAAACGCCGGCATCGGAGGCGCTATGTGGGCGCCCATCTCCGAGGCCCGGGTAAGCAGCCTCAGGTGGCCTGTATGCAACGGCGTTTCCCTGAACAGCAGGGCCAGTTTGCGTTTTTCTTTGAGCTGGACATCTGCAGCCCTGATCAGAAGGTTTTCATTATAAGAATTGGCAATGCCTGAAAGTGTTTTCACCGTGCACGGCGCAATCACCATTCCCGTTGTTTGAAAAGACCCGCTGGCAATAGCTGCGGCAATGTCGTCATTGGCATAAGTGACATCAGCCATGGAAAGCACAGCATCCACAAGATAATCGGTTTCAAGGGTAATACTGCGCTTTGCCGCCTCTGAAATAACCACATGGGTTTCAATTGCAGCATGCTGCAGAATTTCAAGCAGCCTGATTCCGTAAATTACACCGCTTGCGCCTGTTATCCCTACTATGATGCGGTTTGTCATGGTGTCTCCACATTGCTTTTATGAAAAGCATCATTTTTTCAGTTTTCCGGCAAAATGTCCAATAAAAAAGGATGGTCTGGATATTTGCCATAAACATACCAGGTTTTTGATCGTTCTGTGCAGCACTCTGTCCCAAGCACCGCCCCTGGTGGTGTCCTGTGCCCGGTCCGAGATCTGCGGGGGCCGGTTTGCAGAAGAACAATGAAGAGGAACAGCCCGCTTTCTGTCTGAAAACCATCCCGACTTATTTTACCTGGCCCCCTCCGGATCTGACGGTCCGTACACAGGACACCACCAGGGACTCCCATGGAAGCGCACGCTACTATGGCAAATATCCAGGGATGGTATTATGGATTGACAAAAACCATGTCCATTCATATAAGTTTGTGGATATGCTGATATCAGAAAAGATAAGGGTCCTTATCCAGGATACACGGGTGATGACACTGGCGGTTTCAAAAAAGGATGTGCCCTGGTCATCTCCGGTATATTTTGTGTTTTATGACAACAGGTTTTATTTTTTTTCCAATGACGCTTCCGCACATATACAACATGCTGGAGACAAAAAAACTGTGTCAGTATCGATTTTTCAGGATTCAGACAACATGGATATGATTTTTGGACTGCAGATGTCCGGGAAGGTTGAAAAAGTATCCGGAACTGGACTCTATCTTAATGTTGTAAAAAAATATGTAAAAAAATTTGATTTTTTATATAAAATATTCGGGCCTGAAGTGATCCGGAACCGCCATTTTTTTCTGGAAAAGTTTACCTCCTCTCTTTATTGTTTTTATCCTGAAAGAATTTTTATGTCAGACAACAGCCGGACAACAACCGGCAGCAGCAGGGAACTGGATCCGGATGTATTCGGAAAAATATATGGGGGTTGAATCGGTTTCACCTGCCATGCTATTAAGAGCTGTCAACGCAAGTTTTTGTAATGTGCAAGTGAGGGGGATGGATGGTTAAGCAGATCAGTCTTATCGGCGTGCCCATGGATTTTGGCCAGGACCTGCGCGGGGTGGATATGGGTCCTGCTGCTGTCCGGTACACCGGCCTGATTTCCCGGCTCCGGCAGCTCGGCCACACCGTCAGAGACCGCGGGGATATCAGCATTCCCATCCGGGATGATGCTGAACAGGAGCCGGTGCAGGAGAAAAAATATCTGGAAGAGATCACCCGGATCTGTGAATCCATATATGCTCTGGGACGTCAGGTGGTCAAAGAAGGCGATTTTCCATTGTTTGTGGGAGGGGACCATTCCATTGCCGTGGGCACGGTAGCGGCGGTGGCCTCGGAAGAGGAACCCATGGGCCTGATCTGGATCGATGCCCATGGGGATATCAACACCCCTGACACCTCGCCTTCGGGCAATATCCACGGCATGCCCCTGGCCATTCTGATGGGCGAGGGCCACAAAGCCCTGGTGAACGTGGGCCGTCCAGGCCCCAAAATCCAGCCGGAAAACGTGGTCATGATCGGCCTGCGGGACCTGGACCCGGTGGAAAAAATGCGGCTGAAACATTCCGGAATCACCATTTTTACCATGCGGGACATTGATGAGCAGGGAATTTCCTCTGTGGCCAACAAAGCCATCATGAAGTTTGCCCATCTCAAGCGCATACATCTTACCGTGGACATGGATGCCCTGGATCCGGTGGAAGCCCCGGGCGTGGGCACCCCCGTACCCGGCGGCATCACCTACAGAGAAGCCCACCTGCTCATGGAAATCCTGGCAGACTCCCAAAAAGTTGCATCCATGGATCTGGTGGAGATCAACCCTATTCTGGATGTGGCCAACAAAACCGCCGGACTGGCGGTGGAACTGACCCTGTCTGCCCTGGGAAAAAGTATTTTGTGAACCTTGCCGAGTATCTTTCTTCGTTAAAAGCCTATAAAGGATTTGCCGGGGACATTGTCTGCCACAGGACCCTGGATCCGGTGCCTGCCAGGTTTGCTGAGAACCGGCCGGATTTCATTCATGACCTTGCCCCCCTGCTGGATGAGCTGGGTATCCCGCGGCTGTTTGTCCACCAGAAAGCAGCCATGGACAAGATCCTGGCCCGCACCCACACCGTGATCGCCACCCCCACCGCTTCGGGCAAAAGCCTGATCTATAACCTGCCCGTGGTGGACCAGCTTTTGTCTGATCCTGGATCAAAGGCTTTATATCTGTTTCCCTTAAAGGCCCTGGCCCGGGACCAGCTGGACACGGTACAGGACCTGCTCACCCGGGCCAAAGCCATGGATCCGGCATTGCCGGTCCTGCGGGCAGCAGTATATGACGGGGATGTGTCTGCCCATTACAAGGCCAAAATCCGCAGGGACCCGCCCCATGTTCTGCTCACCAACCCGGAAATGCTGCACCTGGCCATGCTGGCCCACCACCATCTGTGGGCGGATTATTTCAGGCACCTGACCCATGTGGTTATTGACGAGGTCCATACCTTCCGGGGGGTGATGGGCTCCAACATGGCCTGGGTGTTCCGGCGGCTTCTGCGCATCTGCCGGCTGTATGGATCCAGTCCTGTTTTTGTGTTCTGCTCCGCCACCATTGCCAACCCGGCTGATCTGTGCCGCCGGCTCACCAGCCTGGATGTGTCAGTGGTGGACAGGGCAGGGGCCCCGGCCGGACAAAAGGATGTGGTGCTCATGCGGGGAATGGAAGGTGCGGCCCGGACAGCCATCGCCCTTATCCATGCAGCTGTGCACAGGAATCTGCGGGTTATTGTATATACACAATCCCGGAAGATAACCGAACTCATTGCCATGTGGGCATCTGGGCGGGCAAAAAAATTCAAGGACAAAATTTGCGCCTACCGTGCCGGGTTCCTGCCTGAAGAACGGCGGATCATCGAAAAACAGCTGGCCACAGGTGAGCTGCTCTGTGTAGTGTCCACCTCAGCTCTGGAGCTGGGCATTGATATCGGAAACCTGGATCTGTGCATTCTGGTGGGGTATCCGGGCACCATCATGTCCACCTGGCAGCGGGCCGGCCGGGTGGGCCGGGACGGCAAACCTTCCGCTCTGGTGCTCATTGCCCATGAAGATGCCCTGGACCAGTATTTCATGAACCACCCGGACGTGTTTTTCAACCTGCCCCCGGAAACCGCCCTCATCAACCCGGACAACCCCATGATCTGTAAAGCCCATCTGGAATGCGCTGCAGCAGAGCTGCCCGTCAGGCAGGGAGAAGTGTTTCTGGAAGAAACCAGTGACACCATGCCCGGATCTGCCACGACCGGCTCTGACAAATCCGGATTTTCAAAAAACAATACCGGAAAAAACAGGTGGAAAATTTCTGGGACAAAAACAGCACAATCGTGTGAAAATCCCATTGAAACCGTGTTGAAAGATTTGGAAAGATCCGGCCGGCTGTTGAAAAGTGTTGATAAGGATATCTGGTATGCTGCCCGAAAATCCCCCCACCGGGAGGTGAGTCTGCGGGGCTCGGGCCGCACCATCCCTATTTTTCTGGAAACCACCCGGCAGAGCCTGGGGGAAATCGATCTGCACCGGGCCTATTTTGAGACCCATGAGGGGGCAGTGTATCTTCACCAGGGAAAATCCTATGTGGTGACCCGGTTTGACCATGTCAAGGGCAGTGTGGAAGCTGTTCCCAAACAGGTGAACTATTATACCCGGGCCAGATCCTCCAAATCCACCCGCATAATCACCCTCCTTGACACCAGAACCGTGGGAACCACCCGGGTGGGTTACGGCCGGCTGCGCATCACTGAACAGGTGATCGGGTATGACCGCAGACTGGTTGCCACGGGCAGGTCCATCGGCATGGTTCCCCTGGACCTGCCCCGGCTGGAATTTGATACCCAGGGGCTGTGGATCCAGATTCCGGATCATGTCAAAGACAGTGTCGAATCTGAGCTGCTGCATTTTATGGGCGGCATTCATGCCATGGAGCATGCCGCCATCGGCATCATGCCCCTTTTGGTCATGACCGACAGAAACGATCTGGGCGGCATTTCCATTCCCTTTCATGACCAGGTGCAGACCGCTGCCGTGTTTGTCTATGATGCCATTCCCGGGGGTCTGGGCCTGTGCAGGCAGGCTTTTGACAATGCAGACCAGTTTATCAGACAGACCCTGGAAGCTGTGGTGACCTGCCCCTGCGATACCGGGTGTCCGGCCTGTGTGCATTCCCCCAAATGCGGTTCAGGCAACCGGCCCATTGACAAGCATGCCTCTTTGCAGATTTTACAACAGATACTTGCCCCTTTGTCCGGCAGAACAGCCATTTCCATGCCGGTTATCCCGGATACCAGTGAGGGCCAACACAAAGACGCACCAGTTTTTCCTGACGTCCATAAGGAAAAATCCAATCCCCCCATCCAGGTGCTGGAAAATCACAATCCTTTCACACCGGTCTCCCTGGATAATGCACCTTTGCGGTACGGGGTTCTGGACATTGAAACCAGGCGGTCTGCCGCTGAAGTGGGGGGCTGGAACCGGGCGGAAAAAATGGGGGTCAGCTGCGCTGTGCTGTATGATTCACAATCAGGACAGTTCCATGATTTTTCCCAGGACCAGATGGAGGGGCTGTGCACCCATCTGGCACAGCTGGACCTGGTGGTGGGGTTCAATCTGATCCGGTTTGACTACAAGGTGCTTGCCGGATTGTGTGATTTTGATTTTTACGGCCTGCCCACCCTGGATATTCTGGTGAAAATCCATGAAGTCCTGGGATACAGGCTGTCTCTGGATCACCTGGCCCAGAACACCCTGGGCACCCAAAAAAGTGCTGACGGCCTTATGGCCCTGCAATGGTGGCAGCAGGGTCTGGTGGATAAAATTATCCGGTACTGCACCCAGGATGTGCGGGTGACAAGAGATCTGTATGTGTTTGGCAGAGATAACCGGTTTCTGGTGTTCAAAAACAAGGCCGGCCACCAGGTCCGGGTGCCGGTGGCCTGGTGAGCCGCTGATTAATCCAGGAGCAGGGTCAGCCGGCGGCCGGTTCTTTCTATCGGATAGTAACCGCTGCCTGCAGGTGTCTGCTTACATGATACCTTTTTTAACCTGGTCTGCTATTTCGGTGAGTACCGGGCCTGCCTTTTCCCTGATCATTACCTGGCACAGGTCATCATACGGGGTGGCAGACAGGTTGATGATGGCCAGAAACGCGCCGCTGTCCCTGGCATATCCCGGCATCAGGGCTGCGGGCTGGACCAGCAGGGTGGATCCCACCACAAGAAATACATCACTTTGGGAAGACAGTTGGGCAGCCCGCCGGGTGGCTTTTTGCGGCATGGCCTGACCGAATGAGATGGTATCCGGTTTGAAATATCCGCCGCATTCACAGCAGGGGGCGCTGCTGCCGGAAAGAACAAGCTTTTCCGCTGTTTCCCAGGAAATGATTTCGCTGCAGGTCATGCACCTCACCCGCCGCGTGTTGCCGTGCAGTTCGATGATTTTGTCTTCCGGTATGCCTGAAGCCTGGTGCAGGCCGTCAATGTTCTGGGTGATAACGGCAGTGAGGCATCCCAGGTCATAAAGCTGTGCAATGCTTTTGTGACCGGTGTTGGGAAGGGCATGTTTCAATCCTTTTTCCATATCCATGCGCTGTTCCCAGTACCGGATCCGGGCGGATTCACTGGACATGAATTCATCAAAATACACCGGGGTGAATTTGTCCCAGATACCGCCCTGGCTTCTGTAGTCTGGAACACCGCTTTCTGTGGAAATGCCGGCGCCTGTGAATACGATAACCTTTTCTGCCGCGCAGATTTTTTTGGCAATAACCTGTGCTTTATCCTTGATTTCATCAGTTAACTGTCCCGGGTTTTGTTTTGCCATGGCAATACCCTCCGTGCGATTTTTTTGTACAATGTCAAAATTTCAGTGATGCCGAACACCCGGCCGGCAGCCGGCATCACAATGAGAAACAAAATACCGGTGATGGTGCAGATGATCAGAGAAGAAA
>DATFKQ010000023.1:0-27368 GCA_035268565.1 Desulfotignum sp. | reverse complement strand
GCCCCTGGATCAGCAGGGAAGGCAGATATGAAAGGTGGTACCTTTTCCCTTGACAGAGTCAACCGTAATACGGCCATTGTGGTATTGAACAATGTGCTTGACAATGGCGAGTCCTAAACCGGTACCTCCTTCCTGGCGGCTTCTGCCTTTGTCCACCCGGTAGAACCGGTTGAAAATTTTCGGCAGATGCTCCTTGCTGATACCGTTTCCATAATCTGTGACAGCAATCTCCACCCACTGGCCTGTTCCCCTGGCAGTGATATCCACCTGTTTTTTTTCCGGACTGTATTTCACAGCATTATCCACAAGATTTGCAATGGCCTGCTCCATCAGAATGGGGTCCACCATGGCGGTCAGATCTTCTGGACAGTCCACCTGGATCTCCATCTGTTTTCTATCTGCCATGGCCCGGCAGGAGCCAACTGCATCTTCGATCAGTGTGGACAAATGGTTTTCTTCAAACGCTATTCCGGTTCCCTCCAGGCGCTCAAGCCTGGACAGGGCCAGCAGGTCATTGATCAGCGCAATCATCCGGTTGACATTTTTTTCAATGATTATTAAAAATCCGGCAGCATCTTCGCTTTTATCAGCCACCATCTCCTGAAGGGTTTCAATGAACCCTTTTATGGTGGTCAGGGGGGTTTTCAGCTCATGGGACACATTGGCGGCAAAATCCTTGTGCATCCTTTCCAGGCGGCGCATACGGGTAATATCATGAAAAATGATCAAGGTACCCATACGCTGTTCCCTGGCATCCCACAGGGCGCTGGAGTGTATATTGAGGATATGATCCCCGTCCTGCTGAATAAAAATATCATCCTCCACCGGCTCATGGGTGGAAAGGGCTTTCTGGATAAAATTCTGAAGTGCAAAATTCCGGGCCACCTCCAGAATATTCCGGTGTTTCAACTGGTCAGGGGAAAAGTTGAAAATCCTGGCAGCAGCATTGTTAATGGTGATAATCTGCTCGTCATTGCCAATGGCGATCACCCCTTCCTGCATGCTGCCATGCACTGCTTCCAGCTCTTTTCGGCGGTCCAGGGACTCCTGGATCCGGTCATCCAGATTCTGGGCCATCTGGTTCATGGCCCTGGCCAGATCAGACAATTCCGCAGTATCAGGCAATGCCAGCCGGCTGGAAAGATTTCCCCGGGCAAATGCCTGGGCCCCCTGCTTGATATGTTCCAACGGCCTGATGATTCTGCGCGATACATACAGGGATGCCGCAGCTGCGGCAATAACTGTGAAAACAACAAACAAAAAAATTTTATTGCGCATCTCATTGATATTTTTATCAATGGCGGAAATGGAAAATGCGGTTCTGACCACAGCCCTGATACCATCCTCAGGTGTTATCACAGGCAGGGCAATATACATCATGGTATCATCCAGGGTAGTACTGTGGCGGACAGACATGCCTTTTTTCCCGATCAGGGCTGCCTGAATCTCGGGTCTGTTTTTATGGTTTTCCATGGGTTTGATCCGGGCAAAGGAATCTCCCACCACCTCTCCTGAGGGCAGAATAATGGTCACCCGTGTCTCAATGGATTCACCCAGCTGTTTGCACAGGGCATCCAGATCCCGATCCTGTTCCCCGGCCATAACACCGGCCAGTTTCAGCTGGATGAGTCGGGCCTGGATGGTCAGTTCTTTTTCCGAGTTTTCCAGAAAAAACTGTCTTGAGTGATTTATGAAATACCAGGCTTCCAGGGAGAGAGAGACGATGATGATGATTAAAAAAAAAGGAAAGATCCGCCAGATCAGTTTTTGTTTTTTCATATGCTTTTTATTTTCTTAATAATTCTGTTTGCTTTTTTTGCATGGTTCATCACCCCATTACTCTTTGAACCGGTAACCCACACCCCTTACGGTTTCAATCCGGGATGCATAAGATTTGAGTTTTTTGCGCAGTCCCACGATTATCACATCGATGCTTCTTTCAGTCACTGCATAATTTTCCCCGTGAATGGCATCCATGATCTGGTTTCTTGTGAATACCCAGCCTTTTTTATCTGACAAAAATGACAACAGTTCAAATTCAGACAGGGTCAGATCCACCGCTTCCCCCTGGATGGAAACCACATGTTTGGCACGGTCTATGGTCATTTCTCCCACCTGGCGGATATCAGCGGGCGGGTCATCCAGTGCATGTTTTCTGCGGCGCCGCAAAATGGCCCGGATCCTTGCCAGCAGCTCTTTAGGGCTGAAAGGCTTGGAAATATAATCATTGGCCCCCAGCTCAAGACCGGTGACAATATCTGATTCCTCTCCCTTGGCTGTGAGCATGACAATGGGCAGTTCCTTTGTCTGTGCAGAATTTTTCAAAAACCGGGTCACCTCTAAACCGTCAATGCCCGGCAGCATGAGGTCCAGTACAATAAGATCCGGCAGGGCCTGCCTGGCGATTTTGATGGCCTGTTCTCCGGTGAATGCGGTGCGGATATCATATCCTTCATTTTTAAGGTTGTATTTGATCAGTTCAATGATGTCTTCTTCGTCATCTACAATCAATATGGTTTCTCTGGCCATTTTTTTTCCTGTTCGAAGTTTTTATAAGTGATGCAGCAACCGGTCAGCCGCATACACAGGGCTTTGTCCGGTAACAGTGCCTGAAATCAGGTATGACGGATGATATCCCCTTCAATAAGATAAATCACTTCTTCAGCAATATTGGTGGTATGGTCTCCGATGCGTTCAATGTGCCGGGAAATCAAATACATATTGATAATCTCGGTGACCATGTCCGGATGTTCTCGGATATCGGTCTTCATGGTGCGGTAGGCATCATTTCTCATGGCATTGACTTCTTTATCCATATCCAGGACCGTATAGGCCATTTCGACATCCATGCCCACCAGGGCATCCAGGCTCAATTTGAGCATCCTGGCTGCCTGGTCCGCCATGGCGGTATAATCATATCCAAACTTATTGGGGTCATCGGCAGAGGTAATAAACCGCCTTGCAATATTGACGGCATAATCGGCAATACGTTCCAGATCATTATTGATCTTGATCACCGCAACAATCAGCCGCAGATCTGTTGCAACAGGCTGATACAATGCCAGGATCTTGAGGCATTCTTCTTCCACCTCAATTTCGCGTTCATCCACTTCAAAGTCCGTGTCTATGATAAACTGGGCAACCTGCAGGTTTTCTGTGCGCACGGCTTCAATGGATTTTTTAAACCGGTCCTCCACCAGGGCACCCAGAGAAAGTATTTCCTTTTTGATCTTATCCATAGCCCGGTGTAAATGGTTTGTCATGGTCCCTCCTAAAAGCAAAAACAAGCATCTGTCATGGATGTCCAAGCGTTGGTGTCGGTTCTCCATGGTGCAGAATGTCATATCCAAACTGACTTTTTATCTTTTTTGTGCTAGTATCGTATTAGAAATCTGTTACGCTAAAATTAAATCTAAGAAGTGAAATCCATTTGCAAAAACAGTTTGTTTCCTTTTTCATTATATGCATACCTTGTAAAATAGGTTTCCATAATGCAAATTCCCCTGCCATGAACCATTGAGGCTGGTAATGCGCACCCCTGGTATTTTCGCCAGTCAAATCCTTTGCCCTGATCTTCAATTTCCAGATGAATAGAGGTATTCCCGACGATTTTTAATGCAAACCTGATATCTTTTGTAACATCATTTTTATTGCCGTGGAGCACGGCATTGGTTAATGCTTCCCGCATGACAAGATTAACGGCAAACAGATGATCAGGTCTTTGAAAAGCAGAAAGCCTGCATAAAAGATATTTTGTAACGACCTGGCACACCGCATCAATATTTTTCAGGCAGGAAGAAAATAAAATATTGATGGCAGTGTTTGTCTGGTGCATTTCAAATTTTTTAATTTTCCGGGGCATAAATATCACACCTCTATACAAAGCACCACAACATCATCTTCCGGGCTGTTGTTTTCAGCAGATAGATACCGTATCAATTGTCCGGGCGCATCTGCAAAGGAAAATGACCGCAGATCATTGAAAACAGGCAGGAGTCTGCCCGCCCCTGCTGACCAGTTTATTTTTTTCCCCACAGATTCCACCAGCCCGTCTGAATATACAAAAAACCGGTCTCCTTTGGATACCTTGATACGGGATACACCAAAATGTGCGTCAGAAAACATACCAAGAACATCACCCTGGGATGTAACCAGGTATGCATCCCCCTGGACCGGCAGGCATGCTGCAGGTGGATGACCGGCATTGACAATTGTCATGGTCCTGGTGGACCGGTTCATATGCATATAACAGGCTGTCAGATATTTGCTCTCGGGCAGAATTTCTTTGAGCACGGCATTGACCATTTTCATGCTTTCTCTGGGAGAGTACAAAGGCGTGCAATTCTGTGCCAGCAGTGCTTTGACCGATGCTGTCAAATAACTGGTTTTAATATCATGCCCGGAAAAATCTGCCACAAAATACCCTGTGATGTGATCACTGATGTTTAAAATATCGTAAAAATCTCCGCCTGCCTCCTGCAGGGCTTTATAATACACCCCGAACCGTGCAGCGGGATAATTTTCCGGTACAGGTAGCATGGCTGACTGTGCCTGGGCAACCTGCAGCAGTTTTGCGGCCTGATTTTGAATCAAAGAATTGGTGGCAATGGAAAGTTTGAGATGAATCCGAACCCGGGCAAGCACCTCCAGAGGATGAAACGGTTTGGTGATATAATCCACTGCCCCGAGATCAAATCCCTTCAGTTTGGCATTCACATCACTGATACCGGTGAGAAAAATGACAGGAATCGGATTGGTGACAGCGTCTTCCTTTAATTTTCTGATCACCTCAAACCCGTTTTCTCCGGGCATTTCAATATCCAGCAAAATCAGGTCAGGGTGTTTTTCTCTGGCAATGGTCCGGCCTTCTGACCCGTTACCGGCAATAAAAATCTGATATCCCTCCCTGGAAAGGGATTTTTCAATCATCTTTAGGTTCAACAGGTTGTCATCCACGGCAAGCACGGTATAGGGCTGAAATTTTTCCATTGTCACTCTGCCTCTATGGTCCGGGGGTATCAGGTGGGGATCAGGGCATCCACCCGGGTTTCAAGGTCTGTAATATAGGCATCAAAATTCTCAAAACTGGCACCATTGGCAGCAGTTTCCATTTTTCTGGCCAGGTCTGCCATACGGGTGAATCCCAGATTTCCGGCAGCCCCTTTTATGGAATGCGCAGCTGCCGCTGCCCGGGAAAAATCACCGCAGGACACCCCCTGGCGGATTTTTTTCAGGTCAGTCCGGGTGGTATCCACAAACAATGCAACCAGTTCCAGAAATTCGGTTTCATCCATGTCCAGCTGGTCAGCCAGGTATTTATAATCCATTGAAACCTCCTGTTGGTAAAGGACATCGCATGGGACCATATCCTGTTCAGCTGCTTGATACCCCCGCACCTGAGGGTGCTGTATTACCGGCCCGGGACTGGTATCTGAGGGTCCTGTCACACCGCTGCCATCAAGGGGCTGTGCCAATACAGGTTACGCTGCATCTGCATGCGAGCACCCGGCCCTGCCGGTCATCACAGGTATCTTACATCCTCATTTGATTTCTGTAAACCGGTAAACCGACGCTGGCTGGATATTTGCTATAATGGCTCTTCTATCCTAAGGACCTTGGCAGGGAGCCCCTGGAGATGTGCTTTGACAGGACCGTCAGATCCGGAGGGGGCCTGTCCGGATATGCTGGAATGTCCGGTTTTCAACCGCAGCAGATGTTCCGCTTAATGGTTGTGTTGATGGGAACAGGCCCACGCAGGATCTCGGGCCGGTCAAAGCACATCTCCAGGGGCGGGCCCGGGACCAGGACATTCCTTGAAATGATTGAAAAACCGATACACTTATGGCAAATATACACAGAAACTTGCCTGCAGCAGGATATCCGGATACAACACAAGACGCTGGTGTCTGAAGGGGCGGCATCAGTCGCCTTCACACATGCCCCCGGAACAGGAGACCAGACATTTGCTATGAAAAAAGATACCCACCAGTTTGTCCATAATTACAAAGATCTTGGTGCCTTTGGCATGGACCGGAAGACAGATGAACAGACCGTCATGTTTTACCTGCAGAAATTCAGCGAAGACAATTTCATGGAAACCTTTGTGCCGCGGCTTTCCGACAAAGAGCTGGAAGAGATTTATCTGTTCGTCAATGACTTTTTGAAACGCCATATCACAGAAGATGAATACCATGCCCTTTTTTTAAAAGACCGATAAACGCACCAGGGGAAAATTGTTACCTTTGGTTATTTTTGGTAACCTATGAAACAATTGTTCTTAGATATAATCTTTTTTTATATCTTTACACCCATGGCAACACAAATCAACAAAGTCATTGACACCATTTCAGGATTTGGTGTATGACAGTCGCACCCGAAAAAAAGACCGGGTGGCACACAAACTATTGTGTCCAATGCCGGGAAAATGTGGAAATTGTATATGGATTTTATTCTGGAAGGCTTTGCAAAAGCCGTTTTTCTGCTCATAAGCCTTGATGCATCCACTGTCACAGCCATATCTGCCACACTGAAAGCATCAACCTGGGCCATGGCTGCCAGCCTTGCCGCAGGGCTTCCTCTGGGATTTTTGCTGGGCTATTTTGATTTCCGGGGCAAACGCCCTCTGAGGACCCTTGTGGACACCCTTCTGGCCCTTCCCACTGTTTCCATAGGCCTGATCATCTATGCCCTCATCTCCAGCCAGGGCCCGTTGGGAGAGTTCGGTCTGCTGTTCACCATCACCGGTATTGCCATGGGCCAGACCCTTCTGGCCCTGCCGGTTATCATCGCCATCACCGCCGCCACCGTGGAAAATATCGATCCGGACCTGAAGCTGACCCTGGTTTCCCTGGGTGCGGCAAAGCTGGATATCATCCGCACCTGCCTGTGGGAAGTCCGGTACGGGATAATGGCAGGTGCAGTCACTGCCTATGGCCGGGTTCTTACGGAAGTGGGCATTTCCATGATGGTGGGGGGCAATATCAAATATCACACCAGAACCATTACCACGGCCATTGCCCTTGAAACCAGCAAGGGCCAGTTTGCCGACGGCATTGCCCTGGGGCTTGTCCTGATTTCCATTGCCTTTTGCGTAAATATCTGTCTGTCTGTTCTGAGGAAAAAATGACCCGGACCGCACCTGCATATCTTCTGGAAAATGTCACCCATTTTTACGGGGACAAAAAAGTGCTGGACATTGCGCATCTTGCCATTGACAAAGGGTCTATCACAGGCTTGCTGGGCCCCAACGGTTCCGGCAAAAGCACCCTGCTCAAACTGCTGGCCTTTGCCATGCGTCCCGCCTTCGGAAAAATATTTTTCAACGGCCGCCGGGAATATCCTTTTTCCTCCAACATCAGGTCCAGGGTGACCCTGGTCACACAGAAACCTTACCTTCTCAGGCGGACCGTTTATGAAAACATTGCCTACGGTCTGCAGATCCGCCGGGATACCGCAGACCTGCAGATCCGCATCCGCCGGGCACTGGCCGGTGTGGGACTGGCATATGAGGGGTTTTCCCATCGCCAATGGCATGCGCTTTCCGGAGGGGAGGCCCAGCGGGTGGCAATGGCTGCCCGGCTCATCCTCAAACCCCGGGTGCTTCTGCTGGATGAACCGGTTGCCAGTGTGGATGCCCAAAGTGCGGCCCTTATCCGCCAGGCAGCCCTGACAGCCCGGAAGAACTGGGGCACCACCCTGGTCATTGCCAGCCATGACCTGGCCTGGCTGTTTGACTGCAGCGACACCCAGATCTCCATCAGCAACGGCACCCTGTTTTCCACAGGCAGGGAAATCATCCTTCCCGGTCCCTATACCACCGGCAGAAAGGGCCTCAAAAAAATCCTGGACAACGGCCAGTGCATTTTTCTGCCTTTTGCAGCCCGGTCGGGTAAAACAGCCGTTATCCAGAGAGAAAACATCGGCCTGGCCAAAAACCGTGAAACAGATAACAGATATGACAACCAGATAAAAGGGCAGATTCAATCCATGCACATGACCGGAAAGCGACAGCAGATCATGACCACCATTGCTGTGCCTGAAATGGAGTTCATGCTGGGGATTGCCCCGGAACTTGCCGGCAGCCTGTCTCTGCAGCCGGGCAAAGAGGTGTTTTTGCTGTTCAGATCACAGGACATTGTCTGGCGCTGACCAGCATACGGCAGGCCCACTCGAAGCTGCTCCGGCAATTACAATGTTTTTCGGCACCCCGGTTTCCGCCTTAGGTACCTTCCGCCGAACCCGAATTACAAATCCGAAGGACGGTCACAGCGCTTCGGCAAGAAGTGCTTGCCTTATACGATACCCGCCATGGGTCCTGGCAGTATTCCTTTCAAGGTTTCAACACCAGAAAATACAGCTGTCCCCGGATATTCATATGACCGGCAGCAAACCGGGCATACCCGTCACTGCCGCAGAACAGGTCTGCGCGTCCCGGTCCCCGGATGGCACCACCGGTGTCCTGATTCATCACAAACAGCGATACCCGGTCCCACTGGTCAAGATCTGTTGACATCCCGGAACTGTCAAGCTTGTCAGGATCAGGCAGCGCTGTGTTCACAAAACACGGCGCCCCCCTGGGAAACAGCCTGTAATCGGTGGCCATGGACCGCAGTGGTGTCAACTGCACCCCGATACTGCCAAAAGGACCGCCTGTTTCAGTTTTAAAAAACACAAAACTTTCGTTGTGGTGCAGCACTTCATCCATACGTTCGGGATGGGCTTCAAGCCATTGCCGGATGGCCTGCATGGACATGTTTTCTTTGGCGATCTCTTGTTTTTCAATGAGATACCGGCCGATGGACCGGTATTGGTTGCCGTTGCTGCCTGCATAATGGACCCGGATGATCTCTTTTTCCGGGGTCTGAATACGACCGGATCCCTGGATTTCCAGAAAAAACCGGTCCACCCGACTTTCAAGCCAGGCCACAGGAACCGCCCGCTGGTAAAAATCGGTCATAAAGTTTATATCCTGCCGGGAAAAATACGGCACCACCCGGTTTCCCGCCACCCGGCCCTTCAGGCGGTCATGTCCTTCATACCTGTCGGAAAACCTGGCCAGATCTATTTCCAAAAGATCGCTTGGTAAAGAATACAGCGGGTACAAAAACCGGTCATCCGGATACAGGCTGCCCTGGTAGGTGGGTTCAAAATACCCGGTAAACAGAACCTGGTCCCTGTCATTGGCTGCACTGGCATACACATGAAAGCGGTCCCGGATAAACCGGTTAAGATCCGCAGCAGACGGGTTGCCTGAAACAAATGCCTGCAGGATTTCAATGGAACGGATCATGTGGGCGGCACTATAATGGTCCGGTCCAAAAACAAACTGCCGGGATTCGGGCAGTTTGTTAAAATAAACCAGACTCCGGGTCAGGGCCTGGTCAAACCCTGCAAAATTCCGGGTGTCGGCAAATTGCGGAAATTTTTTAACCGAAAGCTTTTCCAGTGCCAGCTTCCGTGTGTCTTCGGGTTCTTTGGGTTCAAAAAAGCCGCACCCTGTAAACAAACACAGGGCAAGGCCGATCAGCAGTGTACCAAGTCCATTCAGAAAAACAGCTGTTGTGGATTCACATCTCATGGTCTGATCTCTTGTAAAAGGGTGTAACAGTTGCATCTGAAGGGTCGATGGCCTCCAGATCCGGCATATCCCGGTTGGCAACCCCCATGGCATCAAGCTTTCGGGCCGGGGGCATGACTTTTTTCTCCATTGTTCTGACGGTACGGTTGAAACTGGCGGCACATTTTTCAATGTCTTTTCCCAGATGGTTCATCCCGTCAGCCATGGCGCACAGCCGGCGGTAAAGCTGTACCCCCAGATGCCGGATCTCTTCGGCATTTTCATAACTGTGTTTCTGCTTCCAGGAATAGGCCACGGATTTTAACAGCGCAATCAGGGTGGTGGGAGTGGCCAGTACCACGCCGTTTTCAATTCCCCGTTCAATGAGATCCGGCTGATGGCATAATGCGGCGGAAAAAAAATTCTCCCCCGGAATGAACAGGACCACAAATTCCGGGGCAGGGGCAAAGGCTGCTGCATAATTTTTGGATGCCAGCCGGGTGATATGGGTGGCCACCTGGCGGGCATGGTCTGCCATGCGGGCCTCTTTTTCTTTTTCATCAGAAGCTTCCAGGGCATCCAGATAGGCCATGAGGGGAACCTTTGCATCCACCACAATCCTGCGGTCAGATGGCAGGGTCACCACCATATCCGGCCGCAGAGATCCTTTCCCGGATCCCTTGGCAGGCTGTTCATGAAAATCACAATACTGGGCCATACCAGCCAGTTCCGCCACTTTTTTCAGGGTAATTTCCCCCCACCTGCCCCGGACATGGGGCAGGCGCAGTGCCTTGACCAGGTTCCCTGTCTCCAGATGGAGCTGGTGCTGGACCCGGCCCATCTGGGCCAGTTTTTCAGAGATTGCCCCGTTGGCACGCTCCCGGGCCGCCTCCATGGCCTGGAGCCGGGTTTCATACTGATGCAGGGTCTGGCGCACGGGATCCATGGACTGACGCAGTTCTTTGCCCTGGATGGAGAAATCATTTTTTGCCTCTTGAACATAGCCCTTGAAATAATTATCCGCCATCTCCATGAACCGGTTGGCATGCTGATACATGGTCTGTTCGGACATCTGCCTGATGCGGCTGGAAAAAAACAGCACCCCGGTCCGGGCCAGGATCAGGCAGACCAGAATGCCCAGGCCAAATCCAGCGCCAAGATATCCCAGGTTCTCCAGGGAAATTACCATACAATTATACCGGCGTGTCTTTGTTCTCAGACCTGTCACCGGCCTGCCAGGTCCCGCTTTTTCCCCCGGATTTGGACAACAGCCGGATCCCGGACAATGTCATGCCCCTGTCATAGGACTTGCACATGTCATAGATGGTCAGGCCTGCCACGGAAACAGCGGTCAGTGCTTCCATTTCCACCCCGGTACGTCCGGTCAAAGACACTTGCGCTTCCATGCGGATCCGGTTTTTGTCAGACTCAGGAAAAAAATCTACGGCAGCATGGGTGATGTTCAAAGGATGGCACATGGGAATGAGGTCCGCCGTTTTCTTGGCCGCCATGATCCCGGCAATTCGGGCGGTTTCAAGGACATTGCCTTTTTTTACCTTTTCATTCAGGATTTTTGCAAGTGTATCGGGATGCATGGCAATGAAAGCTTCGGCAACCGCTGTGCGAAGGGTTTCAGGTTTTGCTCCCACATTCACCATGCGCACATGGCCCTGGTTGTCCAGGTGGGTAAATTCAGTCATCGTTGGATTTCCTTTTCTGGTTCAGGCTGCTGCCTGCAGCGCAATTGCATGTAACCTGATCTGTTTAATTAATCTATGTCCGCCCGCTTGTTCAACATATCTGATATCACATGCAATTATCCTGGTGCAGTCTGCCGGGCTTATTGAAAAAACTGGGTTTTACTGGTTACCCGGGATTTTATCTGGTTCAGGGTGTCGGAGAGGACCTGGATGACATTTTCCCGGATATCTCCGGCCACCACCAGAAACATCACATCATCTCCTACGGTCAGTTTGGTATTTTCCCTGATATGCACCTGGATATCCAGAATACCCGGCCGGGATCTTTCTTTTTGTAAAACTTCTTTCAGCTTTTCGTGGTCCACCGCAATCTCAAGCCCGGTAACAGGTCTGCCTTCCCGGGATGTTGCCCGGACAACACCATTATGGGCCAGGATCATGCCTGCCCGGGAGAAATCAGGATGTTCCTTGATTTTACGGATCATCTGTTCCAAAGTCTTTGGTTCGGAATGTGCGCTGTTTTCATTCATCTGCTTTTTTCCTGTTTGTTTTTCTGCTGCCAGTTGTTTTGCTTTTTCTAGGTCTTCCGGGGTATTCACATTGAATTTAAACCCCATATCAGGGTCCAGTTTTTTCAATACAGATACCGGTACTTCCTTGACAAATTTTTTCTTGTAAAATCCTTTGATCTTATAGATTTTTTTTTCCAGGTTTGATTCAATCAAGGGAATACAGGCCCTGGAATAAATGGCGGACAAGGGCTCCAGCCCCTCTTCCGTTCGGGGAACAACCACATGGTCTCCAGGCCCGGCCTTTTTTACCAGATGCCGGATTACCGCCTCACTGGCAAAGGGAATATCACAGGCTGTCACATATGCATAGGGAAATGACGCATAAAACAACCCGGCATGCAGCCCTGCCAGCACACACCGCTCCGGGATGATGTCTGTGACCACCAGCATATCAGGCACCAGAAATTCCTCCGGCTCATTGACCACCAGGATATTTTCTTTAAACACCCGGGAAAAAAGGGTGCAAAGTTTTTCCAGCATGGTGGTATCACCGATTCTGTGAAACGTTTTTTTTTTCCCGGGCAGCCGGCTGTTTTTCCCGCCGGCCAGAATCACCCCTGTGCAATCCAGTTTCATTCCATCTGTCCTTGGCAAAGATCTATGATAGTGCCCTGATTATAGCCGACTTCACCTGAAAATCAAGGTGCCGCCTTCTGATTTTCGTTTTTGGATTTTTGTACTTGCGACCCGTGTGGGCCGGTCACACCGCCACCCTCAGGGGGCGGGGTATCAAGCTGCTGAACAAGAAGTGGTTACATGCGGTTTTTCCATGAACTGGGGAGTCAGGGTCTTGCTCACCGGGAAAAAAGGTGGTACATGGGTTCTATGGCATAACCCATCGCACATGAAAGGCATTGAATGAAACAGACCAGACCCATTCTCAATGACCAGGATTTCAAACGCATCATTACCAGGATCGCCCATGAAATCATAGAAATCCACAGAGGGGCCCGGGACCTGGCCCTGGTGGGTATCCAGACCCGGGGGGATTTTCTGGCCAAAAGACTGGCAGATCAGATCCGGCGCATTGAAGACGTCACCCTGCCTGTGGGCAGCATGGACATCAACATGTACAGGGATGACTGGACAAAAATCAGCCACCAGCCCATTGTCAGGCCTTCTGATATTCCTTTCAGCGTGGATGATAAAATAATTATCCTGGTGGATGATGTGCTCTATACGGGCAGAACCATCCGGGCGGCCATGGAAGCCCTCATGGATTTTGGCAGACCCGCCCGCATTGAGCTGGCCATCCTCGTGGACCGGGGACACAGGGAACTGCCCATTCAGGCGGATTACAGGGGTATCTTTGTGGACACGGAGCACCAGGACACCATCCATGTCCATGTATCTGAACATGACAACCAGGACCTGGTATTCAAGGAAATCGAAAAATGAGCACCATTGAACATAAAAAGGCAGGCATAAAAGACATCAGCATTGCTGTGCTTTCCGTATCCACCACCCGGAAACTGTCAGATGACAAAAGCGGGGCCTGGATTAAAAAACAGGCAAAAAAAGAAGGACACGAGGTGGTGATCCATCAGACCGTTACCGATGATACAGGTGCTATCCAGGAATTGTTGAACCATGTAATCGACAAGATTTCCCCTCATGCAGTTATCATGACCGGCGGTACCGGCATCAGCCCCAAAGATGTGACCATAGAAGCGGTGCAGCCTTTTTTTGAAAAACACCTTACCGCATTTGGTCCCTTGTTTGCCCAGCTGTCTTTTGAGGAAATCGATTCAGCAGCCATCATGTCCCGGGCCACTGCCGGCATCATAAAAAATACGGTGGTATTCTGTATTCCCGGCAGCCTCAAGGCCTGCAAACTTGCCTGCAGCGCCTTGATTTTCCCTGAACTCGGACACCTTCTCAAACACATAAAGGAATAAAAAATGACCGAACTTGCCCAATTTATTGCAAACTGGAAAGACAAAGACTCCCGCATCAAACAGGCTTTTGAAGAATTACTCACCCATGTGAAAACCCTTGGAAAAACTGAACTGGCATTTGTGGCCAGGCCCGGTGTGAGCTATTCTGTGCGGCCCCGGCACCAGGACCAGAAAAGCCGGTCGCTTTTTGCCATGGTGGATGTCATTGATGACAACCCGGAAGAAAGATGGCTGTCCATCTGTTTTTACGGTGACATGATCACGGATCCAGATGACACAGGTGACCTCATCCCCGGGGGCCTGCTGGGAGAAGACGGATACTGCTTTGATCTGGATGCCTATGACACCCGGGAGATTGCATACCTGAAACAGCGCCTGACCCAGGCCCATGGCAATGCACCGGAATAAAACAGGTTCCCGGGACACCCTTTTGTGAAGGGCGCAACGCAAAAAATGGTCACACGGAAAACCGGATATTTAAAATATCGCCGTCCAAAACAATATAGTCCTTACCTTCCACATGAAATCTGCCGCTTTTTTTCAGGGCCGCTTCCGATCCCAGTGCCATGAGATCTTCATATGAAAACACCTCTGCCCGGATAAATCCCCTTTCCAGATCTGAATGGATCACCCCGGCGGCCCTGGGTGCAGTGCTGCCCTGACGTACCAGCCACTGCCGCACCTCATCTTTTCCAACGGTGAAAAAGGAAACCAGATTCAGGGACTGCAGGCACAGGCGGGTGAGCTTCTCAAGGGCGGTTTCCGCAATACCCAGATCTTCCAGAAACTCCTGTTTTTCCTCTTTTGTATCCAGCAGGGCAATCTCGGCCTCCACCTTGGCTGACACCATCATGGCTGCAATGGCCTGACTGTCGCAACTGGCTTTGAATTCGGCCAGCAGATCCGGACTGCCCAGATCATCTTCAGCCACATTCACGGCAATTACCATTTTTTTCCTGGTTATAAACGGATAGCTGCGGATCATTTTTTCTTCATCCCCGGTCAGGGCCATCAGCCGCAGAGGGGTTTCCTGCTCCAGATGGTCTTTGATCCGGATCATGATTTCCAGCTCTTTTTGCCGGGTTTCATCCTTTATCTTCTTCACTTCATCTTCCAGGCGCTGGATCCTTTTTTCCGCGAAAATCTGATCATGCATGAGCAGTTCCGCATTCACTGCTTCAAAGTCCCGGAATGCATTCACAGAACCGGAGACATGGTAGATGGCATCATCTTCAAAGGCCCGGATCACATGGCAGATGGCATCCATGTCTGCAATGTCTTTAAAAATATCTCCTTTGGATATTGTCTCAGCCTCCAGTTTGGGCAGCAGGACCAGGTCCAGCCTGGCCTGCACCTGCTTTTTGGGGGCATACATGTCCACCAGGGTATTGAACCGGGAATCCAGAATATCAGCAGCGCCTGGGACCGGTTTGGATGCTTTTGCCGGATCAGGGATCTCATTGCCCGTTAAAATCTGAAACAGGGTTTTCTTGCCTGCCTGGGGCAGGCCGATGATGCCGACTTTCATGTGTTTATGTTCATCCTTGCTTTTGTGTTAAACATCCTGTATTTCCAAGATCTTTGCAGACAAAACAAATTTTTCAGGGCAGTTTTATCCGGCGCTTTTCCGGATCTTTATGCTGCCGGAAAATTACAGCCACATGGCCGACCATGCCTGCCGGACAGGTACTGGTCCGTCGGACAATATCATCCAGAAGGCTGGTTTTGGTTTCCTTGTCCTTGTGGTCCACAAATTTAATTTTAATCAGTTCAGCCGCATCCAGTGCGGTTTCAATTTCTTCGAGCAGGGCCGGAGTCACCCCTTTTTGGCCCACCAGGGCGGCGGGGTTTAAATGGTGGGCAAGCCCCCGCAGGTATTTGCGCTGGGCACCGGTTAATTGCATCACTTGTTTTTCCTTAAGTCTGAATTTTTAAAAAAGTCACTATACCACAGGTCAGACCCCATGAACAGATCAAGATATGGCTGAAACCTGGATAATTGACAAACAGGCAAATTCCCTTACTTTTAGTTCAGGCTCGGGTTTATCAGTCTTTTAAATTATTTTACATGAAATTACATGAAATTTAACTTAAAAAACACTGTTACACAAAACAGCCTTTTGTGTAAAAATTTGTTTGCAAAAACTTTTTCAAGGAGAAAATATTATGTCACAGGTCACCATAACCGTAAACAATATGAGCTGCAGCCATTGCTCAGGCATGGTCAAAAAAACACTGGAAGACATTGCCGGGATTTCTGATGTTGTTGTAGACCTTTCCGGAAAAAAAGCCTCTTTTTCCGTTACCAGAGACAGCCTGGTGGATCAGGCAGTGGCGGCAGTCACACAGGCCGGCTACCCTGCTTCCAGATAAGCTCCTGCCCGCAAGTTATGGACAAAAATCACAACAGCCCTGACAGATCAAAACTGTCTGAACTGTTGATGGTAATGATAAACCGCTTTAAAAGTTCCTTGTTAAAACAGTGGGACATACCCTGATCCCGCAGGCGCATCCTGGCTTCCACCCTTTTTTGTGCTTCTTCTTCCAGCATTTCTTTTTCCCGGAGCCGCCTGAGCTTTGCATCATAATCATCCCGCACAATGGTTGTCACCGGGGCCCGTTGATTCTCCCTGGCCTCAGCTTCGAATCTGTGCAGTGTTTCCAGATACGGATTATCCCCTGCCATGATCGTAAGGGCCTCAAACGGACTTTTGGCCGGCTTGTAGGGCCGTCTGGACGTCAGCGCGTCAAACACATCAATAATATGACAGACCTTGGCCAGCACCGGAATCTGATCGTTGCACAGTCCTTGTGGATAGCCGCTGCCGTCTTCGTTTTCATGGTGATATAAAATCATCTGCATAAAGGATCTGGGCAATTGTGTTTCAAACAGCAGGCTGGTTGAATAGGCTGTATGGGATTGTATGATAACATATTCCAGATTATTGAGTTTTCCCGGCTTGTTGATCACATTCTTTGGAATTTTTACCTTGCCGATATCATGCAGGAACCCGGCCACTGCCGCCTGGATCATATACTCTTTTAAGGCAGGTTTTGTGGAGACACAAAAAAGATCCTGGTTGAAATTGATAAATGTGGCCATCAGCCATCCCACTTTAATGGAATGGGTGTGGGTTTCATAATCATGGCCCACCAGTTCGGCAATGCCCCCTAAAGAATCAATGCTGGAAATATAATCAATGGCCCGGGCAATCAGGTGCTGGATGTTTTCCACCATCCTGCAGCATGCCTGGTGGGAGGCAAAATTACTCTGAAAGGCTTCCTGGACCACCTCTGTGGACAACTTTATCAGGGTATCTGTTTTTTGCTTAACATCAATTTCATCATGTTTTAATATGAATTCCAGATTGTTCCTGACATATTCGGTGTATTTTTGACGCTGTTTTTTATGAATATAAACAATCTCCCAGGCACGCAGCAGATCCATCAGCCGCTGCCTGGGAATGGAAGAGGAATCTTTCAGAAGACAGCGAAACCGGTATTTACCGTCTTTTTTGGTATCATTCCGCTCAAAAAGAGCGAAATCAGCCAGAGAATCCGGATTGATGGACAAGGGGTCAATAGGCACAAACAAACCGCCATCATCAAAATATTCCACAGCTGTATCCATGTCCTTACCCCTTTTTACCGATATCCCAAAAAAGCAATTTACCCGTTGCCCTGTTCCGGCAATGCCCCTTTATATCCGTATACTTTTATCAGGAACCGTGACCGGTGTAAAGACCTGGCGTGCGATCAGGCAAACCGACTGCCTGTAGATGTGTCGTCAACGATACATGGCCTCGATGATATCTGCAAACCTTTCATGAACAATCTTGCGCTTGATTTTCATGGTGGGGGTAACCTCTCCGTCTTCTTCATAAAGGCGTTTGGGCAGGATACTGAATTTACGGATGTTTTCCACCCTGGCAAGGGTCTGGTTCACAGCTGTCACTTCTTTATCAATAAGCGCCGTCACTTCCGGGCTTCGGGTCAGGTCCCTGTAGGTGGAAAACTGAATTTTGCGGTCCTGGGCATACTTGGCCACGTTGTCTTCATCGATCATGATCAGGCAGGCCAAAAACTTTCTGCGGTCTCCTATAACCACGGCATCATTGATATAAACACTGGCCTTGAGCTTGTTTTCAATATACTGGGGGGTGATGTTCTTGCCGCCGGCGGTTACGATGATATCTTTTTTGCGGTCTGTTATTTTTAAAAACCCGTCTGCATCAATTTTTCCCACATCACCGGTTAGCAGCCACCCGTCTTTTATGGTCTGTGAGGTTGCATCCTTTCCCTTGTAATACCCTTTGAAAACCCCGGGAGATCTCACCAGAATTTCGCCGTCTGCTGCAATTTTAATGTCAGTGCCCGGCAGGGCAGGTCCCACTGTGCCGAACTTGACCCGGCCTTCCGGCGACAAGGTGGTAACCCCGGTGCCTTCTGTCTGGCCGTATCCTTCAATCAGGTTCATGCCGATGGACTGGAAAAAACGCAGCACTTCCTGGGAAATCGGTGCGGCCCCGGAATAGGCTACCCGTATCCGCTCAAATCCCAGCCGTTCCCTGAGTTTTCGAAACACCGAAAACTCAGCCAGATAAAACAGGCATTGCAGATACAGCGGCACAGGTAAAAAATTCATGACCTTGTCCGCCCGTTTTTCTCCGATTTTCAGGGCTGTTCTGAAAACGGCCCTCTTGAACCAGTCCGCATCCGCCATTTTGATCATGACATTGGAATAATATTTTTCCCATATTCTGGGCACGGCATACCCTACAGTGGGGGATACTTCCATCATGTTGTGCATGACCGTGTCCGGTTTTTCCACAAAATTGACCGTATAGGCATACCGGATCTGGATGAACACGGTGAACAACCGTTCAAAAATATGGCACAGGGGCAGAAACGACAACACCTGGTCTGTATCATACACCGGGTTGGCAGCGGCCACAGCATCCGCCATCCAGGTGACATTGGCGTGGGACAGCATGGCCCCTTTTGGCGGTCCTGTGGTGCCTGAGGTGTAAATGATCACGGCTGTGTCTTCTGCTGTCACCTGCCCGCCCCGGCCGGAGAACAGAGCGGGATTCTGCTGCACCATTCCGGCCCCTTTTTCCAGTAAATCTTCAAAAGTAGTGACCATGGGATCGGAAAACCGGGTCAGCCCCCGGGTATCCCAGACAATGACCTGTTTGAGCAACGGTGTCTGGTCTCGGAAATGCAGCCACTTGTCCAGTTGTTCCTCATTTTCCACAAACAAAAATTTTGCATCACTGTGGGACACCACATAGGACACCTGCTGCCAGGCATTGGTGGCATAAATACCCACAGACACACCGCCCACACACTGTATGCCTAAATCCGCAACCACCCACTCCACTGCATTGTCACCGATGATGCAGGCGGCATCGCCTTTTTCCAGTCCCATGGATACCAGGGCGCATCCGATTTTCTGCACCTGGTCGTAAAACCGGTCAAAAGACATATCATGCCACAGCCCCATTTTTTTGGTGCGCAGGGCCACTTTTTCGGGATTGTCTTTTACGGTCCGGGAAAATACCCGGGGTATGGTATCAAGATTTTCTTGGTTCATCGCCATGCCTTTTTGCGCTTCCACCGCTGAAACCCTTTGGCAGATGTTTCTGATTTGATGCCCAGGTAAAACTCCTGGACATCCTTATCATTCAAAAGCTCTTCAGACCGGCCCTTCATGACAAACCGCCCGTTTTCCAGAATCAGGCCGGTGTGGGAAATGGACAGAGCCATGCGGGCATTCTGCTCCACCAGCAGGATGGTGGTGCCTTTCTGGTTGATCTGCCGGATAATGGAAAAAATTTCCTTTACCAGAATGGGAGAAAGTCCCAGGGAGGGTTCGTCCAGGATCAGAAGCCGGGGCCTGAGCATCAGTGCCCGGCCCATGGCCAGCATCTGCTGCTCCCCGCCGGACAGGGTCCCGGCCCATTGGCGGGTCCGATCAGCCAGCACCGGGAAATAGGCATATACCTGTTCCATATCCCTGCGGATGCCGGACCGGTCAGTGCAGGTATATGCCCCCATTGTCAAATGTTCCTCAACCGTGAGTTCTTCAAAAATTTCCCGCCCCTCAGGCACATAGGCAATACCCTGGCGGACAATCCTGTCCGTGTCCCATCCCTGGATGGGGATGCCGTCATATTCAATGGCGCCCTTGTCCGGCTGGTCCTCGATCAGACCCATGATGGTTTTGAGAATCGTGGATTTGCCAGCGCCGTTATTGCCCAAAATAGTAGTAATGCCACCCTCTTCAACGGAAAAAGACGTCCCCCGGATAGCATAGACCAACCCGTAATAGGTCTCGATATTTTTAACCAACAGCAGATGGGCCATCCTGTTCCTCCTCTCCGATATAGGCTTTGCGCACCTCCTTGTTCTGCTGCACCGCCCCCGGGGTTCCCAGGGTGACGCTTTTGCCGAAATTGATGGCCAGCACCCGGTCGGAAATATCCATTACCAGTTTCATATCATGTTCGATGAGCAAAATGGTGATCCCCAGATCATCCTGGATATCTTTTATCCAGAAAATCATGTCCTGTTTTTCCTCCTGGTTCATGCCGGCACAGGGTTCATCCAGCAACAGCAGATCCGGCTCCAGCGCCAGGGCCCGGGCCAGTTCGATGAGCTTCTGGGTGCCATAGGGCAGTGCCCCCACAGGTATATCCCTGACCTGCTGCAGCTCCAGAAAATCAATGATCTGTTCCACTTTTTCTCTGTGCACAACTTCCTCTTTTGCCGCAAAGGCCGGCCTGCCCCACATGCACATACCCCTGAAAAGGCCGGTTTTCATATGGATATGACGTCCAAGCATGATATTTTCCATGGTGTTCATATGGGAAAACAATTCAATATTCTGGAAGGTTCTGGCAACACCGAGACGGGCAATCACATCCGGCTTTTTTTCCTGGAGGGCTGTCTGTTTGAACCGGATGAATCCGGCATCCGGCTTGTACAAACCGGATATGCAGTTGAACAGGGTGGTTTTTCCAGCACCATTGGGACCGATCACCGAAAAAATTTCTCCTTTTTCCATGGAAAAACTGATGTCCTGAAGGGCTTTAATGCCGCCAAACGAGATGGACAGGTGGGAAACAGTTAAAAATTCTGGTTTCATAAAGGGATTGACTCCAGCGTCAGAATCCGGTCCCTGCCGGCAGATACCGGCAGGGACCGGTTGGAACTATTCCAGGGTTATCCAGTCGGTGAGTTTTTTGGCCTTGCCTTCAGCCAGGCACTGCACCAGAAAGGTCTGGCGGGTGCCCTGGCGGCAGTACATGTCATCAGGGTCAAAAGGTTTGAAATTGACTTCCGGTCCGATCCCTTTGAATCCGGTCAGTTTTTCCATCTCTGCCACAAATTTTTCCCGGGTCAGATCCGGACCGGCATTTTTCAAGGCTTCTATCATGGGTTCGGTAAAAATAATACCGGCCGCATAAAACATGCCCCAGCGCTCATCTTTGGATGCAAATTGATCAAACACCTCTTTTTTGTACCGCTGCATGCCCGGATGGTCTGAATCAGGCAGCTCCCCGAATGTGGCGCAGATCACCCCTTCCCACAACCCTTTGGAGATATGGGTCATGAGGGGGAAATCCGAACAGGTGCTGGTGCTCATGAACTGGGGCGCAAAGTTCATGGCTTTGGCTGTTCCCACAATACGTACCGCATGGCTTACTGTGGTCCACAACAGCACCATATCAGCATCTGCTTTCCGCAGCTTCATCACATGGGGCTTTACGTCAGAATCACTTTTTTCCACCGGCACCTGGGCAACCACCTCCATGCCATGGCTTTCCAGTTCCTCAACAGCCCCGCGCAGACCGTTTTTCCCGTATTCATCATTGAGATATGCCACAGCCACCCGTTTTTTGCCCATGGTTTCCACAGCATACCGCACCAGGGCACGGGCTTCGTTGTAATACAGCGGATAGACAGCAAACAGGTATTTTTCAGGTGGAGACACCCAGTGCAGAGACCCGGCAGCCGGTCCCACCCAGGGAATTTTTCTTTCCATGAGATAATCTTTGACCGCCAGACCAGGCGAGGTCCCCACTCCGGAGGCCCAGCCAAAGATGCCGGTGCCTTCCTGGAGTTCCTTGACCCCGGCTTTGGTTTTTGCCGGATTATACCCGTCATCAAACATGTGGTATACGATTTTGCGGCCATGAATGCCGCCGGTGGCATTGATCCATTTAAAATAGTCTCCCGTTCCCCTGGCCACAGATCCCCAGGCAGCTGCCGGACCTGTCTGGGGTCCCCACTGGCCGATATGAATCTCAGTGTCGGTCACCCCCTCTTCCGCCCAGACCAATGAGGTAAACATCAGCCAGCATAACATACACCCGCACAACACCATCATACCTTTTTGCATGACATCCTCCTTGTTATTGTTGGTATTTTTAATTGGGGTCAGACCCCATTTTCTTTTTTCTCATTTTCTCTCATGTTCTCCCTCAACCCCGTTTTCCCCCTTATTGTTATTCAGGTTCAGACTATACAGGTTGTGATAAGTGCACAAAGTCCGTGCCTGATATGTTACACCTTTTTTACATAATGTCTGGCAAACAGACCGCTGGGTTTAAAACACAGCACCAGCACAATGATGGCAAAGGCCACCACAGATTTGAATTCAATGGATACATACCCCCCGAACAGATTCTCTATGATCCCCAGCATATAGGCGGCCACCACAGCGCCTGGAAGTGATGTCATACCCCCCATGACCGCTGCGGCAAACCCCTTGAGCATGGGATCCCACATCATGAAAGGGTGCATGATAACAGGGGAGATCAGCAAGCCTGCCGTGGCACCCACCACCGAGGAAATACCCCAGGTCATCATCAGGATCCTGTTGGTGCGGATTCCCACGATCTTTGCCGCAGTGGGATTCTGCTGGGTGGCTTTCATGGCAAGTCCCAGCCGGGTATATCTGAAAAAGAAAAACAGCAGGATCATGAGACCAAGGGCTGAAACCAGTGTCAATGCCTCCAGTTTGGAAATAAATATATCCCCGATGATGAAGCTGTCATAAGGACCGATGGGAAACGGCATGGTTTTATGTTCCGCCCCGAATTTCCAGGAAACCAGGCCCAGCATCACCATCTCCAGACCGATGGTGATGACGATGGTGCCCAGGATATTGGGATTCTTGGCCCTTCTGAGTACGGCAAACTCCAGGAATGCCCCCAGTACAGCTGCAAAGACAAAGGCCAGGGCAAAAGCCAGCCAGACCGAATACCCGAAAGTGGTGAGCAGCATCATGGTGAAAAACGATGTCACCAGGGCCATTTCCCCCTGGGCAAAATTGGGGACTTCAGAGGTCTTGTAAATAATGACCATGGCAAGGCCCATGAGGGCATAGGAACTTCCCACCGCCACCCCGCTGACAATCATCTGCAAGAAATCAATCATACCCGCTCCCTTTCACGCATCCAAATGTAACCAATGAAGTCCGCAAGCACGCAAATAACCACAACAAGAAAGCCTGATGCCTGGTCACAAAACCGAATTTCATACCCAGCCTTGTGCCCTGCACCCGACAGCCTATGATCCGATATCGCATCAAAACGGCCAGGTGCGCCAGTACCGTTTGGTTCTCAGCCATATCCCGTAGAGGCCCAGTGGTTCAAACAGCATGATGGCCACCATGATGGACCCGAACACGATATACTGGATATTGGAAACCCCGGTTATGGAAAACCACGTCCTGGAAAGGGCTTCCAGCCAGTCTCCCAGAAAAGGGATATCCAGAATATTTCTCAGTTTCAGGTCCAGCCAGCACAAAAGTCCGGCCCCCACCACCGGCCCCATAAGGGAGCCCTGGCCTCCCACCACCACCATGGCCAGAAACATGATGGACATCATGAGGGTAAATATTTCCGGTTCGATAAATTTTAACACAAAGGCATACAAACCGCCGCCGATGCCGGCGTAAAAGGCGGAAACGGCAAAAGCAAGGGTCTTGTAAAATACAATATTCACCCCCATGGTCTGGGCTGCGATATCAGCATCCCGGATGGCAATAAACGCCCGCCCCACTCGGGTTCTGATCAGGTTGCGCATAGCCGTCAAAAGCAAAATTGTAATAAAGACCAGCAGAAAATAAAACTGTTTGTCCGTGTTAATAACCCAGGATCCAATAACAATATCCGGGGCATGGAGCCCTTCTCTGCCCCCGAACAATTCGATGCGGCCGATGATCTGGGTAATGGTCAAACCGAAGCCCAGGGTGGCAATGGAAAGATAGGGCCCTTCCAGGCGCAGCGCAGGCAGGCCCAGCAGGAATCCGAAACCGGCCGCCACCAGTGCGGAACAGGGCAGTGCCAGGAGAAAGGGAAAACCGGCCTTGGCCATGAGGATCACGGTACCGTAAGCGCCGATGGCAAAAAAACCGGCATGTCCCAGGCTGATCTGGCCGGTATACCCCACCAGCAGATTCAGACCTGCCGCCACAATGATATTTATGGCGATATAATTGGCCACATAGACATAATAATTGCCCACCACAAAAGGAAACGCCACCAGGAAAACAAGAAGAAGGACAAGCCAGAAAAGGACCACCGGCGACGTGACAAGCTGAACATCTTCATAGTAGGTGCGCTTCATATCCATGAGCAAAAACTCCCTGCTGGAAAAACAGCTGATTTTCAGATGCGTATTTCAGTCATATTGGTTTATTCAGGCTGCTGTCAAGATAAAAAAACAGTGGACAGATAAAATACTGCCGGATTTTTTGCAGAAACAAATACAGTTTATGCATATAAGTGCTTGACTATGGAATGCAGATATGGTTTAGCTTCATAAAAAGAAATGGAGACTTTAAAATGAATTGTGGCAAGACAGACAGATCCTGTTTTTATTTCTGGTATTATTTTTACAGGAATCTGCCTGGGCTGCCATGAGATTGTTCCCCTGAACTCACAAGCCGCAGGCAGAAACCGCCTGCGGCTTTTTTCGTTTCCAGCCAAAGGCGGCTTTTTTGATCTGCAAAAGGAAACCGCCATGACAAAAACCTTTGACATCCATGTAAAAAAATTCAAGCCCCTCACCCCGCCGGCAAAGATGAAGCAGGCACTGCCCCTGACGGATAATGCAGCCCGGACCGTTATCAACGGCCGCAGGGATGTCGCAGATATTTTGACCGGCAAAGACCCGCGCCTGTTGATCATTGCCGGACCCTGTTCCATCCATGACACTGGAGCAGCCCTGGAGTATGCCCGGAAAATGATGGCCCTTCGCCGGGAAGTTGCAGACAAGATCAATCTGATCATGCGGGTCTATTTTGAAAAACCCCGCACCACAGTGGGGTGGAAAGGCCTGATTAACGATCCGTACCTGGATGCCTCCCATAATGTGAACGCAGGCCTTGAAACCGCCAGAAAACTGCTCATTGACATCAATGACATGGGCCTGCCCACGGCCACGGAAATACTGGACCCCATAACCCCCCAGTATATTGCGGGCCTGCTTACCTGGGTTGCCATCGGTGCCAGGACCACGGAATCCCAGACCCACAGGGAGATGGCCTCAGGACTCTCCATGCCGGTGGGATTTAAAAACAGCACTGACGGCACCCTTACTGCGGCAGTCAATGCCATGCAGGCAGCCGGCACCCCCCAGCACTTTCTGGGCATTGACCCGGAAGGGCGGTCATCCATTGTGTCCACCACAGGCAATCCTTTCTGCCACATTGTCCTGCGTGGCGGAAAGGCCCCCAACTATGATCCGGTTTCCGTGGGCAAGGCCCGGGCACTTCTCAGAGAACGAAAACTTATCAACAGTATCATGGTCGACTGCTCACATGACAATTCCGGCCAGAAATTCACGGGCCAGTCCTTTGTGTTCAAAAGTGCTTTGGACCAGCGCCTGGACGGCAATTCCGGCATCGTGGGTTTGATGCTGGAAAGCAACCTGTTTGAAGGCAGCCAGAAATGTCCGGGGGATGGCTGTGCCCTCAAATACGGGGTCTCCATCACTGATGAGTGCATCTCCTGGGATACCACGGTGGAATTGATCCGGTGCGCCGGCAACCGGCTGTAATTGTACCGGGCATTTCCTGTTGTTTCTCCGGGTTATGACTTTACGGGCTGTGTCAATATTATGTGGTGCTGCATCTGCATGCGATCACCCAAAAACGTTGCAAATGGAAGACAGATAAGATACGTTATCCACAACAAAACAGGAAGGGGGAAGAACTATCTTCCTGCCTGAAAACAGTACTGCAGCCCTTTAAAAAAACCTGAAAAGAAATCAAAGCAACCGGTGATCTATTTCATTAAAGCCCTGATTCAGTCAAGCCTGCGGCGCCGCGGCATTTCCCTGGTAATCGCCTACATGGGACTTTTGCTGGTATCTGCTTTATTGATCATGGCAGTGGAGCCGGCGGATTCCGGTTTGGACACATTTACAGATGCACTGTGGTGGGGGATTGTAACTTCCACCACTGTAGGGTACGGTGATTTGTATCCTGTGACGTCCGCCGGCCGTGTAATTGCCGTCATTCTGCCCATGTTCATGGGCATAGGGCTGGGGGCGGCCTTTATTACTCATCTGGCATCCTGGCTGATTGAGAGGAGGGACAAAAAAATGCACGGGGAAGCAACCTTTACCCGGGAAAACCATATCCTGATTGTGGGGTTTACCCTGGAAACCGACACCCTCATCCAGCAGATCAAGTTGGATGAGACCTATGCCAGACAGGATATGGTTCTGCTGGCAGATATTGACCGGCATCCCTTTCCTGATATGCCTGGTTTGTTTTTTGTCAGGGGCCGGCCCGATACCTTCCAGGCCCTGACCCGGGCCAACACCGGCGGGGCCGGACAGATTATCATTCACACAGGCAGTGATGAAGACAGCCTGTTTGCTTTGATCAATGTGCTGAAACTGAAAAAAAAGCGTTGTGATGTCACGGTCCGGTGCCTGTCTTCCCAGAGTATGGACACCTTTTCCTCGGTGCCGGGTGAATTTGAAATCATTCTCCAGATGACAGCTGAAATGCTGGTCCAGGCCATGCAGGACAAAGTCCACCTGCCGCTGCAGGTGCTGCTGCGCAACAATGCAGATGCAGAAATATACCATGTGGTCATACCCCGGTCCACCGGTCCTTTTGACTGGTGGAACCTGCACCTGGCCCTCATGGACCGGCACGGTTTTCTGACCTTTGCCATGCAGAGCCACAGCGGACAAATCCGGGTCAATCCCCCCAAAGATACGCCGCTCAGCGGCGGTGACAGTATCTGGCTTATCGCTGAAAGCCGTCCTGTCCAGATTTCATGGCCCACCACCGAACCATAATGATTTTGGTGAATTTTCCGCTGCTGCCGCTTTTAAAGAGCTTCCCGTGAATTTACTTGTCAGTTAGGTCTGGGGCAGGTCATCCCAGAGAGGAGAATGCCCCTGTCACACGGTTACATCACCAGGGTTTTCACCGCCTGCATATACAGATCAAGGTCTTTTATGAATATATCATTGTGACTGGCGCCGAGAATCTTTACCAGAGTTTTTTCCTGAGAAGGGCAGGCATCAAACAGGGTCTTTCCCTGGGAAAAGGAAATGAGCTGGTCAAGCTCCCCATGGATAATCAGCAGAGGACCGGACCAGTGTC
>DATFKQ010000022.1:0-37535 GCA_035268565.1 Desulfotignum sp. | reverse complement strand
CGGGATGCATACAGCTTGGCCATGGCTGTCACATGGGTGTCTGGCGTGCCGTTGTCCAGGAGCCAGGCTGCCTTGTACATGATGTTTCTGGCCAGCTCAATCTTCACCGCCATATCCGCGATCTTGAACTGCACCCCCTGGAAACTGCCGATGGGTTTTCCAAACTGTTTTCTGCCCTTTACATGCTTGACCGCCATGTCCAGAGCGCCCTGGGCCAGTCCCACCCCGTGGGCGGAAACATAGGCCCGGCTGCGGTCAAAAAAGGCCATAAGCTGGTGGAATCCGTTGCCCCGGGTGCCGATGAGATTGTCTTCCGGCACCCGGACATTGTTCAGGTACACCGCTGCCGTATCCGAACACCGCAGCCCCATTTTCCCGTGCATGGGCTCGGCTTTATACCCCTTGCGGTCGGTTTCCACGGCTATGATGCTGTGGCGTTTGGACCGGGACGGGTTGTCCGGGTCTGTCAGGCAGAAAATGAGCAGAAAGGTGCCTTTGGTGCCGTTGCCGATCATCACCTTGGAACCGTTGAGCACCCATTCACTGCCCTCTTTTACCGCAGTGGCGGCGGCGGACAGGGTGTCGGATCCGGCATCCGGCTCAGTGATGGCAAAGCCCATGACCCCGTCCCCGTTGAATATGGGGTCTAAAAACCGTTTGCCCTGTTCATCTGTGCCAAAGAGCAGGAACTCCTCCGCCCCGAAGGTCAGGGAACACAGCTGCTGGCTGATGCCGGGATCCACCTTCCACAGTTCCTCGAGCACAATGGCCTGTTCCAGATATCCCAGTCCGGGACCGCCGAATTTTTCCGGCACAAACAACCCGATAAGGCCCAGCTCCTTTGCCTTGTTTACGATCTCGTCCGGATAGGTTTCTGTCAGGTCCAGTTCCCGGCCCGCAGGTGCCAGCTCCCCCCTGGCAAACTCCCTGGCGGCTTTTTGAATTGACTTCTGCTCTTTTGACAATAAAAAATCCACTGATCCCCCTCCTTGTCCATACCGTGTTTTATGTCGTTGCCTGTATCATATGCCTGCACTTCCCCACCTTGCCCGGTCCCTGCCGCTGCCCTTCATGCCGGGCCAGGGTTTTTATAAGGGGATATTGCCATGCCGCCGGAAAGGTGCGGGCCGTTTTTTGTTTTTGAGCATGGCCAGACCCTTTATGATCTGACTTCTGGTTTCAGCTGGTGCAATAATTGTGTCCACCAGCATATTGGAGGCTGCATGAAAGGGATTGGAATACCGGTAATCATATTCCTTAATTTTTTTGTCCTTGAAATCTTTTGGGTCATCCGCCTCCTGGATCTGTTTGCGGTAGATGATATTAATGGCTGCACTGGTGTCCAGCACCACCAGCTGGGCCACGGGCCAGGCCATCATCAGGTCCACCCCCATGCCGGCACAGCACATGGCCATGACCGCTCCGCCGTATTCTTTTCGCAGGGCCAGGGTAATCTTGGGTACAGTGGCTTCTGCATAGGCATACAGCATTTTGGCCCCGTGCCGGATAATGCCGGCATATTCCTGTTTTACCCCGGGAAAATATCCGGGCACATCCACCAGGTTCACCAGCGGGATGTTAAAACAGTCACAGAACCGGATGAAACGGGCGGCCTTGTCTGCTGACTGGTAATCCAGGCACCCGGCCATGACCGATGGCTGGTTGGCCACAATACCCACGGTATCTCCGTTCATGCGGGCAAATCCGGTGATGATGTTGCGGGCGAAATCCGGCAGGACCTCTAAAAATGCATGGTTGTCCACAATCTCTTCCACCACCTTGTGCATGTCATAGGCTTTTTTAAAATCACCTGGTACAATATCGGTGAGTGCCGGATTTTTACGGGCTGGATCATCGTCACAGGGAAAGACAGGCGGGGCCTGTTCATGGTTTTCCGGCAGAAAACTGAGCAGATACCGGATGAGGCTGATACTGTGTTCTTCAGACTGGGCAACAAAATGGGCCTGGCCTGTAATCCTGCTGTGCACATCCGCCCCGCCCAGCTCCTCAAGGGTCACTTTTTCTCCGGTGACATCTTGGATCACCTTGGGACCGGTGATCACCATCTGGCTTTGTTTTTCAATCATCACGATAAAATCGGTCAATGCCGGAGAATACACAGACACCCCGGCACAGGGGCCCATGATACACGAGATCTGGGGAATCACGCCTGATGCGGCCGTGTTTCTGTAAAACATGCCTGCCACCCCTTTGGAGGCAAAAAATCCCTCGTGGAGACGGCCCCCGCCGGAATCAAACAGCCCCACCACCGGGGCTTTGACTTTCAGGGCTTCATCCATGATCCGGCAGATTTTCCGGCCGTGGATGGTACCCACAGATCCGCCCAGAACCGTGACATCCTGGGCATAGGCAAACACCAGCCTGCCGTCGATATTGCCGTATCCGATCACCACGCCGTCTCCGGGCACCTTGCGTTTTTCCATGCCGAATTCCATACACTGGCTTTCCGCCAGGTCATTGAGTTCAACAAAACTGTCTGCATCAAACAGGATATTCAGCCGTTCCCTGGCAGTCAGTTTTCCGGCAGCATGGTGGCGGTCTAGAGATTTTTCCCCACCCCCCATCAATGCCTTTTGCTGAAGACTTTTCAGCCGTTCCAGCTCTTTTTCATGTGATTTTGCAGTCATGGCATATCCTTAAAAATAATATGAGATTTCGGCAGCCTGCTGCTGCAGTAAGGCCGTAATCCACTAGATTTTACCAAACAGGTTCGACTACTTTTTGTGACAGGCGGCATGACATTGTGTACTGTATACAATTATCCAATGTCAAGCAAATATTCAAAAAACTAAATATTTGATATAGCAGCGTGCGCTTCTCTGGGGAGCCCCTGGTGGTGTCCTGTGAACGGACCGTCAGAGTCGGAGGTGCCTGGTAGCTGTTACAAATTTTGTCTGTCCCGCCGGGAAAAATTCTGCTACTATCCCGGACGCAGATAATTTTAACTGGATTTTTACATGATCCCAAAAATACCCGGCATACAAATGACACAAATCCATCCCCTCCATTCCCTGTCTGCCATGCGCGCAAGGCTGCTGAGAGGCATGCTGGCCGCCATTTCGATTCTGGGCCTGCCTGCGCTGGTAATCGCCTGTCTTGAGGCAGTAGAACTGAACCAGATCAGCGGTGTCGTGTTGTACAGCATACTGTATTTTTTCGTGGTTGCCGTCACCCTGGCCTTCACCCGCCTGCCCTTTGTTTTCAGTGCCTGCGTGATGCTGGGGTGCCTGTATGTGATAGCATTTTTCAATATGATGCATTTTTCTTTTTCCGGTGCAGGAATTGAAATTTTTTTGACCATCACTGTGCTGGCAACGGTTCTGCTGGGAATACGCAGCGGCCTTTTTGTGGGGGGTCTGTGCCTTGCTTCTCTGATCACAGCTGGTCTGTGTTTTGTGAACGGCGTGTTTCCCATTACCCCGGGAATGCCTGCCACCACGGCTCACCTGGTTTCCTGGATCACAGCTGCCGGGGTTTTTATTCTTCTGGCCGGCACCAGTCTTCTGGGTGCAGGCATGCTCCAGGAACATCTGATCCGCTCTGCTGCAACCGTACACAGCCAGGCTGGGGCACTTGCACGGGCCAATGAAAAACTGTCAGAAGAGATGCAGCAGCGGTCAACGGTTGAAACAAAGCTCAAACAAAGCGAAATCCAATTCAGGACATTATTTGAAGTGGCCCCGGATGCCATGTACCTGACCGATCTGGAAGGCAGTTTTATTGACGGCAATAAGGCTGCTGAAAACCTGCTGGGCATATCCCGGAAAATTTTTATAGGAAAAAATTTTCTCACCCTGGGCATTCTGTCCCCTGATGAGGTGCCAAAAGCCCTGGATCTTCTGGAAAAAAATATCCAGGGCCGGTCAACAGGACCTGATGAGATCACGCTTATCACCAAAAACGGCAAAACCATTGTTGTGGAAATCCGCACCTCCCCGTTTCACATGAATGACCGCCCGGTAATACTGGGCATCGCCCGGGATGTATCAGAACGCAAACGCCTGGAAGCCCGTATCAACCAGGCCCGGAAAATGGAATCTGTAGGCAACCTGGCAGGCGGCGTTGCCCATGATTTCAACAATATGCTCAGTGTCATCATAGGCAATACTGAGCTTGCCATGGACCAGACAGATCCCAGTGATTTTTCCCACCACTGCCTCCGGGAAGTTCTCACAGCTGCGCAACATTCCGCAGCAGTCACCAGCCAGCTGCTGGCATTTGCCAGAAAACAGACTGCCGCGCCTGCAGTGCTTGACCTGAACCAGACCGTGGAAACCATGCTCAGGCTCCACAGGCGGCTCATTGGAGAAGAGATTGATCTGGTGTACAAACCAGGCAAAGATATCTGGCCCGTAAAAATGGATCCCTCCCAGATCGACCAGATTCTGGCAAATTTATGTGTCAATGCCAGGGATGCGGTGTCAGATACGGGAAAAATTATCATTGAAACCGGCACAATAAGCATTGACCATGCCTGTTGTAACGAACATGCCGATGCTGTTCCCGGAGATTTTGTTCTGCTTTCCGTCAGCGACAACGGCTGCGGCATGGACAAGCAGACCCTGGACAATCTGTTTGAGCCCTTTTTCACCACCAAAGGCGTGGGTGAGGGTACCGGTCTGGGCCTTGCCACGGTCTATGGTATCGTCAAGCAGAATAACGGATTTATCACGGTTGACAGCACCCCGGGCAGCGGCACCACATTCAGCATATTTCTTCCCCGGCACCTGACCAAAGCAGAACTGTCCACAATCGTTTCAGCTTAAAAGGCTGCTCTCCCGGACCGTATACAGGTTTTTTTCGTAAAAAAATGACCCGGCAAACAGCATTGCTGCGGCAAGCAGGGCAAATACCGGCAGGATTGCCAATGCCGTGTCAATGCCGTACATATCAGACAGATTGCCGATGACAACCGGGGCAAGACTGGAGCCCAGCAGGTGCTGAATGATAATGCTCAGGCTCAAGGAGACAGCGCAGAGACCCGGGTGGACCACATCCTGGGTCACGGCCACACCGGAAGGGACAAATGCCACAGCAGTGATGCCCACCAGAAGCAGCACCATATACTGAAAGGTTCCCTGTAAAAAAACAAAGGCGATAAACAGCAGCGCACCTGTGACCACAGAGGATACCGCTGGAAACAGGAGCCTGGCTTTTTTGTTTTTTTTCATCCACGCATCTGCCAGAAATCCGCCCAGGGGTGCGCCGATGACGGCAAGCAGCATGATGGAACCGGCTTTCATGCTTGCCTTGTCCATGGCAATGCCGTTCATCCGGTGAAAATAGGTGGGCAGCCATGTCAGCAGCGCTGTGGTGATAAACACATTCAGGGCAAATGCCAGGTTGTTGCACAAAAGGGTGGTATTGCGGGTAAACTGCCTGGCCATATCCAGAAACTGCATTTTGGTTTCTTTGCCGGTTTTTTCAATTTTGGTGAGTTTAACGGTTTCATAGTCTTTGACAAAATAAAACAAAATGGCCAGTACCAGTCCGGGAACCGCCACCAGTCCGAAAGCATGGCGCCAGCCAAAATGGTGGGCGACAAACCCGCCGATACCGATGCCCAGGGCACTGCCCAGAGGAATGGACGCATTCCACAGCCCCAGAATCCGTGCCCTTTTTTCCATGGGAAAACTGGCGGACAGCATGGCCGTTCCGCCCGGGGCATATCCGGCTTCTCCAATGCCGATGGCAGTTCTGGCAGCCAGCAGCTGGGGAAATGTTTTTGTGAATGCACAGGCCAGGGTGGCCATGCTCCAGACCACCGCCATGATGGAGATGCTTTTTGTACGGCTCCAGCGGTCCACCAGAATGGACACAGGAAATGAAAACCCCAGTATTGACCAGTACACAACAGACACCAGAAGGCCGCACTGGGCATCGGTCATGCCCATATCCTGCTTGAGAAAGGGAAAGAGCGACACAATAACCATCCGGTCCATGTAGTCGAACATGTACAGCAGAAACAGCAGCCAGAAAATCTTCCAGGACTGATTTTTCGTCATGACACCCGACCTTTTTCTTCGTATTTCCCGTGTTTTCGCACCGCCTGAAACATGGCGATGCAGTTTTCAGGATTCACCCCGGGGTGCAGGGAATTGGAAGAACAGATGATCAGGCCTCCGCCTGTGCCACCGTCTGTAATGGCCTGAATGACGGCCGCTTCCACCTGATCCGGCGTACCGGACGGCAGCAGATCCACACAGTCGATGTTGCCCAGCAGACAGATCTTATCACCGCAGAAGGCTTTCATCTTTTTGATATGCATGCCGGCCTGGGGCTCCAGGGGGTTTATGCCGTCATAACCGGTGTCGAGTATGGTATCCATGAGGGGCCACAGGTTGCCGTCGGAATGCCTGACCACTTTCAGTCCTTTTTTGTGGGCCTTATCCACGATCTGCCGGTTATAATGGTTAACAAAGGTTTTAAAATGGTCCGGGGATATCAGCGGACCGCTGGTGGAGGCAATGTCATCTTCAATGACCAGAACGTCAAGTCCGGCCTCTGCCAGAAGATCAAGCTGCGCCAGGTTGTATTCCAGCATCATCTGTGCCACGGCGTGGACAAATTCCGGATTGCTGACCATGTGCATCATCAGGTTTGTCATGCCCAGCAGCCGCCAGGAGCGGACAAAAATCCCCCGCATCAGCCAGAAGGTGGCTTTATTTCCTTTGAATCTGTCCACAGCCAGGTGCAGAAGTCCCAGATCTCCGGCTGCAGGCACCGGGGGTTTGTAGGCTTTCAACGCTTCAAAGGACGGGACAGGATGCCCTACAGGAACGGGAATGCCATGGGGGGAAAGCCTGTAGACCACATTAAATCCATCAGCGACATGGAACGCGTCCACCCGGGTTTCATGACCTGTTTCAAAAGTGGTTATCCCGTCGACGTCATAGTGTTCATGTATCATGAAAAGGGTGTCCACCAGTTTGAGTTTGTCATGGTCGTTCATGAGCCTGAAATCCTTTGGTTCAGGCAGCCCTTCAGTCAGGTGTCTGCCGATGCCGATAATAGGGGCCTCGTTTATGCCGTGGATATACAGGGGCACACAGTCAGGCTGTTTGTTTTCAAGGGCGGTGATGATGCGGTGTCTGCCATTCACGGTTTGCTGCTCCTTATGTCTGCGCTGATGCCGGAAAGCATGCAGTATATGAAATTCATTTTTCGAGCACCGTTCTAAAGTCTGGTATATAGCTTCGCACAATACTTTGTCAACCTCTTATCGCCGCTGTTTCTGAAATTTAGCTGTCCTGCAGTTTCCGGTACCAATACACCAATAAAACTGATATGGTCACAAAAAAACAATGGGCCGCAGAAAAATTACATCTGTTTTTGTAACCGTAAACCAGTCTGATCGGAGCAGAGGGGGACAATGGAAGAACATATCGGACACAACCAGACTGTGCAGTCAGATACAGCCATGAAGATCATCCTGGAAGCATCACCGGTGGGCATCGTCATGTTTGACCATGATGCCCGGGTGTTGTACACCAACCCCCTGGCTGACACCATCTTCAACACAAAGCCGGAAACGGCCGCGAAAATGAAATGCGGGGATTTTATCCGATGTGCCCACCGCAAAACCGCAGAGCAGGGATGCGGCCACACAAAAAAATGTCAGGTGTGCCCTCTGTTCGGCGCCATCTGCAGTGCCTGTTCAGAAAAAACCGGTACAAAGACTCTGGAAGGAGAAGCCTTTCTGGAACGCGGTCCGGACCTGCCCGATATCTGGATCAAATACAAGGTGGTCAGTGCGTTTATTGATGGATGTAAAGCGGCAGTCATGGCGGTTGATGACATAACCACATGGAAATACAACCAGGAAAAACTGCATAACCTCATGGCGGAACTGTCTGCCATCCACGAAAATGCACCCATCGCCATGATGCTTGTGGACCGGGACCGGCAGGTACGCAAGGCCAATGGATTTGCTGCCAGATTCGCCAACAGAACCACGGCTGAAATGACCGGAATGACTGGGGGAGAAGCCCTGCGCTGCCTGCATCATCTGGATGATCCGAAAGGATGCGGATTCGGACCTGCCTGTGCCCGATGTCAGGTCAAACAGGCGGTTCTGAATACCTTTGAAACCGGTGTCAGCCAGACAGAGGTGGCGGCATGGCTGCCGTTTCCCCGGGATGATGCTGTAGAAAAACGCTGCCTGCTGATATCCACGGCATATTTACAGATCAGCGGCACAGAACGGGTTCTGGTGTGTGCCCAGGATATTACCCAAAGAAAGCGTGCGCAAAAAGCGCTGCAGGAAAGTGAAGAAAAATTTCGCCTGGCATTTCAGACAAGCCCGGATGCCATTAATCTCAACCGGCTGGAAGACGGGGTCTATATTGATATCAACGATGGATTCACCAAACTTATGGGATATACCCGAAATGATGTGGTGGGAAAATCCTCTCTTGCACTCAATATCTGGGCCAGTCCCGAAGACCGGCAAAGGCTGGTTGCCGGGCTGAAAGAACATGGTGTTGTTGAAAACCTGGAAGCGGAATTCACAGACAAAGACGGGCAGAATATAACAGGGCTGATGTCTGCCCGTATACTGCGCATCAACCATGAAGATCTCATTCTTTCCATCACCCGGGATATCACTGAACGCAAAAAGGCGCAGCAGGAAAAAGAAAAGCTCCAGGCCCAGCTGAATCAGGCCCAGAGAATGGAATCCGTGGGCAGGCTGGCAGGCGGTGTGGCCCATGATTTCAACAACATGCTCACCGTCATTCTGGGCTATACCCAGGCTGCCATGGAGGAGATGGATCCATCCGGCTTCGGGCATAAAAATCTGCAGGAAGTTCTCAACGCTGCCCAGCGGTCAGCTGATCTGACAAAACAATTGCTGGCATTTGCCAGAAAACAGGTCATTGACCCGAAAATTCTGAATCTGAACCACACGGTCGAACATATGATCACCATGCTCCAGCGGCTCATAGGTGAGGATATCGACCTGCTCTGGCAGCCCTGTGAAAACCTGTGGTATGTGAAAATGGATCCTTCACAGATCGACCAGATCCTGGCCAACCTGTGCGTGAATGCCAGAGATGCCATTTCCGGTGTGGGAAAGCTCACCATTGAGACAGGCAGAAAAACCTTTGACCAGGCCTACTGCGACCGGAATCAGGGGTTTATTCCCGGAGAATTTGTGATGCTGGCCGTGAGCGACAACGGATGCGGCATGGACAGGCATACCCGGAACAATCTGTTTGAACCCTTTTTCACCACCAAGGATGTGGGCCGGGGTACCGGTCTCGGGCTTGCCACCATATACGGCATAGTCAAACAGAACAAGGGCTTTATCAATGTGTATTCAGAGCCGGGCCAGGGCACCACCTTTAAAATCTATCTGCCCCGGTATATGTCACAAACCGCGCACCAGGATGTCCTGCCTCCCGCCGGCCAGACCCCCGGGGGTACTGAAACCATTCTGGTAGTGGAAGATGAAACAGCTATTTTGCAGATGACACGCATGATGCTGGAAAAGCTGGGCTATGCTGTACTTCCGGCCGCCACACCCGGTGCAGCCATGGAACTGGCAAAACACCACCAGAAAAGTATTCACCTGCTCCTCACTGATGTGGTCATGCCGGAAATGCACGGCCGGGACCTGGCCGGACAGCTGGCAGCCTTTTATCCGGATCTGAAGTTTTTGTTCATGTCCGGATACACCGCCAATGTTATCGCACACCAGGGGGTGCTGGATAAAGGGGTCCACTTTATACAAAAACCGTTTTCCATGAAGGATCTGGCCGCAAAAGTGCGCAGCGCCCTGGATCAGTGATCAGCGATATTTTGTCTTGACTTTGCCGCAATCAAGCATGTATCAAAAGACAAGGCAGCAATCCATCCCGAGATTATTGTGAAAGGAACAGGTTTCATGCAATTGCACGCAAAATGGGTTATCACCTGTGTCTGTTTTCTTTTTCTGACCGGCAATGTCTGCCTGGCAGATGATACTGCCGCACCCATCCGCATCGGGGCCACTGTATCTTTGGAAGGCAAATTTCAGGAGCCCTCGGCCATGATTCAAAAAGCGTTCATATTCTGGGCTGACGAGATCAACCAGAAAGGCGGTCTTCTCGGACGCAGGATCACCCTCATCCTGTATGATGACAAAAGCCGGCCAGACCTCGCCCGGGCCCTGTACAAAAAACTCATTGAACAGGTTCGGGTGGATCTTGTGTTTTCTCCATACAGCACCCCGCTGACACTGGCGGCTTCCGAAGTCAGCGAGCAGCATGAGATGGTCATGATGGCATGCGCAGCAGCAGCCAGAAAACCCTGGCAGAGAAACTTTCGATATCTGTTCGGGTTATATGCGCCTGCCAACCGTCAGTTTATCGGACTGCTTGATATGATGGCCAGAAAAAACCACAGGACCCTGTCAATACTTTATGATGAAACATCTGCCTTTAACCTGGACATTGTAAACGGGATACACCAGTGGGCTGATACATTTGACATCACCATCATGTATGAACAGGGATTTCAGGACGGCAGAAAAGCGCTGCCGCATCTGGTGGCTGCGGTCAAGGAAAAAAATGCTGCGGGACTGATTCTGTCCGCCTATCCGCCGGACTGCTATGAACTGCTGGGCCTGCTGCAAAAAGAACAATACCGGCCGCCTGTTCTGGCAATGCCCATCGCCCCTGTGCACCCGGATTTTCATAAAAATGCCGGTGATATGGCTGATCTGGTTTTCAGCACCTCCCAGTGGGAACCGGATGAGCGGATTCCCTTTCCAGGAACACAGCGGTTTGTCGAAAAATTCACGAAATTTGCCGGACATCTGCCCTCTTTTCATGCGGTTTCCGCCTATGCAGCCTGCAGGCTCTATGAGCAGGCAGTTGTCCAGACCGAATCCCTGGACAACAAACGGCTGCGTGACTATATTTTTTCCCTTGATACGGTAACTTTGCTCGGACGTTTCAAGGTGGACCACACCGGCATGCAGATCGGGCATAACCCGTTCATTATTCAATGGCAGAAGGGGAAAAAGCAGATCGTCTGGCCCCGGAAGCTGCAGACAGCAGCACCTGTTTTATAGGCAAAAAAATTCTATGACAGCCCTGAAAACCGCATTTTACAACCGCATTCTGTTCAAGCTGCTGGTGCCGGTGGTTATCATCGGCATCACTTTTTCAACACTTCTGGTAGGTTTTCTGTCATCTCCCATGAAAGATTTTTTAACCCGGCAGTTTGATGCCAATCTCCGCCTGGCATCTGTTACAGGACTTAAGATTTGTGAAGACAGCTTCAATTATCTGCTGGATCTGCGCATGGAACAAAACCGGGAAATGAACCAGGCGCTGCAAAACGAGGCCCTGGAAAAGATAAAAACCGCCAGCAGCCAGTTTCCCCATATTCATCTGCTGGTTGTGGAATCCGGTCATGACATAAAGGCCGGTTCTCTGGAAAGCACCCCCAAAGAATGGGAGGATTTCTCCCTGGAAGGACAAAATGACGTCACAATGCGATGTCGTTTCAACGGCAGGGCTGCCAGATCCCACGTACAGTTCTTCCCCTTCTGGGACTGGCATGTCATCAGTTTTGTGTTTGAAGAGGACTACAAAAGCCCGGTAAGGATGGCCTATACCGCCACCTATCTGGGTTCGGCAGGTGTTTTTCTGGCCATGCTCGTCACCCTGGTTGCAGTGTTTTTCCTGTTCATCAACAAACCCCTGCACCGGCTTATCTCTGCCACCAATGATATTGCCGATGGCAGATTTTCCAGAATGGACACCATTGTGCCTGATGAATTCGGCCAGCTGATGAAAGCGTTCAACAGCATGGTAGCCAGCCTTGAAAATGAAAAAGCAGCAGTCAACAGCCTGATTCACCAGCTCAGAGAAAGTGAGGCCTTGTTCCGGTCCCAGTTCGAGTTCGGCAACATCGGCATTGCCATCACCTCTCCTGAAAAAGGCTGGCTCCGTGCCAATGACAGGCTGTGCCGCATGCTGGGCTATAATGAAGAAGAACTGCGGCAGAAAACCTGGTCCGACATGACCCATCCCGATGATCTGGCAGCCGATATGGCCAGTTTCAACCGCATGCTGGCCGGTGACATTGACAGCTATGAGATGGAAAAACGGTTTTTCCACAAAGACACAACCATTGTGTTCACCCACCTCAATGTGTCGTGTTTCAGGAATCCGGATCAATCCGTTAAATTCATCATTGCATCCCTATTGGATATCACCGACAGAAAACAGGCGGAAGAAGAAAAAAAGCAACTGGATCTCCAGCTGGCCCAGGCCCAGAAAATGGAGGCCATCGGCACCCTTGCCGGCGGGATCGCCCATGACTTCAACAATATGCTGGGGGTGATTTCAGGGCGGGCAGAGCTGGGCCTGAAAAAGACGGCCCCCACCGACCCAGTGCACAGGGATCTGGAGCAGATCCTCAATGCTGCGGGCCGTTCCGCAGATATCACCCGGCAGCTGCTCGCCTTTGCCAGAAAACAGACCATCTCTCCCAGGGTGATCGACCTGAACCATACCGTGGGCAGCATGCTGAAAATGCTGGGCCGGCTTATCGGTGAAGATATCGACCTGCTGTGGCAGCCAGCCGGTGACCTGTGGCCGGTGAAAATTGATCCTTCCCAGCTTGATCAGATCCTGGTGAACCTGTGTGTAAATGCCAGGGACGCCATCGCAGATGTGGGCAAAATTACCATTGAAACCGGCATGAAAGTGTTTGATCCAGCTTACTGTGCCGCACATGCCGAATTTGTGCCCGGGGAATTTGTCCTGCTGGCGGTGAGCGATGATGGCTGCGGCATGGACAGACACACCCGGAACAATCTGTTTGAACCCTTTTTTACAACCAAGGAAACCGGCAGGGGCACCGGGCTGGGTCTTGCCACGGTATACGGCATTGTCAGACAGAATAACGGATTCATCAATGTCTACAGTGAGCCGGAAAAAGGCACCAGCTTCAGGATCTATCTCCCGCGCCATTGCGCAGGCATGCCAGACACAATCCAACAAAAACCGGCGGCATTACTGCCCAGGGGCAGCGGCGAAACCCTGCTTGTCGTCGAAGATGAAGCCTCTATTCTGGACATGCTGGAATCCATGCTGAAAAGCCTGAATTACACCATTCTTACAGCAGATTCTCCGGGCCGTGCCATGGCTGCAGCCCAATCCCATGACAGCCGGATTCATCTGGTCATCACCGATGTGGTGATGCCGGAAATGAACGGACGGGATCTGGCCGGAAAACTGTCTGCTCTGTACCCGGACATCAGAATTTTGTTCATGTCCGGGTACACCGCCAATGTCATTGCCCATCAGGGGGTGCTGGATGAAGGGGTCCACTTTATCCAGAAACCGTTTTCCATGCAGGAACTGGCCGCCAAAGTGCACGAGGTATTGGGGGTCAGCAGTTCCAGCAGGCCGCTGTCTGGCCGGGACCCCGCCGGGTCAGGTCCGGGGCCGTGTCACGGCAGGTCTGGGTCACATACGGGCACCGGGACTGAAACCGGCACCCGGCCGGCGGATGCATGGGATTGGGAGCCTCCCCCGGACAGATGATGCGCTGCCTGGCCCGCTGGACCGGGGGGTCGGGCACCGGCACCGCAGACAAAAGTGCTTTGGTATACGGATGCACCGGCGATTCATAGATCAAATGCCGGTCTGCCAGCTCCACAATATTGCCGGCATACATGATGGCGATGCGGTGGGATATGTGGCGCACCACAGCCAGGTCATGGGCGATAAACAAATATGCCAGCCCGAACCGGGCCTGCAGGTCCTGCATCAGGTTCACCACCTGGGCCCGGATGGACACATCCAGGGCACTCACCGGCTCATCTGCCACAATGAACTGGGGTTTCAAAGCCAGGGCCCGGGCAATGCCCACCCGCTGGCGCTGGCCCCCGCTGAAGGCGTGGGGATAGCGGGCGCCGGCATCCGGCGGCAGGCCCACCAGTTCCAGAAGCTGTGCCACCTCGCCTGCCGCCTCTTTGGTGTTTTTCACGATACCGTGCACCAGAAGCGGCTCTGCTACGATATCAATAATTTTCATGCGGGGATTCAAACTGGCGTAAGGGTCCTGGAACACCAGCTGCATGTGCCGGCTCAGGGCCCGGACCGTTTCTTTTCCAGCATGGGTGATATCTTTGCCCTGGAAATGTATGGTACCGGCACTGACCGGCACCCGGCCGAGTATGGCCCGGCCGGTGGTGCTTTTTCCGGAACCTGATTCCCCCACCAGTCCCAGGGTTTCACCGGGATGGATATCAAAACTCACTTTTTCCACTGCATGCACCTGGAGGCGTTTTCCGCCCCAGAACCCGGCCCGGCCGGCATCAAAGATGACGTCCAGATCTTTTACCCGAACAAGCGGCAAATCAGCTGCCACCGCATTTGCCGTCCGGGATGTCTCCTCTTTTGCCTGCCCCCTCATCTGGTGCCTTCCTTTATTGCGCACCAGCACGAGACATGGCGGTCATCACCCAGCGGCGTGAGGGTCTGGGACCGGAGACAGTCCTGTTTTACCTGGTCACACCGGGGGGAAAAAGCACACCCCCGGGGGGGTGAGATCAGATCCGGCGGCACCCCGTCAATGGAAACCATGCGCTCGGTGATTACATCCAGTCGGGGGGTGGCCCGGATCAGCCCCTTTGTATATGGGTGCACCGGACTGGCAAACACCTGGTCTGCATCCCCCACCTCCACGATACGGCCGGCATACATCACCGCCACCCGGTGGCAGAGATGGGCCACCACCCCCAGGTCATGGGTGATGAGAATCACAGACACCTGCAGCCGCTGCTGCAGATCTGCCAGCAGTTCCAGGATCTGGGCCTGGATGGTCACATCCAGGGCGGTGGTGGGCTCATCTGCAATGATGAGCCGGGGCTCGCACGCCAGGGCCATGGCAATCATCACCCGCTGGCGCATTCCCCCGGACATCTCATAGGGGTATTGTGTAAGGCGTTTTTCAGGGGCATTGATATCCACCAGATCCAGCAGATCCATGGCCCGTTTCCGGGCCTGGTCCCTGGTCATGCCCAGATGGTGGCGCAGCACCTCGGTGATCTGGGTGCCGATGGTAAACACCGGATTTAAAGAGGTCATGGGGTCCTGGAAAATCATGGCAATGTCCTTGCCCCGGACCTTGCGCACAAATTTTCTGCCGGCCGGGTCCAGCAGGGATTGTCCCATGAAAAAAATATCCCCGCCTTCGATCCGGCCCGGGTTGGAGATCAACCCCATCACCGCCTGGACTGCCACGCTTTTGCCGGACCCGGATTCCCCCACAATACCCAAGGTCTGTCCATGTTCCACCTGGAAACTGACCCCCCGGGAGGCCTGGACCACCCCGCCCCGGGTATAAAAGTTCACCACCAGGTTCCGCACTTCCAGAAGGGGGGTTTTCCGGCTGTCATTCATGGCGTTCTGGACTCCTTTTCAATTACGGCCTGCATTTTTTTGCGCATGGTCCCTGCCATGTGCCGGGCAAACTGTTTTTCGCGCTCCTGGGGATCGGAAATCAGCCGCAGCCAGGAAGCCACAAGATTAATGGCAAGAACGGTGACCGCAATGGCACACCCGGGTATGGTCACCAGCCACCAGGCCATGAACATGTAGTTTTTTCCCATGGACACATCCAGGCCCCAGGAGGTGGCCGGCGGCTGTATCCCCAGTCCCAGAAACGAAAGCGCAGCTTCCGCCAGAACAATTCTGGCAAATTCCAGGATGGCCAGGGTGAGCAGAGGCGAGGTGAGATTGGGCAGGATATGGCGGAAGATAATACGGGGCCACCGGCACCCCACCACTTCTGCCGCCTCCACATAAGGGGACTGGCGGATGGACAACACCGCGCTGCGGGTCATGCGGCCGTACACCATCCATCCGTTCAACGCCAGCACCACCACCACCGTGGTGAGGCTGGGGCCGATCACCGCCAGGATGATCAGGGCCAGGAGCAGCCCGGGAAACGCCACCTGGGTGTCGATCCAGCGCATGACAAAGGCATCGGTCTTTCCGCCCAGGTAACCGGCCATCAATCCCATGACCACGCCGAAACCACCGGCCAGAAGCACCACTGCCGCCCCCACCCACAAGGAGACCCGGGCCCCGTGAATGGTCCGGGACAGCACATCCCGGCCCAGGTGGTCGGTGCCCAGCATGTGGTTCCAGGTGCCTTTTTCATACCAGACAGGCGGGGCCAGCCGGGCGGTGAGATCCTGGTCCGTGGGATCATGGGGGGCGATCACCGGCGCAAACACCGCCATCAGCACCAGGGCGGTGATCAATATCACCCCGATAAGCCCGGCCTTGTCCCGCTTAAGTTCCCGGCCCAGTTCCAGCAGTTTTTCCACCCGTTCATACCGGTTCTTTTCCAGGGCTTTTTCCAGGGTGTCTGCGCTGGTGCGGTTCATGTCAGCTTCAGCCTCGGGTCGATGAGTTTGTAAATAAAATCCATGGCAATATTGATTGCCACCACACTGACAGCCGCAGTAAATACAATGGCCTGGATCAGGATCAGATCATCGCGTTCAATGGCCTGGATGGCGGTAAGGCCGATGCCCGGCCAGGCAAACACGGTTTCCACCACCACGGAATATCCGGCCAGGGACCGGATCACCTCCCAGCCCACCAGGGTCATGATGGGAAGGCCTGCATTGCGCAGGGCATGGAGTCCCACCACCCGGACAAAGGGCAGACCCTTGGCAAAACTGGTCTTGACATACTGCTGGTTGAGTTCGTCAATCATGGAAGAACGCACCAGCATCACCAGCCTGGCCAGGGTGGGCAGCCCCATGGTCAGGGCCGGCATGATGATATGGGCCGGGGTGGCAGCACCCGAGGTGGGCAGGATCTTGAACTGCACTGCAAACAAAACAATGAACAGCAGCCCCAGCCAGAACTGGGGTACGGACAATCCCAGCAGGCTGCCGAACACCGTGACCCGGTCCACAGCCCCGCCGGGGCGCAGGGCTGCAATGATTCCCAAAGGAATGGCCGCCGCACAGGCAAACCCGATGCCCACAGCGGTGAGCAGCATGGTCATGGGCAGTTTTTCAAACACAATATCCATGGCCGGCCGTTTCTGCCACAAAGATTCCCCGAAGTCCAGCCGGGCGATATTGCCTAAAAACTCACCAAACTGGATATAAATGGGCCGGTCCAGGCCCAGTTTTTTTTCAAAGGCAGCCCGCTGTTCCAGGGTGGACTCCAGAGGCAGCATGACCTGGACCGGGTCCCCCACCATGCGGGTCACCACAAACACAATGACGGTTACCCCCAGGATCACAATCAGGCCGTGCATCAGCCGCCGGTAGATAAACCGTCCCATTACGGCACCATCTCATGTATAGATGTTATCGGCCCAGGTACTGGCGTTATCAGCATTGTGTCATTTTTCCCGCTGTGCATGCCGGAACCGGTTCCCATAAAAGACCCTGCCTGTATCACTGGATCTGCATTTCCCGCACCAGCAGCCGGGCATCCACCCGGCCGGGCCATACCAGGCGCTGGCTGAGTCCGTAAATATCTTCAATATTGAGCAGCCATACAAAATAGGCCTGGTCATGGGCCAGCTTGACCGCCTGGTGATACAGGCTTTCGCGTTTCTGCTCATCGGTTTCAGACCGGGCTGCATCGATCAGGCCCGCCAGGGTTTCATCGGTGTTGGAAGCACCGACACCCCCGGCCTTGTAATAGGCGGAAAAGCTTTTGTCCGCATCCAGCAATTCATTGGAGGAAACCACAAAAATGGCGTCCGCCCGGGTCTTGCGGTCAAACAGCCGGTTGAGGTATTCATTGAATTCAAAAATCCGCACCTTCACATCCAGACCGGCCTTTTTCCAGTAATCCGCCACTGCTTCCACCAGATCCCGGTCTTTGAGCCACCGGCCGCTGGTACCGATCAATTCGATGGTCTGACCGGCGGCACCGGCTTCTTGAACCAGCTTTCCGGCCTTGTCAGGGTCATAGGGATAGGCTTTTACCTGGTCATTGTACCCGAAAAACGAGGGGCTCAGCAGCTGGCCCTGGGCCACCTGGGCAAAGCCTTCAAACAGTCCCTGTGCCAGGGCTTTTTTGTCCACGGCATAGTTGAGGGCCTTGCGCACCCGTACATCCTGTGTCACACCTTTGTCCGCATTGAGGATGATAATGGGATGTTCCAGTCCCAGAACATTGACCGATTTGGGCACATGGGCGGTGAACTCGGGCAGCAGGTTGGTGATCAGATCAAACTCCCCTGCCATGAGACCGGCCAGCCGGGTGCCGGGTTCCTCGATAAACCGGTATCTCACCGATGTAATCTGGGGGGCCGGTCCCCAGTAGTCTTCATTGCGCACCAGATCAATGTGCTGGCCCCGCTGCCAGGTCACAAACCGGTAAGGCCCTGTGCCGACAGGATTTTCAGCAAACTTCGGGTCTTTGGAATGCTTTGGCGGCACCACCTTGAGCCAGTACAGCCGGGTGGGCAGAATAGGATCCGGTCCGTCAGTGATCACGTGCAGGGTCAGATCTCCTGTTGCACGGGCATCTTTGATGGTGGAAAAAAAGGAAATCTGCTCGGAATTGAATTCCGGGTCAATGACCCGCCTGATGCTGTAAACCACGGCATCAGCGTTCAAGGGCTCCCCGTTGTGAAATGTAATGCCGGGCCGCAGTGTCACTTCCCAGGTTTGCGCATCCACCAGTTTTGGCATCCGGGCCGCCAGAGACGGTATCAGGTCCCCTTCCGGGGTCCGGCCGAGCACTGTGTCGTAAATATTGTCATTCACAGCCCGCTCTCCCCCGTCTTCTCTGATCTGGGGATCCAGGGTGGTGGGCTCGGAGCCCAGCGCAATGGTGATCTGTGCATCTGCCTGTGCAGTACCTGCAAACGCCGCCACCATCAGTACTGCAGCCAGCAATAAACGCCCATACTTTTTCATCGGTCCTCCTTGGGTTCAGAAGTTATTGTTTTGCTTTTTTCACCAGGGCTGTTATGTCATCCCCCCACATAAACACCCTGTTTAAAATAGCATATTTGCTGTCACATTTATGCCAGAATTTTTTCCAGGCCCGCCTTTTTTATCCGATCTGCAACAGCGCCCGGATCTGTGGTGTACATCTCTTTTGATTTCATACGGTCAAACAGCACGGAACCGGAAAAAGTAAATTTAAGGCCCAGCCCTTCCGGGGTCTGCATCTGCTGCCGGACAAAGGCAACGGCATCGCCAAGCACTGAATCTTCCGGCAGCACAAGATGTGCTTTTCCCCGGGCCTGTTTGACAGCATTCACCCCGGCCAGGGTGCCGGTGCAGATGGCTTCGGTATGCCCCACCATAAGGCCTGCTTTTTCTCCGGCACAAAACAGGTTGTCCACACCATCCACCTTCAGGGCATCGTCCCTGGGGGACATGCCCATATACCGGACCGAGTTGCCGATACCCCCGGCATAGGGGTCTTCAAACCGGGCATTCTCCAGGCCCGGGATTTTTCTGAGACCATCCAGGGGGAAAAACGGTGTCATGAGCTTGGCATGACCGGTATCCAGCAGGATCACGTTGTTTTCAAAATCCGCTATAGCGTATTGCTGGCAGGCTTTTAAAGACAATTTGCCTGCCATGCGCAGGTGTTCCGCCAGAGCAATGACGGCCACGCCCGTTTCATTGAGTTCTTTTTGCAGATCAGGTGCCAGTGACTCTTTGTGCAGCTTGCATGATCCGCTCACAGCACCGGTCTGACTGCCCTTTTGCCCGTTGATTTCCGCAACACCGGCCCTGGCTGCGACACTGACCCTGCCCCCGAAGGAATGGCACCGCAGTATGCACATGGCGCACCCGTTGCCGTGTTTCACACAATTGGCCGGGGGGCCGGCCGTCCCGGTGGTTTCTATAAACACATCCGCATCAAACCGGAACGTATCTTTTGCTTTTTTACCCATGACCCCGGTGATCTGTGTTTTTTCCATGTCCACATCCGTTACCCGGCAGCCCATTTCAACCCTGATACCCAAATCGTGCAGAAACCGCCTGATTTTCGGTTCCATGGTGGAAACATCGTACAAAGATGCATGGTTGTGTCCGGGAAAGGTGATGTCCCTGTGAATAAAATTGGATTCAATCACGGCAAAAATATCGCCGCCGCCCATGGCTTTTAACTCTTCCGTAGCAGTGAGGCGGCCGTTATTGCGCATAATACCCCCCACAAGGCCGGTGCCTAAAAGCATGTCTGTGCGCTCCAGCAGGACCACGTCCGCCCCCTGTTTTTTCGCACTCACAGCGGCAGCGCATCCAGCCCACCCGCCGCCGATAACAATTACCTTCATAGTTTTTTCTCCATTCGTATCTTCCAAAAGATGGGGCGGTACTGCACGGTTATTCCCAACTCACGCCACACTTTCTTACCGGTGTATTCATCCCCCCCAGGTGATCTTAATTACACTGGCGTTTTATTGTCAATATAATTATTTGACAAAATTTTCAGGAAAAAATAAAACAATATTGAATTTGATGCCGTGGCCACCAGGAACATTCATCAGGAAACAGATGCCATGAAACAGCACGTCACCCTTATCAAGGCCAGGGCGCTGTCCCCCCTGGCCCGGATTCTGGCCGGTAAAAATGTTGAAAACCCATAAACCGTCCCGGGTATCCGGCCCGAAGAGTGGAGCAGGCAGCCAGATGAACCCTATTGTTTTTTTAACCGGGATTTTCTTTTTCAACATGCTCTCCAGACTGGGGTTTGCCCCGCTGATGCCCGGCATTGAAACCGATCTGGCCTTAAATCACGGCCAGGCCGGGGGACTTTTCTTTCTTATTTCATCCGGATATTGTGTCAGCCTGTTCGGGTCCATTTTTTTAACGCCTGTTTTCACCCACCGCAGCCTTATCATTGCTTCGAGTTTTGCTGTGGGGATCAGCCTGCTGCTTGCTGCAGCAAGCCAGGGCATTTTCATTCTGCAGGTCAGCATGGTGTTGCTGGGACTTGCCGGTGGATTCTATCTTCCCTCCGGCGTTGCCAGCCTCACCGGTCTTGTGGACCGGCAGCACTGGGGCAAGGTGCTGGGGTTCCACCAGCTGGCACCGAATCTGGCCTATATCATCGCTCCGCTGGCAGCACAATTGTTTTTGTCCTGGCATTCCTGGCGCATGGTGCTGGCAGTCTACGGATCAGCCTGCCTGGTACTGGCGGTCAGCTATGCCGGATGGGGAAAAGGATTCACAGAGCGTACCGACCCGCCCCGGCTCACAGCGGTGAACACCATGATTCACAACCCTTTAATACTGGTGATCGCGGCCCTGTTTATTCTGGGGATGGGGTTGAATCAGGGAATATTTGCCATCATGCCCCTGTATCTCACCTTTGAGCGGGGAATTGACCTTGGCCCTGCCAATGTCATGCTTGGCCTGTCACGGATAGTGGCTTTTGGTTTTCCTCTTGCCGGCGGATGGCTGGGGGACCGCTTCGGTGTATGGCGGGTCATACTGGGGGCCCTGATATGCAGTGCATTGGGCACTTTTTTACTGGTGGTGCTGCCCGGTACCTGGCTGTGGTGGGCATTGATGGTGCAGGCCGGCGCCAGCGTATGTATTTTTCCTTTGTGCTTTGCTGCCATGTCCATGATCACCACTGCCCAAAACAGATCTGTTGCGGTTTCTGTGGTGGTTCCCCTGGCCCATTTTCTGGGATCAGGCATGGTGCCTTTCGGCATTGGGCTGCTGGCTGATGCCGGACAGTTTGATATCGGATTTCTCAGCCTGGGGGTGCTCACCCTCTTATGCCTGCCCCTGGTGCTGCTTTTAAAAAAAACCCGTTAGCCTGTACTGAACACCTGATGCTTTGCATCAGGCATCAGAAAAATAAAACGCCATTTTTTCCCGGCTCTGCACAAGGTCATCCGTATCGGGAGAAAACACCTCCAGGGTTATGGTGCCATCATAACCTGCCTGTTTCAGGGTTGCAGCAAATGCTTTAAAATCAATATTTCCCTTTCCCACAGCAAGGTGCTCATCTGCTTTTCCAAAATTGTCACTCACATGGACATGGCCGATGCGGCGGGCAAATCTGTGAACAAACGCAGCAAGTTTGGTCTGGTCCGGATCACCGATATTGGCGTGTCCTGTATCCAGGGTCATTTTCATATGGGCAAATTCCTGAAAAAGGGGATCAAAGTGATCCGGATCATAAAAAACATGGTACCCGGGAAACATATTTTCAAAACACAGCACAATATTCAGGCTGTCCGCCTTCTCAACAATGGCCACCAGATTTTCATGGGCATAAGCGGCTGCGGTTTCCATGACAAAAATCCCCATGCCGGTAATATACCCCGGATGCAGCACCGCTTTGTGGGCACCGATCCCGGCGGCAGCATCCAGGGAATGCAGCATTTCATCCAGCGAGGCCCTGCGGATGACCGGCGACAGATCCGGGGTATACACAAAAGACGGCAGGTGACACACCACGGACAGGCCGGCAGCTGTCAGGGCTGCAGCAATCCGGTTTTCCATATCACGGACAACCCTCCAGTGGCCTTCCGGCGGATCCATGGACAGTTCGAAAAAATCAAACCCCAGATCCCCTGCTTTTTTTATTTCATCACACACCGGTTTGATTGGAAACCCGGCAGCCCCGTATTTCATAAATCTCCTGTCTGTGTTTTTTTCCTTTTACTCGGAAAATTTTTTTAAAAACCGGTCCAGTTCTTTTTCCACGCCCTTTTTCAACTGTTGCACAGCCTCGGAATCCGTGTCGGTGAAAATTTTGGTGACCACCCCTTTTATGTCCGGGGTGATAGACGGATCAGCCAGCGGACCTTTGATAAATATGGGAACCGGAATCCCGGCAAGTTCTGTGAGTTCTTTGCCGGTCTGCCCTTTTGAGGTTTCCACAACAGTGACGACGGCTTTGTAATCAATGGTCTCTTTAACGATATCTGCCAGGATGCCTGTTCCGGACAGGCGCAGGGCCGGAGATTTTCCCGAAAGGTCATCAAGAGACACCACCCCGTTTTTCACCACAGGATTACCGGTGAGTGCGGTGAAATCGGTTTCTTCCTGTTCTGCCACTTCCAATGTCTGTTTTTCCCGCAGCGATTTCAGGCTCCGCAGAAATTTTCCCGCGTTAAATCCCTTGATTGCCCCGTCTTTAAAGGAAAAAGACAGGCTGCCGTTCAGGTTCTGCTTCATGGCATCCACTGCAGCACCCCGGGTGGTCAGTGCAGCTGTCACATCCCCGGTTCCCCGGATCATGGCGTTCTGGGTCATGTCCCTGAGCAGCGGTTCCACCTCCACCCCTTTCACGGTTGTATCAATGGTGAGTTCCGGAATATCGCCGCTGGCATCCAGCACCACTTTTCCCTCATAGGTGCCTTTATACAGATTGGCTGACAAAGGGGCTTTGGTGAGGATGCCGTCTTTTGCCGTCACATTTACCCGCACGTGAGACAGGGCAGCCCCTGAAACAACCAGGTCCTCAATGGCCAAAGACGCTTTGAGTTTGAGGGCCCGGATCATTTCCACCGGAATCAGGACGGCAGCACCTGCTGCCGCAGTTTCCGGTGTCTTTGGCGGGGATGCCTGTTTTTTGCCGGAAGCATCTTTGGCAGGCGGGGGCATATACCGGTCTGCATTGATCTGGTCCACTGCCAGGTTGCAGGTGATATCCGGATCTGAGAATCCCTGTACCTTCAGGTCCCCGTTCATTTGGGTGTCATCCAGGACCGCGGACAGGCTGGTAAGCGCAACAGCATTTGCAGAACCGGAAAATTGGGTTTCCAGAGCCACTTTCTTAAATACCCCGGCATCCGATGTTTCCGGCAGTGGCTGGTTCAGTTTTTTCATCAGGTCCTGCAGGTTGAACCGGGCCAGGGAAATATTTCCTTCGTATGCAGGGGATGTGCGGATCTGTCTGGCAGACAGGCTGCCGGACAGATTCAGATCCAGACCCTTGACGGAAAAAGCTTCCAGATGCAGGGTCTGTTTTTCCAGCTGCAGCTGTGCCGGCGCCTCCAGGGTTATGAAAACCGGGGGATTGGGAATCTGTCTGCCGGACAGGCCGAATTTTGCCTGCACCGGATCCACGGCCAGGTCCTGATAATTGCCCTTGAACCCGGCCTTCACCGCAGCCGTATCCAGCACAGCCGCCAGATCCGGCTGGTCCAGTGATGCAAGCAGCTTGGCAAGCTTTTTGCCGTCCAGGTCAAGACTGCCGTCCAGGACAGCCTTTTCAGAGCCCAGATGCCGGGCAGTGACATCTGCCTTCACCGTGATACCCAGCCCGGCAATATCCAGATTCTGCAGTAACACCCGGCCCTCTTTCATATCCACATCCAGGTTCACATCTGCATGAAATTTTTTCTGGCCTGCCCCGGCCCCTGCCAGACTTCTGCCCATATCTGCCAGAAACGCACTGCCCTGGACTTTGCCGGCCAGTTCCAGCAGCAGCGGCAGATCCGGTCCTTTGGCTTTCACATCACCTTTTACAGACAAGGCTGCAGACTGGATATTTTCAGCCTGGAAGGTGGCGGTTATGTCTGCTCCCAGCATATGTACTGCCAGCTGCGGCACCGACATCATGCCTTTTTTTGTATCCGTTGCAATCTCTGCCTGCAGGTCAAAGGACTGGTCCGGCAGTGCAGCCAGCTGTTTTGACAAAGAACCGCCTTCAAACACTTTGAACAGGCGGGAAAGGTCTTTTCCTGCAACATCCACATCCATGTCAATCCGGGAGACACCGGATCCTATGCCCCCAAGCACAATATTTCCGGTCACACCGGTATCCAGACCGTCTGCCTGCAGGTTCCTGACTGACAGGGTATCTTTTGCAAGATCCATTTGCATATCACACGCCAGGGTCAGCCTGGCAGGGGTTTTTCCCAGGGCTGGTCCGGAGAGCTTTGCATCGGCTGTAAACGGCTTTATTTCATACTGGCCGGTATTGAAATCATAAAATATTTTACCCTTGACAGCAGCATCTGCTGAAATGTCCGGGGATGTGGCTGCGGCGTTAAAGGTGAGGGCAAGATCAACCGGGTCTCCGGGCTTCACAGTGCCGGTGGTGACATTCAGATCAGATACGGTATATTTTTCCCCCAGGGCCTGGTCATCAAAACTGAAGTCTGCATCCTGGATATTTACGCCCCCTTTTAACAGGACCGCCAGATTTGCCGGGTCAAATCCTTTATCAGACGAAGGGGCAGGCGGTTTATCCGGCACCCCGGCTTCTGGTGTTCCGCCCAGGTCCTCCCAATTGGCTGCCCCATCCTTGTTTTTAACCAGATTGATGCGGGCACCCTTGAGGACAATGGTATCCATCTCCAGTTGTTTACTGAGCAGCGGCAGGGTCTTGACCCGGACCTTGACGTGTTCGGCCGCAAGCAGGGGCTGATCACCGAACCCGGGGGCATTTTCCAGAAAAATCCCGGATGCTTCCACCTGCAGCCAGGGGTAATATGCCATTTTCAGATCTCCCTGGATCTCAAAGGTCCGGCCCATCTGCTGGCTGACCTTGCCGGCAATATAATCCTTGTACCGGTTGGGATCCAGGTTCAAGATGATAACCGCTGCAACAACCACCATAAGGACCAGTATTCCCAGTCCTGATAAAATATAAATAACCGGTTTTTTCATGAATTCACCTCCTGAATTGAATGGCTGTTTAAACTATACCTTTCCCCTGGAACGATTTCAATCACCACATGTCATTTTATGCCGGTCATGGCCGACTTTTTGCGGAGGTTGTAACAGGTGAGTGATGTCAGGGCCCTGTCGTCCTGAAACCGGAATCAGACTGATTCAACAGATCCCACCCCTGCTGTGCGGTTTCCACATAATGAAACAGATCCAGATCTTCGGGTGAAACCACACCTGCATCAACCAGCGCATCAAAATTTATCACTTTCTGCCAGAAACTTTTGCCGAACAATAAAATAGGCATGGGCGCAATTTTTTTTGTCTGCACCAGGGTCAATGTCTCAAAAAGTTCATCCATGGTGCCGAAACCGCCCGGGAAGGCAATCAACGCTTTTGCCCGTATCAGAAAGTGCATTTTTCTGATGGCAAAATAATGAAACTGAAAACTGAGTTCCGGCGTAATATAGGGATTTGGTGCCTGCTCATGGGGCAGCACTATATTCAAACCGATGCTTTTGGCATTCACATCATGGGCCCCGCGGTTGGCGGCTTCCATAATTCCCGGCCCCCCGCCTGTTGAAACCACGCACCCCGCACCTTCAGCATCCCGGCCTGCAGAGGCAATCATCCGGGCAAGCTTCCGGGCTTCGTCATAATACCTGCTGTAATCCAGATCCCTTTGGGCAATTTTAAGTTGTCCGGTCATATCAGGTTTGTCCGGGTTCTTTTCCGCCTCTGCCGTCAGGTAGTCAAGCCGGGCTTTTGCCGTATCGGAATCTTTAATGCGGGCACTGCCGAAAATCACCACCGTGGATGCGATATTCAATTCGGTCTGGATGATTTCGGGTTTAAGCAATTCCAGCTGCAGTCTTACGGGCCGCAGCTCATCGCGCATCATAAAATCCGTATCTAAAAAAGAAAGGGCATAGGACGCTGAGGTTGTCTGGGGGGTATCTACATTGAGTTTTGATGACCTGGCATCTTCAGCAGCCGAAGGAAACAGGCGGGTTTTTTTCCTGGGAAAATCCATGTAACAATCCTTAAAATATCTGGTGAGTGATGAAACGCATTATTATATCCTGCCAATTCAGACAGATTCTACCACACAAGGGATGCCGGGTCAAAACCATATGACTGTCAGCACCGCCCCTGAACTTGGGCTTTATTTTTTATTTCAGAATACGTATAAGATGAATGTCAATAAAATAACTGTTCAGACACAAGCGGACAAAAGGAACTGCCATGGCATACAAGATATTTGTAGATGGCCGGGAAGGCACCACCGGGTTGCAGATCATTGATTATCTGAGTTCACGAAACGATATTGCACTGCTTGAAATTGATCCTGCACTGCGCAAGGATGTGCATGCGAGAAAAAAATTGATCAATCAGTCTGATGTCACCTTTTTGTGTCTTCCGGATGCTGCATCAAAAACATCCGCCTCCCTGGTTGAAAACCCGCACACCTGCATCATAGATGCAAGCACAGCTTTCCGCACCCACCCGGAATGGGCCTATGGTCTGCCTGAACTTGCCCCGGAACAGAGAAATATTCTCAGAAAAGCCAAAAAAATCACCAACCCCGGATGCCATGCCACCGCTTTTGTGCTGGGTGTTCATCCCCTGGTCAAAGCCGGCATCATGCCGCCGGATTATCCGGTCTGCTGTTATTCCATCACCGGATACAGCGGGGGAGGTAAAAAACTCATAGCCGCATATGAAGAACAGCACACCCCGGCTTTAGACAGCCCGCGGCATTATGCCCTGGGCATGGCCCACAAGCATCTTCCGGAAATGACGGTAAGAACCGGGCTTGCCTGTGCACCCGTATTCACGCCCGTGGTGGGTAATTTTTACAAAGGGCTGGCTGTAACTGTTTTTATCCACACCCGTTTTCTGGCAAGAAAAATCGGGCCTGCTGACATACAGCAGGTTCTTGCCGCGTATTATAAAGATGAAAAATTCATCACTGTTTTTCCTTTTGACGGAGAAAGAAATCTGGACAATGGATTTTTTGATGTCCAGGCCTGCAACAATACCAACAAAGCAGATATATTCGTGTTCGGCAATACTGACCAGATGGCTGTCATCACCCGCATAGACAATCTGGGAAAAGGCGCTTCAGGTGCTGCGGTCCAGTGCATGAACATCCACCTGGGCATGGATGAGACAGCAGGCCTGGTATAATTTTCATTCTGCCTGTTTGCAGCATGCCATGGCATGATAAAGGGCCTTCAGCGCCATCGCTGAAGGCCCTTTGTTCCTGCGCAAAGTGCAGGTGCACCCAGCAGGTTTTATTTCATTTTATGGGGATCACACAACTGGTCCCCGCTCACAGCACCCCTGCCGCAGCCGCCGCAGAAATATTCAAATTCTGCAGCCTGGGGTTTGCACAGGTGTTTTTTCTTCCGGGCCTGCTCACCGCAGCTGCCGCAGGTGTACAATTTACCGGCGTTGGTGGGGTCACACAGATGCCCTTCTTCTGAAGAGATCTTTCCGCAGGATTTACATGTGTAGGTTGTCATAGGTCCTCCTTGGTTTATGGGATTAAAATCAGGATTCTGCAAGACTCCGGTAAAAGCTTCTCTCATACCAGGTCCGGGTATTGTCATCAAATACTGCTTCCTGCTCATGGATCAGTTTAATACATTCATCCGTCCAGGGACCGCAGGCCCTGACCACGGTATCGCCAAGACTGAACTTCTGGTTGCATACCTCACAGCCTTTTCCATTATGGGTATTGAGTATATCCAGATCCACAAGGTATGTGCTTTTCGATTTCTGCTGCATGGGCCTTCCCTCCTCTAACCATGTTTCAGATATAAACTGCATACTGTCTTGCTTAACTAACAACATAAGTCATGTTGGAATGATTGCAACTGAATTAAAAATATCTTGCTTTATCAGAAGAAAACCAGTAATATACAAATTTTTATTTTCCAAGGCTGGAACAATCCAGTCCTTTTACCTAAGGAATTTCCCTTCATGTCCCAGCAGAATGTACCCGTGACCGGGTTTGACAAAATGAACCTGGACCCGGCTGTGTTTTCATGCCTTGAAAATGTGGGCTATACCACCCCCACCCCTGTCCAGAGGCTTGCCATCCCCCATCTTCTGGCCAATAAAGATGTTCTGGGCCAGGCCCGGACCGGAACAGGCAAAACCGCAGCGTTTGCCCTTCCCCTTTTATCCCGCATCCGCCTTGATATCCGCCGGCCCCAGGTGCTGGTCCTTACCCCCACAAGAGAACTGGCCATCCAGGTGGCAGATGCATTTACAACCTATGGTCAGAATTTAAAAGGCCTTTCCGTTTTGGCTGTATACGGCGGCCAGAGTTACGGCATTCAGCTTGGCCGGTTAAAAAAAGGGGTCCACGTGGTGGTGGGAACCCCGGGCCGCCTCATGGACCACATGAAGCGCAACACCATAAACCTTACAGATCTTTTCTGCCGGGTGCTGGATGAAGCAGATGAAATGCTGCGCATGGGATTTATTGACGATGTGGAATGGATTTTGGAACGCACGCCTGAAAACTCCCAGACCGCTCTTTTTTCCGCCACCCTGCCAGGACCGGTCAAAAAAATTGCGGGCAGACACCTCACAAAGCCGGAAAACATCCAGGTCCAGCCGGAGGCCTTTGAAACCACTGCCATCCGCCAGCAGTTCTGGATGGCCAAAGGGGCCACAAAATCCCATGCCCTGGTGCGCATCCTTTCAGCAGCCTCCTTTGACGGGGTCATTGTGTTTGTGAAAACAAAATCATCCACCCTTGTCGTGGCCAAAAACCTGGAGAGCAATGGTTTCAAGGCAGAGGCCCTGAACGGGGACATGGCCCAGTCCGCCCGGGAACAGACAGTGGACCGCCTGAAAAACGGGCGTATCGACATTCTGGTGGCCACGGATGTGGCAGCCAGGGGACTTGATGTGGACCGCATCTCCCATGTGATCAACTATGATATGCCCTCCCAGGTGGATCCCTATATCCACCGTATCGGGCGCACCGGCAGGGCCGGCCGGACCGGAGAGGCAGTTTTGTTCACCGGAAGAAACGAACGCTGGATGGTACGGAAAATTGAGAAGGCCACCAGACAGCCCATTACGGAAATGCACCTGCCCTCTCCCAAGGCAGTGAACAAAAAGCGTATTGCCGACTTCCATGACAGCATCAGCAAGACCCTGGAAACCCAGGATCTGGAAACATTTGAATCTTTGGTTGCTTCCTATGCAGAAACCAATGCCTTGCCCATGGCAAAGGTAGCTGCTGCACTGGCCAGAATGGCCCAGGGTGACACCCCTTTACTGCTCCCTGCAAAAAAAGACGAAAAATCCCTTCCTGCCAGGGAAAAAACAAAAAAATTGGTTTCTGTGAAAACGTCTGATACCCCTTCCAGACCAGCGGCGCCCCAAAAAAATTCTGCCCCTGCCGAAAAATCACCTGCTGCTGAAACGGTCCTCCCCACACCTTTGCGGCCGGGCATGGAAAGATACCGCATCGAGGTAGGGGAAAGCCACGGCATAAAACCAAAAGATATTGTCGGTGCCATTGCCAATGAAGCCGGCCTGGAAAGCAAACACATCAAAGATATTAATATTCAGCCCCAGTTTTCCCTGGTGGATCTGCCTGAAGGCATGCCCAGAGAAATTTTCCGCCTTTTGAAACGCACCCGGGTGCGGTCCCGGCAGATGGCCATATCCAAATGTGCATAACCCCCCTCCCGGACAAAGAATGCAGCCGGGATGTTTTTTAAACTTTTTTACTTACAGGAGACCACCCATGAGCGGCAACGGCGGCAGCCCCATCAATATCGACTTTCAAGTGGATAAAAAAAATCTTTACCGTGAAGAAACCATTACAGACATGAAAATTGCCAGTATCCAGAAATTGATACCAGTGCACCCGGACGGGTCTGATGACCCCACCCGGGAAACCTTTTTTGTAGGCTCCACCCAGCTGGGCACTCCCCATGGACCTGTACCCATCCAGGCCAGACTGGAAGCAGACACCCTGGACCAGGCCATGGATGCCTTTCCCCAGGCCATGGAAACGGAAACCAAAAAGGTGGTGGCGCAGTTCAAAAAAATGCAGGCTGATCAGAAAAAACCCTCTGACTCCCGGATCATTATGCCGGGCATGCAATAGCATAAGGTTTGCCGGACACTGCAGCACACCTCACCTTGGGTTGCCGGCCGCTTTTCTTCCAGAAAGAGGATGCCGTGCATCCGCCAAAAAAGATCCGGCTTCCAGGAAGGGGACCTGGAAGCCGGGGTGCGTCTGGGCGCTTTTTGGAAGGATTTGTTTGGAGGGATATGAATGCCCGCCAGACGCGTTTCCTAAGGCCTCAGCCTGGTGGGAGTTTTGGGGTTTGACATGGGATGGATCTCCTCACACAGGCAATGCCCCATATTAATGGCAAGTATGGAATACTGTCAATTCGGAAAAACCCCTATATTCACTAGGGAAAAACCCCTATTGCTGCTGTGGAAGCTGGCAGGAAACAAGCAAAAAATCCTTTAAAATAAGAAGGTTGGTACAAAGGCCACCTGTTTTTGCACAGGTAAAAAAAAATGAAAGACACCCCATGATTAAATCCATGAATATAGCATGGTGGGTCCAGCGCTGGGCTGAGCTGACTCCGGAAAAGCCGGCCATCCTTTTCCAGGATGATGTCATCATCTATAAAGACCTGAGCCGGCGATCCGACAGAACCGCCTGCTGGCTCCAGTCACTGGGCATTGAAAAAGGGGACCGTGTGGCAGTGATGCTCTACAACTGCCCGGAGTTTCTGGATCTGTTTCTGGCCTGTTCCAGACTGGGAGCGATATTTGTACCCATCAACTTCAGGATCACGGCCCGGGAACTGGATTTCTTTATCAAAAACTGCCGGCCCCGGCTTTTTGTGCATTCAAGCGCCTTCACTGACACAGTCGATTCCCTGAATCTTGCAGCGTATCTGCCGCCCCTGATGGTGGCGGTACAGGGCCACACCTCTGGCAGCAGCGAACTTTTTGAACTGGACACTGCAGTTGCCCGGTTTGACGGAAACCGCCCGTTTCTGACCCGCAGCCTGGGCCCGGCTGACCCGGAAGAACCCCAGGTGATCATGTATACTTCCGGCACCACAGGCCAGCCCAAAGGGGCGGTGCTTTCCCATAGAAAAACTTTTTTCAACTGCCTGAATGCGGATATTTTTTTCAAGCTGCATGCCAGTGATATCATGCTGATATTTCTGCCCCTGTTTCATTCCGGAGGTCTGTTCATCCAGGCTGCCCCCACATTTTACAAGGGCGCCACCATGGTGCTCCATAAAAAATTTGACCCGGAAAAAGTGTTCCGGGATATAGCGCATTTCAAGGTATCCAAGTTTTTAGGCGTGCCCACCGTATTCCGGGAACTGCTCAAAGTGCCGCCGTCCCGACGGGGGAATCTGTCCTCTCTGCGGGTGTGTGCCGGCGGCGGCGAGCGGCTCACCCAGGACCTGATCCAGGCATGCGCAGATGCGGGACTGGCTTTCCGCCAGATCATGGGCCAGACAGAAACCTCCATTCTGCTGTGGGCATCTGAAAAAGATCCCTTGAAAAAACCGGGCACTGTGGGACGGCCGGTGTTCCATGCAGAGGTGGGCATCCTGGATGCCCGGGGCAGGCCCGCCCCCCCGGGACAAGTAGGAGAGATCGTGGTGAGAGGTTCCATCATGATGAAAGAATACTGGCAGGATCCGGTAAAAACCGAAGAAACCATAAAAAACGGGTTTCTGCACACAGGAGATCTGGCCTGGAGGGATGAGGACGGATTTTTCTTTCTGGCCGGCCGGGCCGGAGACATGTATATCTCAGGGGGGGAAAACGTGTATCCGGCTGAAGTGGAAAAATTTCTCAAGACCCACCCGGATATCCAGGATGTGGCCATCAAGGGAGTGCCCCATGAAATATGGGGAGAATGCGGTCATGCCTTCATCATCCCGGTTCCCGGGGCCTGCCTGACCGAAACGGATATTCTGGCCTTCTGCAGACAGGGCCTGGCCAAATTCAAATGGCCGGCACAGATTTCCTTTCGAGAAGATTTTCCCAGAACCTCTCTTGGCAAGGTGCGCAAGGCAGACCTGCACTGAACACTGCCCGGCCCCGGCAATGTCCTGATATAATGGGCTGCCGCCCCCTGCTCTCACCGACCGGCTCTCACCGACCGGCTCTCACGCCTGGTCGCATGCAAGGGGTATCAGCGGTCCAGGGTAAACCGCCATTTGCAGAACATATCATCCGGATGGGGGTCAGGCGGGGCAAATTCGCAATGGACCCGGATCCGGTCATCCACCCTGCAGGCAAAGCTTTCAAACTCTTTTTTGTGCATGTGCTTGCACACATATTCACCCAGGCCCCTTTTCAGCCGGGCCTCCTGGGCAGGGCAGGAGGGTACGGTGATGATGACCTCATCCGGCTTTTCCAGGATGTCATATCCCACCAGAATACACCAGGGAAACAGTTTCAACGCATGGACAAACCCTGTTAGCCCCGGGTTTTCCCCGGCTTCTGCAACGGGAAATTTTTCCATCAGATCTTTGGCTGCATACCCCGCCACCGTGTCCCACACCTGTTCATTGAGTTTTTCTGCGGTGGCAAGATCAAATTTTTCCGTGGCACGGATAAACCAGAACGCATCCATGACCCGGTAGTTCCACAGCAAAAATTCAATATACGCCATCAATTGTTTTCTATCCATATCCTTGAACACGGTGAGATCCATTTTTCCCCCTTGGCTGTGGTGCGGTTCATCTTTTCATAGCACAAACCTGTGAAATATGCTATGCCGGATCCGATACCAGCACCAGGAAAAACCGGATGGTTTAAAAATTTTGTAAAAGGAGGCCGGTTATGCCCCTGTCCTTTGCATCTGTTTCCCATGGCCCTGTGGCTTTTGGTTTTTTCAATATTGCATCTGACATGCTGCTGCTGGAGCGGTATTTTTTCTTTTGTGACGATTTCTGCGCCTGGATGATGCATCTGGCAGAACAGCCTTCGCCCGCACCACTGAACTGTGACATTTTTCACATAAAAAGCCCGGCGGATGCAGGAGATCTGATGGGTGCCATTCACGGCATACGGTTCACCGGATTCATCGGCAGCGTCTATAAACAGTTTCCCTTTCCAGATGATCCGGCCCAGTTCAAGCAAAACCCTGAAGGATACAGAACCAGAGAAAAAATAACCGCACTGATCGCAGGCTTTGCCCGAAAAAAGATCGTCACCGCAGAATTTGCCGCATCAGACAATTTCCGGTTCGGTGCTTATGAATTTTCCCTGCCGGTCTTTCATGAACTGATCAGGTATGTATGGCAGGGGGGATATCCCCGGTGGAAGGACGGCATCCGGCCGGCCTGTGTCTCTGCCATGGCAGACCGGATACACAAAACCCAAAACCGGTTTTTTACAGGGGTATTTCCATAAACCGATTTTTAATGTATGCTCACCCAAATTGAACGCAAATTTTTGAAAGGACAATGCCATGCCGATTGCAGATAAAATGGTCAAAATGGTGGAAGCCGCCTCAACCATCCGCAAGATGTTTGAAGAAGGCATCCGGATGCGGGAAAAATTCGGGCCGGACAATGTATATGACTTTTCCCTGGGCAACCCTGATGTACCCGTGCCCGCGGCAGTAAAAGACACCATGCTGGATTTGATCAACGACGACAGCATCTCCCATGGCTACATGCCCAACGCAGGATTTGTCCATGTCCGTCAGGCTGTGGCCAATTATCTGAACAAGGAATTCTCCGTGGGCCTTACCCCGGAACTGGTGGTGATGACCGCCGGGGCTGCCGGGGCGTTGAACGACTGTCTGCGGGCCCTGATAAATCCGGGGGAAGAACTGCTCACCCCTGCCCCCTATTTTGTGGGTTATAACCAGTATGCATTCGTGGCCGGGGCTGTCCTGGTAACCGCCCCCACCCGGCCGGATTTCCACCTGGACCTGGGTGCGATCCAGGCCGCCATCACAGAAAAAACCCGGGTGGTGCTCATCAATTCCCCCAACAACCCCACCGGTGCGGTTTACTCTGCAGAAGAGCTGGACGGTCTGGGAAGGGTTCTGGAGGCTGCCAGCAAAAAATTTGACAAACGCATCTACCTGATTTCAGATGAACCCTACCGGAAAATCGCCTATGACGTGGAAGTGCCGTGTGTATTTGATGCCTATGACCACACCATTGTGCTCACCTCCTATTCCAAGGAACTGTCTCTGGCAGGCGAGCGCATCGGGTACCTGGCCATCCACCCCAAGGCAGAGGATGCCGACCTTATTGCCGGCGCTGCCGGGGTGGCCAACACCATGATGTATGTCAATGCCCCTGCCCTGTTCCAGCATGTGGTGGGCCGCCTCCAGGGGGTTACCGTGGACATCGATATCTACCGGCGGCGCCGGGATCTTTTCTGCCAGGGGCTTAAAGAGGCGGGATATGAATTTGACGTGCCTGAGGGCGCATTTTATCTTTTCCCCAAAAGCCCCATTGAAAATGACGTGAAATTTGTCAACATTCTCAAGGAGCAGAACATCCTGGCAGTGCCGGGCACAGGTTTCGGCGGACCGGGACATTTCCGGCTCTCCTATGCTGTGCCGGACAAGACCATCACAGGATCCTTTGCCGGGTTTAAAAAAGCCCTGGACAGCCTGGGATAGATAACATTTCATCTGCCTGTAAAAACCATCAGGGGCCTGGTTTTTTTCCAGGCCCCTGATGGTTTTGTGCCGGTCTTTTTTTTGGTACTGCAAAATTGCTGCGGTGATACCCAGGCGCTTGCTCAAAGGCGCTGTGATACCGCTGTCCTGCTTATTTTGCCCCCTGCCTGGGTTTGGGAAGGGTCTCCAGGTCCTTGAGTGCTGCATCGATCTGTTCCTGGGGCAGGTCATGGTCTGCCAGTTCCCCTTTGAAGTATGAGGCATAGGATGCCATATCCACCAGGCCGTGGCCGGACCAGTTAAAGAGGATCACCTTTTCTTTTGCCTCTTCTTTTGCCTTGAGCGCTTCCCTGATGGCCATGGCCACGGCATGGTTGCATTCCGGGGCAGAGATATAGCCTTCGGACCGGGCAAAGGTGAGGCCGCCCTTGAAGGTTTCCAGCTGGTGAATGGCTTCCGGCCGGATGATGCCGTCCAGGATCAGCTGGCTGACAATGGGGGACATGCCGTGGTACCGCAGCCCGCCTGCATGGATGGGGGCAGGCACGAAATTGTGGCCCAGGGTGTGCATGGGCAGCAGGGGGGTCATCTGCACGGTGTCGCCGAAATCATAGGCAAAAGGCCCCCTGGTCATGGTGGGACACGATGTGGGCTCCACTGCAATGATGTCGATCTCTTTGCCGTTGATCTTGACCCTGGCAAAGGGAAAGGCCAGACCCGCAAAGTTGCTGCCCCCGCCGGCGCTGCCGATGATCACATCCGGGTAGTCCCCTGCCATTTCCATCTGCTTCTGGGCTTCCAGCCCGATGATGCTCTGGTGGATCATCACATGGTTCAGCACCGATCCCAGGGCATATTTGGTGTTTTCATCAGAGACCGCTTCTTCCACAGCTTCGGAAATGGCCATGCCCAGAGATCCCGGAGAATCCGGGTTCTTTTCCAGAATGGACCGGCCCGCCTTTGTTTCCGTGGAAGGACTGGCCGTGCAGTTGGCCCCCCAGGTTTCCATCATCAGCCGGCGGTAGGGTTTCTGGTTGTAGGAGATTTTTACCATAAACACCTTGCATTCAATGCCGAAAAACGCGCAGCACATGGCCAGGCTGCTCCCCCACTGGCCTGCCCCGGTCTCGGTGGTGATCTTTTTGGTGCCTGCCACCTTGTTGTAATAGGCCTGGGCCAGGGCGGTGTTGGGCTTGTGGGAGCCTGCCGGGCTCACCCCTTCGTTCTTAAAGTAGATCCGGGCCGGTGTATCCAGGGCCTTTTCCAGGTTTCTGGCCCGGAACAAAGGAGAGGGCCGCCAGATGGCATACCTGTCCAGGATCTCTTCAGGAATGTCGATCCACCGGTCCGTGCTCACTTCCTGTTCAATAAGGTTCATGGGAAAAATCGGGGCCAGGTCTTCCGGTCCGCAGGGCTGGCCCGTGCCCGGATGCAGGGGCGGTTCCATGGGGGTGGGCATGTCTGCCATAATGTTGTACCATTTGCGGGGCATTTCCTGTTCGGTAAGCAAAAACTTTTGGGTCTTCATGGGATCTCCTTTAATGGCAAAGTTAATGAAGGTGACGGCCGTTGACTGAAAAAATGTCCTCCTTGTATTACGTGGTTTACATTATCGGGCTGTAACATCTTTCTAAAACGCCTGTTCCGGGCTTAATTTTCGACCCCGATAAATGCGCCGGGATCTGCCATAAACGCTTTGTAAAGCCGGTAATAATCAGTATCTTCATACCGCACCGGCAGAATTTTCGGCCCGTCAAACCCGTAAATCACCGCATCAGGACAGGCCATGAGAATGGGGGAATGGGTGGCGATGACAAACTGGGCATGGCCTTTGCTGCTCTCTTTGACAATCAGGTTGAGCAGGTCCACCAGGGACCTGGGAGACAATGCGGTTTCCGGTTCATCCAGAAAATACACCCCTTTGCGCCGGTACCGGCTGGCAAAATAGGACATCAAAGACTGGCCGTGGGACTGGGTGATGAGTGATTTTCCGCCGAAATAATCCAGCATGGGCCGGTCATTGACGGCCCACTCTTCGAGTTTCCTGGCAAAATGGGAAAAAATCTGGGACCCGAAATAGGATCCCGGCACAGGTCCCTGAGACCAGGTGACCGACAGGTGGCGGTACAGATTTTTTTCATGGGGATTGGCCTCGCACCGCAGATAATGCTCCGGCTGCCAGATGTGGATCCCGCAGCGAATGGCCAGGGCCTCCAGCAGGGTGGATTTGCCGGTGCCGTTCTC
>DATFKQ010000021.1:0-76501 GCA_035268565.1 Desulfotignum sp. | reverse complement strand
GATCGTTCTGCTGGCCCTGTTTTTTCTCGGGGGGGATATCATCCATAATTTTGCCTTTGCCATGATCATCGGTGTTCTCATCGGTACCTATTCATCCATATTTGTGGCAAGCCCGGTTGTGCTTGCCGCCTCCAGGAAAGGATAAATCCAATGCCCCGGTCAGCAATTTTAAGATATACCGCCCTGTTCTGTGTCAGTTTTCTGCTGGTGTCCTGTTCCACACCCCGTTTTTTTGGAAAAAAAACAGCTCCTTCCCAGGGTGAAAACCAGACAACCCAGACCGATCCGGATGGATTTACCAAAGATCAGCTGACACAGATACAACAGCAGATGGACCAAAGAAACCAGGCCATTCGAGCTTTGGAAGAAAAAATTACCCATCTGGAACAAAAAATTGCCGTCCTTCAAAAAAAACAGCCGGCTGCCGAAGAAAAACAGCCTGATACGCTCCAGCGACAGAAACCAGAACCAGAACAAGAAAATGATCAGCCAGAAAAAACAGAGCCATCAGGTCTATACCAAAAAGCCAGAAACCTTATGCTGGCTGATGACTTTTCAGCTGCCGGCCGATTGTTTAAAAGCTTTGTCCGGCAGTACCCGGATCACAGCCTGGCTGACAATTCTCTTTACTGGCTGGGGGAATGCCATTATTCCCAGGGAGACTATGCCGGGGCAGCAGCTGTATTCAAAGACCTGGTCACTGCCTATCCTGATGCGGAAAAAGTGCCTGATGCCTTGTTGAAAACCGGGTATTGCTATCTGTCCATGGATAACACCAGCCGGGCAAACCATTACCTTAAACTGGTGTTGAAAAAATACCCGTTTTCACCTGCCGCAGATAAAGCCCAGGCAAAACTGATGTCATCTGATTGACCGTTGTGGCCATATGGAATCAGATGCCGCCGCATACCTGCCATGGTTCATTTTAAGAGAAATTCCCTTTTTGGGAAACCAGGGGGTCAACCGTTTGGTCCAGGCTTTTGGCACTCCGGGCAAGGTGCTGGCGGCAAAACCTGATGCCTGGATAAAAATTGCCGGAGTTTCCAAAAAAATTCTTCCCGGCTCCCTGCAGGTCCGACAATATACAGATGCCGCCCAAAAAGAGCTGCATCAGATTACAGCGCTTGGTATCAAAATCTTAACCCTTCATGACCGGGGTTTTCCCGGATTGCTGAAAACCATCCCAGATCCCCCGCCGATTTTGACTTACCAGGGACATATGGATCCCCAGGCCCCCTGTATTGCTATTGTGGGATCACGCAATGCATCTTCCTATGGAATGGACACTGCCCGGTATCTGGCCCGCAGATTGGCAGATATGGGATTCTGCATTGTCAGTGGTATGGCAAAAGGCATTGATACCGCAGCCCATACAGGTGCATTGGAAGCCACCGGCAATACCATTGCTGTTCTGGGGTCCGGGCTGAAAAAAATTTATCCCAGAGAAAACAAAGACTTATTTTATAGAATTCAAAAATCCGGAGCAGTGATATCAGAATTTAAGCTTGACACAGACCCGTATCCGTATAATTTTCCTGTTAGAAATCGGATTATTGCCGGCCTTTCCTGCGGCACCATTGTCGTGGAAGCAAAAAAGAAAAGCGGGTCATTGATCACGGCACGGCTGGCAGCAGAATATAACCGGGAAGTGTTCGCAGTGCCGGGAAGTATACGTTCCCAGAAAAGCCAGGGTACCCATTCGCTGTTGAAACAGGGGGCAAAACTGGTGGAAAATGAAACAGATGTGGTTAATGAATTGTCTCACCTTGTTCATCAGGAACCGGTTTCTGGCATACCATTGCCGGCACCGGTATCAAAACCGGTGCTGGACGCTGCCAAAAAACAGATCATGCACGTGCTGGAAGTTTATCCCCGGCATATTGACAGTATCATTGAATCAAGCCGGATGGACAGTGGTATGGTTTCTGCCGTACTGCTGGAACTGGAATTACTGGGGATTGTAAAACACCATCCAGGCGCGTATTTTTCTATTGTAAAGGAGTAACATTGGGCAAACCGCTTATCATCGTAGAATCACCTACCAAAATCAAGACCCTGCAAAAATATGTGGGAAAAGAATATAACGTGGCCGCAAGTGCCGGCCATATCCGGGACCTGCCGGTCAAAACACTTGGAATTGACGTGGATGATGATTTCAAAGCTGAATATGTCAATATCAAGGATAAAACCAAAATTATTTCCCATCTGAAAAAAATTGCCAAAGACAGCAATGATATTTACCTTGCCCCTGACCCGGACCGTGAAGGAGAGGCCATTGCCTTTCACATCATGGATATTTTAAAGAAAAAAGACCGCCGATTCCACCGGGTGCTCATTCATGAACTGACCCAAAAAGGCATTGAAGATGCCTTGAAAACACCCCTGGAACCGGATGTGAACAAATATGATGCACAGCAGGCACGGCGCAAGCTGGACCGGCTGGTGGGATACCAGATTTCCCCGCTGCTCTGGCAGAAGGTACAGCGGGGATTGAGTGCCGGCCGGGTGCAGTCTGTGGCTGTAAAGATCATCTGTGACCGGGAAAGGGAAATACGGCAGTTTATTCCTGAAGAATACTGGACCATCACTGCGGACCTGATGGCCCAAAATCCCCCTTCTTTTAATGCTGCTCTGGTGAAAATAGGCCGGAAAAAAGCCAAAATCACCCATGAGGCCCAGGCCCAAAAAATTGTTACAGACCTTGAAAATGCCCAGTTTTTTGTGGATGAAATCAAAAAAAAGACCGTCAAGCGCAACCCTCTGCCCCCGTTTATCACCAGCAAGCTGCAGCAGGATGCCATCAACCGTTTGAGATTTTCTGCCAAAAAAACCATGGTGGTTGCCCAGCAATTATATGAGGGAGTGGATATCGGTACGGACGGGCCTGAAGGGCTGATTACCTATATGCGTACAGATTCCACCCGTATCGCCCCTGAAGCTGCCCAGGAAGCCCTGCAACTTATCTTACAGGATTTTGGCAAAGATTATGCCCTGACCACCCCCCGGCACTTCAAAAACAAAAACAAGGTGCAGGATGCCCATGAAGCCATTCGCCCGACATCTGTGTTCAATACCCCTAAAAAACTCAAACCGTATCTGTCTGAAGACCAGTTCAAACTCTATGATCTGATCTGGAAACGCTTTGTGGCCTCTCAGATGAGCCAGGCGCTCATTGACCAGAAAGCCATTTTGATCAAGGCAGGGAACTATCTGTTCTCCGTGAGCGGTTCCACTGTGAAATTTGATGGATTTATGGCCTTGTATGAAATTCCGGAAACCAGTCCAGGCAATGATATTCAGTCGCTTCCCCATGTGAGGGAAAAAGAAGAGCTGGCCCGGGAAAAAATTATCTCCAAACAGCATTTTACCAAACCACCGCCACGGTTTTCAGAAGCTTCCCTGGTCAAGGAACTGGAAAAAAACGGGATCGGCCGTCCCAGTACGTATGCTTCCATTATCAGTGTTATCCAGGACAAAGGATATGTAGAACTGGTAAAACGGTATTTTGTTCCCAGTGAGCTTGGGTTTATAGTCAATGATCTTCTGGTGGCATCATTTCCCCATCTGCTGGATGTTTCATTTACCGCCCAGATGGAAAACAACCTGGATGATGTGGAGAATGGCAGCCTGGAGGAGGTGGATCTGCTGGCCCGGTTTTACAATACCTTCAGCCAGACCCTGGATAATGCCAGACAAAACATGGTCAGTGTCAAGGGAGTGGGGGTAGAAACCGATCTGACATGCCCCTCTTGTGGAAAACCGTTGAATATCAAAATCGGCAAAAACGGACATTTTCTGGCATGCACTGCCTACCCGGACTGTACTTTTACCAGCAATTATACCCGAGATGAAAAAGGCAATATCGCCATTGTGGAAAAGCAGGTGGACAACACCCCGGTCAAAAACTGCCCCCAATGCGGCAAACCCATGGTCCAGAAAGATGGCCGGTTCGGGCTTTTTCTTGCCTGCACCGGTTATCCTGACTGCAAATACACCGAATCAGTGATGTCTGAAAATTCTCACCAGGATATTGGACTAAATTGTATGGAACCCGGCTGCACCGGCCGGATTGTTGAGAAAAGGTCCAAACGCGGGAAGATTTTCTACGGGTGTTCCCAATACCCCAATTGTACATTTGCCAGCTGGGATAAGCCGGTGGGCAAACCATGTCCCCAGTGCAATTCCCCTTTTCTGGTTGAAAAACAAACCAAGCGGGAGGGCAAAATCCTCAAATGCCCTGCCCCCAAGTGCGGGTTTAAGGAAAAACAGACTGAATGACTGCCCATCCAGGGGGCTGTCAAAAAGCCCATTTTTGAATGGCCTGGAAAACCAGATCCCGTTTAATGGGTTTGGTCAGAAAATCATCCATGCCGGCTGCCATGCACCCGGCTTTAAAATCATCCAGCACACCGGCGGTCAGGGCCATTATGGGAATACGCCCCAGTGAAGCATTCCGGCCTTCATGGGCCCGAATTCTTCTGGCGGCTTCACAACCATCCATCACCGGCATATTGATGTCCATTAAAATCAGATCAAACCTGTGAATGGACTGTGTATATATGTGCACAGCCTCTTTTCCATTGGCAGCTGTCACCACAGTGTAGCCGGCTTTGGTCAGCATGAGGGATGTCATTTTCCGGTTTACAGGATTGTCTTCCACCAGCAAAATAGTGGTTCCGTGCTTTTTGTTTTCCGCAAGGCTGTGAACCGTAATGATTTTTTCCGGTGTCATATCCAAAACAGTATCAAAACTGATATGCCTGCCCATGACATGGGCCATCATTTCCAGCAGACTGGATTTTCGAATGGGCTTGGGAAGAAATCCTTTGAAGCCTTTTTGTTCAAAAATGGCGGCAATTCCGGGAAAAGGGACAGAACAGGCAATACACCCAAAAGGGTATTGTTCCGGATGCAGTCCCTCCAGTATACGGGGCTGGCCGGGAAACGATCTGCACAGGGTTGTGCCAAAATCAACAATACAGATATCAAAAATAGTTTGCCTGTGATTTTTAAGAAATGTATCCAGATGTTTCAAAGGATGGTGCACCGGTTTCATGCCGGCCAGCGTCAATTCACGGGTCAAAATGTCCTGGCTTTCAGCGGTGGTGGTACTGAGCAGAATTTTTTTTCCAGCCAAAGGAATCTGAAGTATCCGAGAAGTCTTTTCCTTATTGGTTTTTTTAAGACAGGCACTGAAATAAAAGGTTGATCCTTTTCCTGATACAGAAGTGGCCCAGACCGTTCCCTGCATCTTTTCGGCGATATTTTTGCTGATGGCCAGTCCAAGTCCGGTTCCTCCGGAGCGGCGGACGATATCTGATTCAGACTGGATAAAGGGTTCAAATATGGTGTCCAGTTCATCAGGTGCAATACCTATTCCCGTATCAGTCACGGAAACAGTCAAAAGGCAATGGTTGTCCGGCCGGTCCTCCCCGTTCAGGTGCAATGAAATAGATCCTTTGTCTGTGAATTTTACAGCATTTCCCAAAAAATTCAGCAATATCTGACGGAACCTGTGGGGATCTCCGGCCACCTGTGCAGGCACCTGATCAGAAATTTGGCACAACAATTCGACCCTGGTTTCATCCACCTGGCTTCTTATCTGTTCAATGGTTTCAAAACACAAAATTTCCGGATCAAAATCAATGGTTTCCATGTGCAGTTTTCCTGCGGTCACCTTTGAAAAATCAAGGATATCATTAACCACGGATAACAAGGTATCACAGGACAGCCGGGCAGCATGTAAAAAAGATCGCTGATCTTCATTCAATGGTGTGTCCAGCATCATGTCTGTATACCCCACAATGCTGTTTAAAGGCGTTCTGATCTCATGGCTCATGGAAGCCAGAAAAAAGGTTTTGGCCCGGGAGGCGCTCTGGGATTCCTTTGCCAGAACCGTGGCCTGGTCCAGAGATGCAGACAACTGCACATTTTTTTGCTGCAGGTGCATCAGATGGTATTTTTCTCTGGCAATCCTGCTGATTCGCGCCAGAACACAATCACTGTCTAAAGGCCGTGATATAATATCTGCAGCGCCGGCATCCATTATATCCCTGCAGGTGTATGCAGTGCCGTGGTCGGTTACAACCATGACCGAAATATCTGCAAACCGGTTTTCAACTGTTCTGAGAAAAGCGATACCATCCATGTCAGGCAATGACATACCGGCAATGATCAGATCAATATTTTTTCCTTCTTCGGCAGCAAGAAAGGCCAATGCGGTTTTGGCTTCACCCATTTTTTTGCAGACATATCCGGCCCGGCTGAGGGTGAGGGCAAGCCCTGTTATGAAATTTTTTTCATTGTCCACAGCCAGGATTTGTCGAATGGGTGCTGTATTGTCTTTCCAGGACTGCTTATGCATTGGCCCTTTCAACATATTCTTTGGTGCGGGTATCGATTTTGACCAGCTGGCCTTCTTCGATAAACGGGGGCACCTGGATTTCAAACCCGGTTTCAAGGGTGGCAGGCTTGGTGCTGCCTGTGGCCGTGTCTCCTTTGGCCCAGGGCTCGGTTTTGGTAACGGTGAGGGTAATGAAATTGGGCAGGGTTACGCCAATGGGTTTCTGGTTATGCAGCAGTACCGTACACACTGTATTTTCCTTTAGCAGATCCATGATGTCGTCCAACTGATCCCTGGTGAGAAATATCTGTTCATAGTTGCCCGTATTCATGAAGCAATAGGCATCTCTGTCTGCATACAGGTATTCCATCTCCTGTTCTTCCAGGTCAGCTTTTTCAAATTTATCTCCTGACCGGTAGGTTCTTTCAAACTGGGCACCGGTTATCATGTTCTTGAGTTTGCATTTATAAAGAGACTGGCCTTTGCCGGGTTTTTTGAATTCAAATCCAACGATGACATGAGGTTCACCGTCAATTTCAAATTTCAATCCTTTTCTTAAATCAGATGCTAAATACATGCATTGCTCCTAGGTTTTTTGAAATATAATTATATATGTTCGACTGTATCAGGATTAACAGGCCCAATAAATCATAATATAAGCATATTGGCAAGATCCAGATAAAAACATCTTGCAATTTTACCCAGTTTGTAGGAAATATGATAGTTTAAAAAAAAATTACTTCGGGGAAATATTACATGATAATCGTTATTGATTTTGGGTCCCAGTTTAATCAGCTCATTGCCAGACGGGTAAGGGAACATAATGTATACTGCCAGGTGGAGCCGGCTGATATCTCCCTTGACAGAATAAAAGAACTCAACCCCAAAGGTATCATCCTTTCAGGGGGTCCTGCCAGTATTTACGAAAAAAACAGCCCGTCTGTGGATACCGCCCTGTTTGATCTGGGAATACCCGTACTCGGCATCTGCTACGGCATGCATTATATGATGCATGCCCTGGGAGGCGTGATCCAGCGTGCCCAAAAAAGAGAATATGGATTTGCCCGTCTGCAGATAACAGCAGACAGCCCTTTGTTCAAAGATATGGAACCGGCCTTTCAGTGCTGGATGAGCCACGGAGACAGCGCCAAAGAACTGCCCAGCGGGTTTGTGGTAACCGCTTCTACAGAAAATACCCCCATTGCTGCTGTGGCCCACAGCAAAAAGCAGTTTTACGGGCTCCAGTTCCACCCGGAAGTAGAACATTCCATCAATGGCACATTGATGCTCAAACATTTTTTATTTGATATATGCCACTGCGAAAAAAACTGGACCATGAAATCTTTTGCCGAAGGTGCCATTTCCCAGATCAGGGATGCAGTGGGCGATCAAAAAGTTATCATGGGTCTTTCCGGCGGTGTGGATTCCTCTGTGGCTGCCACCCTTATTCACCAGGCCATCGGGAAAAATCTGTATTGTATATTTGTTGACAACGGGCTTTTACGGCACAATGAAAAAATCCAGCTGGAAAAACGGCTTGTTGCAAACCTGGATATGAATATCAAGTTTGTGGATGCCGCCCAAACCTTTCTTGCTGCCCTCAAAGGAGTGACAGATCCGGAAACCAAACGAAAGATCATAGGCAGCCTGTTTATCCAGGTGTTTGATACTGAAGCAAAAAAAATCCCAGGTGCCGGATTTTTAGGTCAGGGCACCCTTTATCCGGACATCATTGAATCCAAATCCGCTTTTGGCGGACCCACTTCCATTATCAAATCCCACCATAATGTGGGTGGACTTCCCAAAAAAATGAAGCTTAAACTCATAGAACCATTGCAGCTTTTGTTCAAGGATGAGGTCAGAAAACTGGGGTTGACACTGGGAATTCATGAGGATCTGATATGGCGCCAGCCTTTTCCAGGCCCGGGGCTTGCCATCAGAATAATGGGTGATATCACACCTGAACGGCTGGATATCCTGAGACAGACAGATACCATATTATTGGAAGAAATACGAAAAGCCGGTTTTTACCGCAAACTCTGGCAGTCTTTTGCCGTGCTGCTGCCCATAAAAAGTGTGGGGGTCATGGGGGACAAAAGAACCTTTGGCAATTGTGTGGCCATCCGCGCGGTTACCAGTAACGATGCCATGACCGCAGACTGGGCAAAACTGCCCCACACCCTTCTGGGGAAAATATCCAATCGGATCATCAATGAAGTGGAGGATATCAACAGGGTGGTCTATGATATCACCTCAAAACCGCCGGGTACTATTGAATGGGAATAATATGGTGCAAATTCTGAAGATGTTGAGAGGAATTGTTTCATGAGCCTGAAAGACTTTCACAGCGACGCATCTGATCTGTCTGAAGAAAATGATGATGACAGCATTGCTTCTTCCTCCTATCTTCAGGAGATCAATACCCTGAAAATCGACAAATTGTCCAACCGGGTCACCATTATTTCGGTGATGCTTCCGATATTCATTGGCGTGGTCCTGTTTTTTATTTATCTGGACATCAAGGAACAGGTGGTGGATGCAGATATTTCAAAAAAAAATCAGGTGGCGCACCTGCTTCGCCAGTCTGAAGAAAAGCTCAATGCCCTGGATGTAAGAATCGCCAAAAACCAGTTTGCTCTGGATGAAAAACTGCCGATGCTGGAAAAAAAACTCCTCTCCCTTGAAAACCAGGCGGCAAAACTGATCGCCTCCAAAGTGGATGCAGCAGACATGGATACCAGCATTGGCCGGTTGGATGCGGCTTTGAACAGACTTGATCAGCGCATCCAGAACAATGCAAACCAGGACAAAGCCAATGTGGCCCAAATGGAACGTATCAACACTTCCCTTCAGAGCGCGCTCCACACGTATCAGGAGGCGTTTGAAAAAACCACCCGTGGTCTGGAGGAAAAAATATCCGCCCTTGCAGAAAACATGGATGCCAGGATGGTTGACCTTCAGACCCTGCAAAAAAACATAAGTCTGCTGGACAAAAAGATCAGGGATGTAGAAAACCAGATCCTGACCCGCAAAGAACTGGCCCGCAGGTTTGCCGACCTGCAAACCGCGCTTGACAAGGCTGTTTCAGACCTGGAACAAAAAATAAAAACCCCAGCCTTGGCCGTCCCGCCTGCCAGCGGTGGCCAGCCCAAAAAGGAAACAACCCAACCCCCGGATACACCGCCCCAACCTTTACTGGACACGGAAGCGCCTGCTTCAGATACCATTTCTGAAGATACTTTGAGCCAATGACCTTGTGGAAATTTGGGTTGAACTCTTAAGCAAATTGGGTTATAACCCAACCATCTGCCGGACCACCCATTGACATAAGGAACCGACATGTCCAAACAACATCCGGAATGCCCCTTGTACAACCACTCAACCTGCAGGGAGTTGCATAACCCAAAACTTTGTGCCATCATTCGGGAAGACCGGATGTGTTTAAAAAAACAACAAAAAACCAAAAAAGACGATTCAAACAATACTGCCAGTCACAACACCCGTATTGATTTTCCTATTTGACCACCAGCCTGTCCCCAGGATGGATCACTTTTTTCAAAGAAATGTTATTGAGCCGAAGCAGCGCAGCCAGGGACATATCATAGTGTTTGGCTATACTGATCAGGCTTTCCCCTGATTTTACGATATGAAATTTATTATGGGTCCGGCTCTGCCACTGTTCATACATATCAGCAAACCGGGGTTTGAAATCTTTTTCGCTCCCCTTTGGAACCAGCAGGCTTGCCCTGCCGGGTGAAAGATAATACCCCCGGATCTCCGGATTCATGATTTTAAGGGTTTTAAAGGATATACCGGCAGCCTTGGCAATGAGAACAAGGGGCAGTTGTTTGTCTGATGAAAAATTGAGCTGGGAAAAGGTGAAGACCGGATACAGATCAACAGGTTCCAGATCAAAACCGTATTTTGCGGGATTTTCCAGAATCAGCTTGGCAGCAATTATTTTGTACACATACTGCTGGGTTTCCAGAGGCAGATACAATTCGAAATAGTTGCTGGTCTGCTGGATATCAATTTCCACAGCAAGCCCATGCTCTCCCATGTTATACGCGGCCAGTGCCAGGAAAAAGGAATCAAATTCATCAAACAGTTTTTTCAGATAAAGACAAGCCGCCCGGGTGGATTTAAAGATATTACGGCGTTCATCCACCTGGGTATCAATGCGTAATCCATACCGCTGACCTGTATCTTTTAAAATCTGCCAATACCCCACTGCATTGGCAGAGGATCTTGCATGGGGCCTGAGAGCGCTTTCTATGACCGGCACATATTTAAGGTCATCAGGCACCTGTTCCTGTGCCAGTATCTGCTGGATGTGGGGAAAAAATCTTGCAGCTCTTTTCATCCACAGGATCACCTGGGGCCTGTTCCACAGGGCCAGCAGGATTTCTTTTTCCAGCATGGCCTTGACCTGGGGATCTTCAAGGGGAATCCGGGTGCCGCAAAAAATGACATCCTCGGGAAACCGGATGCTCTGGACAAGAGAAGGAATGAACTCCATGGCAGAAGGGTGCTGTTTACAGTATGCCTGAGGGGACAAGACCACCACCATAACCATTGCCATCATTGTCCACGATTTTACAATTTTATATCCCATAAAAATCCTGAAAAATATGACTGTTCAAAGATATGCCATCATCGCAGATGAAAAATGAAAAGTCAAAATGAGAATTACGAAGCAAGTCTTGCGCTGTCATTTCACAAGCTTTAGCTTTTCAATTGTTCTTTGATATGGCATAATCAGAGGGAAAACAACCAAATTGATCAGGAAAAAACCATGCTGTCCTTTTTAACAGATATGATCACCCGGGCAGGCGACATCTGCCTGGCAGAACAGGAAACGCTCACACCTGATGATCTTGAATTCAAAAACAGAAAAGATTTGGTCACCACCACGGACAAACGCGTGGAGTCCTACATTGTACAGCAGATCCACTCCCGGTTTCCAACCCACGGCATTCTGGGTGAAGAAACCGGCCGTTCAAGGGTATCAGGAGAATTTCTCTGGATAATCGATCCCATTGACGGCACAACTTCCTTTTTCCATGGCCAGCCATACTATGCTGTGAGCATTGCCCTGGAGAAAGCCGGCGCCATCATACTTGCTGCAGTCTTTGCCCCGGCCCTGGGCCAATTGTTTTATGCACAAAAAAACACAGGTGCGTTTTTAAATGACAAGGCCATTCAGGTGTCTGCAACCACAAACTTTACAGACGCGGTTATGGCCACAGGCTTTGCCTGCCTTCGTGCCGGACATGAACACAACAACCTGGGGCATTTCAACAAGATTGTTCCCCGGCTCCGGGATATCCGGCGGTGCGGCTCTGCTGCCATTGACCTTGCCTATGTGGCCTGCGGAAAGCTGGATGGTTTCTGGGAAATGAATCTCAATATATATGATGTGGCCGCCGGCATATTACTGGTCACCGAGGCCGGGGGGACAGTGTCTGATTTCAACGGAAAAACCCGCTATCCTGACAACGGCATTATTGCAGCCAATCATACACTGGCCCCCATGCTGATGGAACAGTTGAAATGATGGCTTTTTAGACAGGACAAAAGTATCCTCCCATGAATATACAATGGTTCCCCGGCCATATGCTGGAAACACAAAAATTATTGCAAAAATCTGCTGCAAAAGTAGATGCTGTGCTGGAAATTCTGGATGCCAGGGTTCCAAAGGCCAGTGAAAATCCGCTGGTGGACAAACTATGCCGGAACAAGATCCGGGTGAAAATTCTCAACAAGATAGATCTTGCAGATCCTGTGGTTACTGCCCAATGGGTGGATTATTTTCAAAAAAATCAGAACATCCATGCCCTTGCCGTAAATGCGACAGACAAATCCCTTGCCGCAGGCGTTCTGGACTATTGTGCGCATCAGATTCAGCGCAACCGGGCCCGAAAACTTAAACTTCTGGTGGTGGGAATTCCCAATACGGGAAAATCGACCCTTTTGAACACCCTGGCCGGCAAAAAAATCGCCAGAACCGGCAATGTTCCAGCCATAACCCGTCACCAGCAGAGAACCAGTCTGAAAAACAATATCGATATCTATGATACCCCGGGTATTCTCTGGCCGGTTATTGAACCCAGGCAACGGGCCTATGCCCTTGCTGTAAGCGGTGCCATTTCCGATACAGCTGTTGATTATCAGGATATTGCATTTTTTGCAGCCGGATTTCTCATGCAGCGATATCCAAAACTGCTCCTTGCACGCTACCCTTTTCTGGGTCACCTGCCCTGCGATGAAAATGAACTGATCGAACAAATCGGTGCCGGCAGGGGGTGCCTGAAAACCGGCGGCCGAATCAATTATCAAAAAGCTGGTGAAACGCTGATACGGGATCTCAGATCCGGCAAAATCGGCAGAATCAGCTTTGAAACACCCAATGACGAGGAAAATAAAAGTGAATATGCACCTTCTTTGTAAAAACAAAGACCATTCCAGAGTGGGGCGCTTCCTTATACTAAATGTATTGGTGCTCTTGTTTGTTTTATCTGCCCCTGTATTTTCAAATGCGGCCATTCTGGCGCCCAAAACAATCCATAAAATCCAGTGTGTCAAAATCGTGGCAGCTTTGGAACGGGACCATTACCTGGGAAAACAGCTGGATAACACCCTTTCCACAAAAATTTTTGACCGGTATATTACCCTTTTGGATCCATCCAGGCACCTGTTTACCCAAAAGGATATGGACCAACTCAATTCATCCCGGTACCGGTTTGAAAACGACCTTAAAAGAGGAAACCTCTCCTTTGCCTATGACATCTACAACCTGTATCACCTTCGCGCCACCCAGCGGCTGGAATATATCCAGAATGCGATAAAAACATGGGAGACAGACCTGGACCTGCACACACAGGATTCTCTGGTTATTGACAATACCCGGCGGTCCTGGCGCAAGTCTATTGAAAACCTGCAAAGGTTATGGAAAAAAGAGCTGACAAATCATATCATCACCTTAAAGCTGGACAACCAGAAGGCGGCTGATATCACAGAGACCCTTGAAAAAATCTATGGCAGCCGGCTGGCAAGACTTTCCCAGACCAATACCAATGATGTCTTTCAATTGTTCATGAACAGTGTGACAGAAAGCTTTGACCCCCATACCCAGTATTTCCCCCCCAGGGTGTCAGAAGATTTTGATATCCATATGAGCCTTTCTCTGGAAGGGATCGGCGCGGTTCTGCAGACCGAATACGAATACACCAAGGTGCTGCGCCTGATCCCGAAAGGCCCGGCTGATAAATCCAATCTGCTGATGCCCGGCGACAAGATCATTGGCGTGGGGCAGGGAAAAAACGGAGAAATAAAAGATACCATTGGCCAGCGCATTGATGAAGTGGTCCAGTTGATCCGGGGGCCCAAAAACACCTATGTCCGTTTGAAAATAATTCCAGCCAAAAAAACTGACTCCACAGCCACCATCAGTATCAGGCGCGACAAGGTGAAACTGGAAGAACAGTCTGCAAAAAAACAGATCACCACCCTTTTATATAAAAAACAAAATTATAAAATCGGCATCATTGAAATTCCCAATTTTTATATTGATTTTACTGCCTACCACAAGGGAGAAAAAGATTATAAAAGTACCACCATGGATGTAAGAAAACTGCTGCTTGAACTCAAGGAAGAAAATATTGACGGCCTGATCGTTGATCTGAGGGACAATGGCGGGGGATCTTTAAAAGAAGCAAATGATCTGACCGGCCTGTTTCTTACATCAGGACCCACGGTTCAGATACGCACCAAAAATCAAATGACCCGGCTTTATGATGAAGATCCTTCCATCCAGTATACCGGACCGCTGATGGTGTTGATAAACCGCATGAGTGCCTCTGCTTCCGAAATTTTTGCCGGCGCCATCAAAGATTACCACCGGGGATTGGTCGTAGGCACCAGAAGTTTTGGCAAAGGCACGGTACAGGAATTAAAAACATTGGGAGATGGCAAACTCAAGCTCACCTCCGCCAAATTCTACCGGGTATCCGGAGAAAGCACCCAGCACCGGGGGGTGATTCCTGATATTTCCTTCCCCCGAATTTACAACCTTGAAGATACGGGTGAAAGTTCTCTGGACGGTGCCCTTCTCTGGGATGCCATCCCCGGTATCCAATATCAGGCCTATGCACCATTGGAACCGCTGTATGATCCTCTTCTCAAACATTATCAGCAGCGGATAACCCATGATCCCGGCATGGTCTATCTTAAAAGACAACTGGAACTTACAACACGACTGGGCAAGCAGACAGACCTGTCTTTGAATATTGATAAGCGGCGGGAAAGAAGGCAGTTGCAGGAACAGGCAGAACTTGAGATTGAAAATGAATTTCTGATGGCTTCAGGCAAAGAACCCATTGATAGCCTTGAAGCAAAAGAAGCCAAAATCAATGGATACAAGGACATCCTTTTGAAACAGGCCCAAAGGATCATGACTGATTTTATCAGAATGGCCGGAAAACAGGGATATGCATGGTAAAAAAGCGGGCTGCCATATATGCTGCTGCCTGCTTCATTACCCTGGTCCTGGCAGCGCCGTTTATCCTTGGGCCTGCTCTCAATTCCCGGTATATCAAATTTCATATTGCAAAATTCATTGAAAAAAAAACCGGGGCTGTTCTTACACCTGACCAGATGGTTTTCACCGTATTTCCCCAGCCGGGGATACGCCTGCAAACCGCTGACCTGCCTCTGACTCCGGCCATGGGCATTCATACCAATGCCCTGCACATACAGCTGGATATGGGACAAATTCTGCGCGGCAGGATAATGATTTCAAAAATTATTCTCGAAGATATGAATATCTGGTTCACCCCTGTTGCACAAGACACCCAAACGTTTTTTACAGACGCTTTTTCCTTTCAATTTCCCCAGGACCAGGTCAACCAATTGTTTGCGCTCTTTTCTGATAACCAGAAAAATATTGAACTTGTCTTAAAAAATAAAAAAACCCGTTTTTTTGAATCACTTACCGGAACTCTCAGGATTTCAAAATCCGATCAGACCCTGGCATTCAATTGCAAAATTGGGGGTTTGCACATCGAAAAAACTTTTTTCCCCTCAAACTTTCCATATGAAAAATTTCCCCTAAATGCACTTGCATCCCCGGGTGCGCATCTTTATATCCAGCTGAATCCCCGGTCAGGTTTTACCGGCAGCCTGGCAATGGAACAATTTTTGATCACATCAGACCAGCTTCCAGACAAAACAATTACCGGCAGCAACCTTTTGTCTGATTTTGGTTTTTCCCGGGACCTTCTTTTTTTTGACCTTGCCCCTGTCCACCTGGATTATCCGGATGCTGTGGTATCCATGACATTCTCAGATGACCGTTCCAGACAAAAAACCGCACTGACATTTTCCGGAAAGAATATTGACATAGCACAGGCCAGAGAGGCCACCCTGGCAATAGCCCCGGAAAACCGCGTGGTTTCTCAATTGTTTGATATTCTGCGCCAGGGAACAGCATCTGACATATCTGTGGCCTTCCACGGCCCGTCGGCAAAATCATTGTTTGACGGGAAAAAAATGGTTCTGGAAGGCAGTGCTGAAAATGCTGTGGTAAACATTCCGCAAACCGCACTTAGGGCGGAAGATGTGGAAGGCAGTGCCCGTGTCACACAGGGGGTGCTCGAAATCGATGCCCGCAAAGCACGGATAAAAGACACCCATATCCGCCAGGGCACGCTTGCCATTGATCTGATGAACCACCAGGATATACCGTTTAACGCAGAATTTGCCCTTGATGTAGATCTCTCACAGGTGCCCGGCATTTTGATTTCTCTTCTGCCCCATACCCTGCTTGCCAGAGAACTGGCACATGTACACCAGGTCCAAGGGCGGGTTGATACCCGCCTGGGTCTTGGTATGAAAACCGGGCAAAAACAGCTGTCCGTCTTTGTTTCAGCTGATCCATTTTCAGGCACAGGATATTATGACCGCATCCCTTTTCCCATAACTATTTCTCAGGGCTTGTTTCAATATTCAGGAAGCCAGGTGGTTTTAACTGATTTTTCAGGCCAGATAGGTACCAATCCTTTCACCGGGCTTACAACCCGGGTGAATCTTGAACAAAATGCGCTGGTATCCTTATCTGCCCGGAGCTTTGGCCTCAACATCGGAGACATACTGTCCTGGAAGCAATTGCTTCCTGAGATCAAGAACCGTTTGGGGCCGGTTCAACATGTGCAGGGCCAACTGACTTTTGACCATATTACTTTTAAAGGCCCTGCTTTTGAACCAGACCAATGGACCTGGGAACTGACCGGATCAGGCCGGGACATCCAGGCCGGATTCACCCCGTCCACCAGAGAAATAAAGCAAATGACAGGGGCATTTAAAATATCTGAAAAATCGGTTTCTGCAGAAAATATTAAAGCTGTTTTTTCAGATTTGAACTGGTTGTCCCCTGTTTTGGGATCTGGTCTGGCAGCCAGTATTACCCTGCCCCTCTTTCTGGAAGAAGCAAAGATACATATTACCGGAACCAGTGCTTCTGTTGACGGATATCTTAAATTGGACAAAAAGATACAATTTTCCATGAAAATGACCGGGAAAAACCGCCGGGAACTCAAACCCGGGATGGTGATGCTCAAACACGGTGCCATGACAGATGCCATACTCATGTTTGATTGGCATTCAGATCCGCCCCGTGTCCGGTTTGAAGGAAAACTGCATGCAGATACCCTTCTTGCCATGGTGACAGAAAATTCACTGTTAGGCAAACGGATCACAGCGCTTACCGGTGGGGCACCAATGAAGATTTTTACAGACAACCATTCCCAGGTGCATGTTGACACCCCGCAACTATATCTGGAACCCTTGGCACCTCCTCCCCCACCCGGTCCAGACACACCTTTGTTCCTGCTTGTACCTGCCCAGAAAAATATTCGGTTAAAAGCAGACCGTATGGTATACCGCAATTATACCTTTTCCGACCTGAAGGCGGGTATTGTATACGATGGGCATGTAAGCCGCATCCAGTTGGATTCTGCTGATTTATGCGGGCTTAAAATTTCAGGGCATAGGGAGCGACAGACCGCGTCTGACCCAACTTTTCATATCACCATCCAGGCGGCGGAAAAACAAGATATCCAGCCTGTACTCTCCTGTCTTTTTCCGGATCTGGACTTGATGGATGGGAAATATTCCTTTGTAGCCGACCTGAACGGTAAAGGTTCCATGCAGGCTTTCAAAAACAATGTTAACGGAGATATCTCCTTTACATCCCATAACGGCCGGATTCATAAGATGACACTGCTGTCACGGCTTTTGTCTGTGCTCAATATTTTGAAACTGCCGAATATTACCCAGCAAGGTTTCAAATACCGCAGTATTCTGGTTGACGCACAGGTGAAAAAAGGGGTAATTCATCTGGAAAAAGCCGTGGTTGATGCAGAAAACATGGCCCTTTTTTTCTCCGGTCAGGTCTTTCCCTTTGAAAACAAGCTGAACCTGACCTGTCTTGTAGCCCCTTTTAAAACCATTGATACCATCATCAAGTATATTCCCATGGTCAATACCATTCTCAGCGGGCCTCTGGTGTCTTTTCCAGCCAAGGCCACCGGTGCCATCCATGATCCCGTAATCACCCCGCTGCACCCTTCTGCTGTGGGTGAGGGAATAATGAACATGTTTATCAACATCATAAAAACGCCTGCCAGGCTGTTCGAAGAAATTCCCTGATATGAACAAAGACCGGATTTTTACCCAGAAAATAACATTGCCCTACTCCGCCATGGCTGCCAACAATCACATCCGCCTGGACCGGATACTCACCCTTTTTCAGGATTCAGCAGCCCTGCATGCGCTTGAATTGGGAATCAGTGGATATGATCTGGAAAAAATCGGATTAAAATGGTTTATTTCCAGATATCAGGTCCAGGTACATGGTTCACTGCAGCTGGGCCAGCCGCTTGTTTTGAAAACCTGGCGGCTGCCCTGGAAAAATCTGTATGAACTGCGGCAGTTCACCATTGTAAACGTGCATGACCTCCCTGTTATCTCTGCATTGGGGGTCTGGGTCATGGTCAGGGCCCAAAATTCAAAACCTGTGCGCCTTGCTCCGCATATGCCGGCTGCTCTGATGACCCGGACCGCCCCTGCCCCGGATTTGTGGATGAACGATCCGGATTTGTCCGGATTTGATCATGAAAAAAAATTTTGCATCCAGATACATGATCTGGATATGAACCAGCATGTGAACAACACTGTTTATGTCACCTGGGCCATGGAAACCCTGCCCATATCCTGGTTGTTCAAATACACGCCCCATTCCCTGGTTGTCTCCTATCTTAAGGAATCTTTTTATCCGGATACAATTATTGTCAGAACAAAGCTGTGCAGGCAAAATAAATTTATCAAAACAGGCCATGCCATTTTTCATGCAGCAAGCGGCACAAAACTGGCCTGTCTTACTTTCACCTGGAAAAAGATATCCCATGGGCCTGTTTGATTCATTGCATCCTGATGTGGAAAAAGCCCTTCATCTGGCTGTCCGGTACCTGGGTTACAGGCCGCGCAGCGAGCAGGAAGTCACTGATTATCTGAAAAAAAAACAATATGATAAAAAAAGTATCTCAAAAGTCATTGCCCTGCTCAAATGCCATGATTATCTCAATGATGAAACTTTTGCCAGGCTGTTTGTTGAAAGCCGCAAAAGACAGAACCCCAAGTCAAAATTTGCCCTGGGCTATGAGCTGAAACAAAAAGGGATATCTTCTCATGTACGTGAAACTGTACTCAAAGATTATAAAGATATTCCTATGGCCAGAAAAGCCCTTGGTTCCAAACTGGGGCAATGGCAGCATCTTGATCTGGAAAAAAAAAAGAAAAAAGCCCTGAATTATCTGCGATACAGGGGGTTTGGTTATGAAGCCTGCATGACGGCATGGCAAAATTTTCTGGCAGATATGGATGGAAACGGTTAACAAAATGACTATAGAAAATAAGGAAAAAATATACCCAATTTTAGGAAAAAATATACCGATTGTTATTACTTTATTTTCCAGTTGCTGCATCTGCATACATACCACACAGAACAGGACTCAGGCAATTGTGTCTGTTTTTAACACCTGATTGACGGGCTATACCGCAGATAATTGGTTTTGAAGAATTCCACTCACTTGACAAGGGTATATTTTTTGCATTAGATTCAAAAAGATGGCAACCCACAACAACTAACCGGAACCAAACAAGGAACCTTCTTATGGTCGGCAGAAAGAGAACAGTTGAAAGAAGGAAAAACAAGCGGTATAAAGCAACAGAAGGTGCTTATGCCGCCATAAGTCCCAAATCCCGAAAACTGGGCCAGATTATCGACATCAGTATGGGGGGTCTGTGTTTTAAATATATTGATACCAGCAGCGCAGAGGATCAAGAGGAACAACTGCCGGAAGAAACCGTTTTTTTAAGCAGTATGGGATATTATGTAGGGGATCTGCCGTTTAAAACCATTGATGATTATGAAGTGACCAATACACCGTCTTTCAGTTCCATGAAGGTGCGAAAACGCCATGTACAGTTTACAGATTTGAGTTTCAAGCAATTGTTTGACCTGGATTATTATCTGCGCAACAATGTCAGCGAGCCGGTTGACAGCCCCCCCCGGCAATACCAGTCATGAATGCCCTGTCCGATTTTTCTGCTCACTTTTCCGGCATGATCCGGATAAGAACAGCACTGTGCAGATCAAGGTATTTATCTGCCAGTGCATCCAGATCATCAGCGCTGATGGATGCATACCCGGCAACCATATTTTTTGCCCATTGCAGTTTTTCCGGATGATTTTTTGAATCAGCCATCACTGAATTCAACCAGTAGGTGTTGGTCTGCCTGAGGTCTGACAACTGGCTGCGTACCGGATTCAATGCCAGTTCCACTTCTTCATGTGTAATACCGTTCATCACAATATCTTTGACGATATCCTTCATGGTGTGTTCAACCAGTTCTTTGTTTTTCCAGGACACCGGCACAACCATGTGCATAATCCCATATCCTTCGTGGACCATGGAAGGCTGGTTAAAAACATATGCAGAATATACCTCCCCCAGTTTTTCCCTGATGATTTTTCTGAGGCGGTCGGAAACCACCCGTGACAAAATGGACAGTTGACGGGTCTGCTGAATATCCCAGAAGTCATCTGTAAGAAAGGCCAGTCGTACCACACCCTTTTCTATTTTGGTGTCCAGGGTCAGATCCAGTTGTTCTCCTTTGGGAAACAGGATCGGTTTGCTGGTACAGGCAGGCGGCACAATATTTTTTGGTTCACGCGCCCCCATCACGGTGCGGGCATGGAAAATTGCTGCTTCTGGATCAAAATCCCCTGCAATCGAGATTTCAAGCCCCTTGCCATTAAAACAGGGGGAAAGCCAGGAGTGGATATCTTTGAGCCTGATCTGATCCACCTCATCAGGATGGGCCATTCCGAACAAGGGATGGTTTTTTGCCAGGAACCGGTTTCCATGGATACGCATAACCCCGTCAGGTGTCCGTTTCAAAGTGTCATACATCTGACGGTAACGGATTTTGGCAAGGTCAAGTGCTTCAGGTCTGAAACCCGGATCAGCAAGATAGGCATACACAAGCTGAAAAACCAGTTTTATCTCCTGGGGGTCTGCCGTGCCTTCCAAAGAGAAATAGGTCTCGCCCACAGTAAAGGAAATGTCTGCATTCCTTCCGGCCAGAGCCTGTTTGAGCTGATCCAGATCCATGGCACCCAGCCCGCTCAATCGAACGGTCTGCTGACTGATATGGGCAAGCCCGGGAATATCCAATGGCTGGCATGCCCTGCCCCTGCCGAAAATCACCTTGAATAAAAATTTATTTTTTTGAAAATCTGTCTGTTTAAGATTAAGGCGGATATTGTTATCCAGGTCAATCCGGGTAATGCCCAGATTATTTTCATTTTTTTGCTGGTGTGTAATCCGGGCCGGGGCATCCGGCATCGGCAGATAGGGAAATTTTTGAGAGACAACAGGCACAAACAGGTCAGCAGGTTCCCCCCGGCTTTCCACAAAGATTTTTCGGATGCTGTCTTCAGAAGAAAAAGAGGGCCGGGAAGCAATCTGTGCATTACCGGTGACCAGGACCAGTCTGTGATCAGTTTTCCAGGAATCTTTAAATGCCTGGTTCACCTGGCCCAAAGACAATTTTTCAATATGGGGCAGCAGCAGTTTTTTCCGCTGGTCAGGAGATAAAAACAATTTTTTGTCTTGAATGGCCTGCACAAGTGATCGGGCAAGCCGGGCAGTTTTCCTGGTATCAGCCTGTTTGACATCTGCATCCAGCTTGGAAATAAACACTGCTTTTACATGATCCATTTCTTTTTGGGTAAAACCCGATTCCAGAGCCTGTCGCAGCATCTTTTCCAACTGGACCAAAGTAGCTTGCCAGTTTTCAGGTTTGCAGTCAGCTGTGACGGCTGCCATGGAAATGTGGTGTAAAAAAGTTCCGGAATACGCAGACGCAGATGAAAAATCCGCTGTCCCCTGATTGATCAAATGTGAGAGCCGGTTGTGGAAAATAGTATCTGCAACTGTTCTGACCAGATCCTGTTTAAGTTTCTTTGTGGTTTCAAAAACAGCATCAGTGTATGCAATGCGCTCTATGGTGACTTTGGTCTCTGCCGCCTCTGGTTCATAATAGTAAAAGGGTTTTATGCCTTTATGGGGGATCCATTGTATGTCTGATGGTGCAGGGCTTTTGCCTGAAGCGCGCGGAAAAAATGATGCAAACCGTTTTTGGATGAGTTCCTGTGCCATCTGGGTATCCATATCTCCCACCATGACCAGGACCATATTATCCGGCCTGTACCAGGAGTCATAAAAATTTTTTATCACCCCTCTGTCAGCTGTCTGAATTACCGGTTCAAGGCCTATGGGAAATCTTTTTGGCACAATGGATCCGGGAAGCTCAAAGGCAAAGCTCTGTTTAAATGTCTGATAAAAAACAGAATCACGTTCCTGTTTTTCAGCCAGAATAATGCCGCGTTCCTTTTCAATTTCATCTTCTAAAAGCAATGCCCCTTTGGCATAATCCGCGATAACCAGCAGGGCATCTTCAAGATGGGTTTGATCACCTTTGGGAAGACTTAAATCATAAACCGTGTGAAAAAAAGATGTGCTGGCATTGGCATCGGCACCAAAATCCATGCCTATGGACTGAAAATAGGTGACCAGTTCCCCGGGTTGGAAATGCTGTGTTCCGTTAAACAGCATATGTTCCAGAAAATGGGCTACCCCCTGCTGCTCATCTGTTTCATGAACTGAGCCTGCAAATACATTCAGATGGATACTGACCCGGTCTTTGGGGGTATGGTTCTGCAGGAGAACATACTGGAATCCATTGGGCAGCACCCCGTGAACCACCGCCGGATCAGCCGGCAGGTTTTGGGAAGCAAACGGCAGCGGTTGTTTTGGTGCACAGGAAACAAAAGCAACCCAGATCAGGGCCAGTAATATAAAAATTAAATATTTTTTCACTGATCCGTCCTAGTTGATGAACTGGGGATCAACTTCAATCTTGCTGTTTTCTTTCAGCTCATTAATCCATGCCTGGTAATATTGTCCCTGTTTGGTCTGCAAAAGCTGCTGCCTGATACCTGCAAGGTTCTGCCTGATTTCGTCGGATGTCGGCACCTGTTTTTCCTTGAAAGCAATAATAAAAAAACCCTGGTCTGTTTCCAAAACTTCTGGGAATAAGGGATTTTCCGGCGTCAGATCAAAAGCAGCACTGGTAAACTCCGCAGATCTGCCCACCTTTTGAATAGAACCATTGCGGGCAAACATCTCTGTGGAAGAAAGTGTCATATTGTTTTTTTGGGCAACCGCTGCAAGGTTTTCAGCAGATTGTGCTGCAGCAAGCAGTTCTTGTGCTTTTTTTTGTGCAGCTGTCCTGCGAAGTTTCTGGCCAAGGGTATCAATGATTGATTCCTGTACCTTATCTAAAGGCAACTGCACAGGGTCGATGGTTTCCTTTACTTTGATAAGAAAATATGCATTGCCGATCTGTTTGACATCGCTGATCTGCTGTTCTTCAAGGGAAAAGGCAGCACCAGCAAAATCAGCTGCCTGTTCCATATCCAGTCCATTGCCGTTTTGGTCGAAAACATCAGTGGACCGCACCTGTTTTTCTGTAAGCAGGGCTATCTGTTCCAGGGTATCTCCGTCAATAACGCCATCAAAGGCCTCCCCTGCCATATAATAGGCCATATTCTGCATTTCCTGTTCCGCCAGACGGGCCTTGATCTGTTCAGCTGCCTGTTCCATTGATTTTACCTGGGCATCAAACCTGTTCTCAACCTTTATCACATGCCAGCCGAACCGGGTTCTGACCGGTTCTGATATCTCACCGGGTTTCATGGAAAAAGCTTTGTCCGCAAATGGTTTGATCATGCTGCTTTTGTCAAATATACCCAGATATCCCCCGTCTTGACTGGAAGGTCCTTCAGAGGCTTCTTTGGCCAGCTCGGCAAAATCCGTTCCTGACACAGCCCGCTGATAAACAGCCCGGGCCTTTTTTTCAGCTGTCTGCACCGCCTGTTCATCGGCAGTGTCATCCACTTTGATCAGAATATGCCGGGCTTCAACTTTTTCCGGTATTTTAAATTCTTCTGGATGCTGCTGGTAATAGTCCTGGACCTGTGCCTGGGTAATTGTTACCTGGCTGCGATAATCCCGGGGAGAAAATTGTAAATATACTGCTTTGCGTTTGGGTTCAGATTGATACTGTTCCATATTTTTCTGGTAATGTTCCTGGATCTGTTCCGGGGCTGGGGAAATATCTGTAAATTCTGCAGGATCAACCTTCAGGTAATGCACGGCCATCTGGGTGTTCTGATACAGGTAAAAACGTTCTGCTTCCAGATCTGATACAAAAACACTGCCCAGAACCATATCCTGGATTTTCTGCTGCTTCAGAGCATTGCGCTGAAGTTGCTCAAACATTTCTGGACTCAGCGAATTAAGGGCCAAAACCCGCTTATACCGGTCCATGTCAAAGACCCCGTCTTTATGAAATGCGTCAATAGCCAGAATAACTGCTTCAAGTTCCTGGTCTGACACCATGACATTGAGTTTTTCAGCCTGGTCTGACACCAGCTTTTGTTCGATCAGGGAATTAAGGGCCTGCTGTTTCACGTTTAAGGCCTTTAACAGATCATCGGTGAGATTGTCTTGAAACTGCGCCCGATAGCGTTCCACCAGATTCCGGTAAGCATCCTGGAATTCGTTGACGGTAATAGGTTCATCATTCACAGAGGCCACTGAATTGTTCCGGTCTGAGTTCATGGAACCCACACCCAAAAACACAAACACCACCACAATAATTCCAAGAAAAATTTTGATGATCCAGTTACCGGTATTTTCCCGCAGATAACGCAGCATTGGTTTCTCCTTCATACACCCGATGATTGAAAATTAATAAAACACTCCATACTATACTTTCGCAAACCCTTGTGTCAACATTTTCTTCCCGGCCCTTTATCTATCCCCTCCCTGGCGTATTCATAATTTTTTTAAAAATTGTCATTTTTGTATTGACACCGCTCTGTGTTTCGATTATTAATCAGCATCTTCTTGATGTGGGGCTGTAGCTCAGCTGGGAGAGCGTACGGCTGGCAGCCGTAAGGTCAGGGGTTCGATCCCCCTCAGCTCCACCAAGTCATGTTTTCTTCTGTAATACCAAGTATTTAAATTTCAATGGTCCTTTTATCCTCATCCTTTGGTACAACTTCATGGTACAAGAGGAGGGGGAATGATTATTTTTGCAGGGCAGCAAAAACAGCGTTTTTAAAAGTGATAAATCAGCTAATCCAGGTCATCTTCGGGTATGGCATACAGTATATGGCTTTTATTGATCAGAATTGTTTGGTAAATGTCAGGTGCGGTCTGGTGTTCGTGGTGCAGGGTGGCATTGAAAACAGTTAAAAAATTTTCATGATAATCCCCTACAAGATCACTTAATCTGTCATATCCATTACCCCGGTTCAAATTGACTTCTCCTTTGATCTGGGTCCCGTCTGCCAGTTTGATCTGCAGGGGACGGCTTTCTATGATGGTATCCATGACAATTTCCTTCTGTTTTTATGCTGGAGACTGGGTTCAGCCTCCAGGCAAAGAGTGGTTATATGCAAATAGCATTTTTTACAGTGTTTATGCGAGTCATGGGCCGGCAGGAAAAACCCGGGGAATTTACAGGACAACAGCATACATATGTGACCTTTGTTGTTGTCATGGATAAGTCACCCCGGGCTGATCACTGCTATTTTTCAAACCGGACAACAAACACATGGCTGTTGCCCCTTCTGAACAGGAGCTGGGCAATCCGGCCTTTTTCAATCCGGTCAAGCAGGGACAGGTATTCTTCAATACTGGTGACCCGGTGGCGGTTCAGCTCCATGAGCAGGTCACCGGGCCGTACACCGGAATTTTCCGCCGGTGTGTCTGGTTTTATTTGCATTACCACAAGGCCTTTGATATCTGCAGGATATCCCAGACGTCTTGCAATCTGCTCATCCACAGGCTTGAGTTTGAATCCAAACCCGTCAAAGGCATCACTGGATGCCAGGGTCTCAGGATCCTGGTCCGGCCGTTCCCCGAGCGTAACGGTGACAATTTTTTCTCTGCCTTCTCTTATCAGTGTCACATCAACGGTTTGGTTGACCTTGAGATTGGCAATGGTGATGGTCAGATCCCTGGAGGTGTCAATCTGTTTGCCGTTGATGGCGATGATCACATCCCCTGGTTCGATGCCGGCCTCATGGGCAGGGTTGTTCTCATAAACCTTGGCCACATACACACCGCCGGTATCCTTGATGCCGTAATACTCTGCAAGTTCCGGGGTAACATTCTGGATTGCCACCCCCATCCATCCCCTGGATACCTGCTGGGTTTCGATAAGCTGATCAATTATGTTGGTGGCCAGATCAGAAGGAATAGCAAATCCGATTCCCTGGCCTGACCGGACAATGGCCGTATTGATGCCGATAACTTCACCGTCCAGGTTGAGCAACGGCCCGCCGCTGTTACCCGGGTTAATGGAAGCATCGGTCTGAATAAAATCATCATAGGGACCGGAACCCAGAATCCGTCCCTTGGCTGATATAATACCTGCCGTGACGGTCTGTTCAAGACCAAAGGGGCTGCCGATGGCCACCACCCAGGACCCTATTTGTGCATCTTTGGATCTGCCGAATTTCAGCGGCTGCAGTCCTTTTGCATCCACCTTGATGAGGGCCAGATCGGTCATGGGGTCAGTCCCCACTATTTTGCCGTCATATTCCTGTTTGTCATGGAGGATGACCTTTATTTCATCCGCATCCTTTATCACATGGTTATTGGTGACAATATATCCGTCCTGGCTGATGATAAATCCGGATCCCAGACTCTGTTCCTTGCGGTCCCGGGGCTGCTGATTGAAAAAGGGTGAAAAAAACTCTTCCAGACCTTCTCTGTTACCAAAGGGCTGACCAAAAAAATGCTGAAACACCCTGCCTCCCCCCTGGATGGTTTTAACGGTCTGAATATTGACCACTGCAGGTTTGACTTCCCGGGCAAGGTCGGAAAAACTGGCCGGAATCATCTGCAAATTTTTCGCATCCAGGCGAGGCACCGGCAACAGCACAAGACTGACTAACATAACCAGCACCAATGCACTGATTTTATTGATGTGTTTCATGGGTCTTCTCCTTTTCAATAAGTTCAAAAATATGTGCCAAACCATGATTTATTCTATTCTGCTATTATAATACCGAAATATGATGTTTAAATGACCTGAAAATTACAATACGGTAATGTAAGGGTAAAAACAGATCCCCTGCCCGGGGTGCTTTTTAGCCGGACATCACCCCCATGGGCCTGGGCAATGGTTCTGGCCAGAGGCAGTCCCAGTCCTGTGCCCGGACTGTTTCTGGATGATTCAGCCCGGAAAAACCGTTCAAAAATGCGTTCCTGGAAGCGCGGGTCAATTCCCGGTCCAGAGTCAATCACCTGAATTTCGAGGTTTTCACCGGATTTTTGCCGGGCCTGAACCATAACCTGACCACCTTTGTCCGTATACTTCAAAGCATTATCCACAAGATTGGAGAATGCGCGCTGGAGCATTTTAATATCTGCATTCACATAAAAAGTGTGTGCAACACTGCAGGTAAATCGAATCTGCCTGTCTTCTGCAACCGGTATAAACAGATCGCAGGCCTGCTGGATCATCCGGGTTGCATCCACCTGCTGAAAATGAAATCCGCTTTCTCCCGCCTCTGTTCGGGAAATAACCAGCATGGTATTGATCATACCCAAAAGCCGGTCGCATTCTTCAATAGTATCAGCCGCCACAGCATGAAAATCATCCATGGTACTGCCCTGTATCATGGCCATTTCCGCCATTCCCCGAATCCGTGTGACCGGACTTTTCAAATCATGGGCGATATTGTCTCCCATTTCCCGGACACTGCTGACCAGGGTCTGGATACGGTCCAGCATCTGGTTAAAGGTGTTGGCCAGATGATCCAGTTCATCTTTGCTGCCGGTTTCAGGCACCCGTTTCTGGAGATTTGAACCTGTAATCTGTTTGGCGGTTCGGGTAATGGTATCCACCCCCAGCAATGCCTTGCGCACCAGAAACCAGCCGGAAAGGGCGGAAAAACCGATGATAAATGCCATGGCCACCCCGAATACCAATTTAAAGGCATTGAGGAATCTGGACTGTGCGTCCATGGCAATACCGGTTTGTAAAATCACATTGCGGGCCACAAAGGCATAAAGGATGCGTGCCTTTTGGGTTCTGTCCACAGTACGGGTGTCAAAGACATGGGATTTTTTTTTTACCAGCTGATCCAGCAGATGCTGGTTCACTTTGATATCCTTCCAATAAGACATGTGGGAGGAGGCAAACACCTCCCCGTTTGGATAGAGCAGCCTGAAAAATATCAGTTTTTCTCCGGCTGCCTGGGCTTCTATAACCGCCAGATTACTGGCTCCCCGCAGCCCGTCCTGCTGAACAACGGCAGAAAACTGGCTGGCTTTTTCCAGCAGTTCCTGGTCGGTCTGGCCCTGAAGGGTGGACACGGCCAGATAATAAAAAAGCACAAATGCCACACAGGCGGATATGGAAAAAATTCCGGTATACCAGAGGGTGAGACGAAAACTGATGGTCCTGAACAGATCAGGCATCCTGTATCCGTAATACATATCCGGCACCCCTTACCGTGTGAATCAGCTTAACAGGATAATCTTTGTCGATTTTTTCGCGTAACCGGCAGATTCTCGCCTCCACCACATTTGTCATGGGGTCAAAATTATAATTCCATACATGTTCCATGATCATGGTTTTGGACACCACCTGTTCCCGGTTGCGCAGCAGATACTCCAGCAGGGAAAATTCCAGGGGCTGCAGATCGACGGCATTGTCTCCTCTTGTGACCTGGCGTTTCACTATATCCAAAGACAAATCTTGGTAAGAAAGTATAACCGGGTCTGTCATATTACCGGCCCTTCTGATCAATGCCTGGATACGGGCCAGCAGTTCGGAAAAAGCAAACGGTTTGGTCAGATAATCATCTGCACCAGTCTCAAGCCCCCTGACACGGTCTGCCACACGGTCCCTGGCGCTCAGCACAATAATAGGGGTGTTGTTATCATGTGCCCGGATTTTGTCTATCAGAGAAAATCCATCCAGTTCCGGCAGCATGATATCAATGATCAGGGTGTCATAAGATTTTTCACACACTTTTTCAAATCCCTGGGTTCCTGTGGATGCAATATCCATGGCAAATCCGGATGCCTGCAGTCCTTTTTCCACAAACCGGGCGATTTTTTCATCATCTTCCACCAGCAGCACCCTCATGAACCAGTATTCCCCCAAAGGATTGTTTGTCCGACCTTTATGATGATATTCAGGATCATTTCATTATTATATGCCCCCCCTGTGGATAATCAATATTGATTTGATTTTTTTTGGCAAAACCGGTACTGTGGCCCCAGAATTTTGGCCTTTTATTATAAATCAAGGAAACCGACCTGTTCATGAAATACACCTGGTGGATTTTACAGATTGTGCTGATGCTGGTTTCTGTTTTTTTCTTTTTTTTCGGACTAGACCTGCTCATGAAATCCTATGGTCTTGAAGACCCTTACACTTTTATCATGACATTTTTTGCCGCCAACTTTATTTTGCTCATCAGTGTGGCTCTGGTATTCACTTTTGTTATCAAAATGGTCCGGGTATTCATTCGGATCCAGAACAACATCTGATTTCAGGTATTTTTCTTCATGTCAGTTCTCTTTTCCACCACTGAAATATCCAAAACGTTTGGTGATGACACCCTTTTTTCTCACCTGAGCTTTGATTTAAAAAAAGGCGAGCATCTGGGGCTCATCGGCAGCAACGGCAGCGGAAAATCCACTTTGCTCAAGATCATTGCAGGCATGGTGCTTCCTGACAGCGGTGAGGTGGCAGTGCAAAAAGGCCAGCGCATTGTCTACCTTGACCAGGAAGACTTTCTGGATCCGGAGCAGACCGTTGAACAAACGCTGTTCACCAGCTTGTCATCTTTTCCCATGGATGAAAAAGAACGCCACCGGCGGATAAACCAGGCCATGGGAAAGGGCAGATTTGCAGATACAAACATTTTGGTAAAACATTTGTCCGGCGGGTGGAAAAAACGCCTGTCCATCACCCGGTCCCTGTGCATGGGCCCGGATCTTCTGCTGCTGGACGAGCCCACCAACCATCTGGATATCAGCGGCATTCTGTGGCTGGAGCAGGTCCTTGTATCTGCGCCGTTTTCTTATATTCTGGTGAGCCATGATCGGGCGTTTCTGGAAAATGTATGCACCAGTATAATGGAAATGGGCAAATTTTACGCCCAGGGGTATTTTAAAATTCACGGTTCCTACCAGGTTTTTGAAAAAGAACGCCAAAAATTTCTGGCAGCCCAGAAAAAACAGCAGGCATCTCTGGCCAGTAAAATGCGCAGAGAAGACCAGTGGCTCAGACAGGGGCCCAAGGCCAGAACATCCAAGGCCCGGTTCCGCATTGACCAGGCAGATAAACTGCGCCAGGATCTGGGTGCAGTCAAAGAAAGAAACCGGCACATTGCCAGAGTGGATATTGATTTCACCACCACCGGCCGCCAGACCCGAAAACTGATACAGGTGCACAACCTCACCAAAGGATTTGGACAAACCTGCCTTTTTTCCGGCATTACCTTTGAACTGGGGCCTGGTGTCTGCATGGGGGTAGTGGGGGAAAACGGTTCCGGCAAATCCACGTTTTTATCTTTGCTGGAAAAAAAGGCGGAACCGGATCTTGGTACGGTCAAATGGGCCGAAGGATTGAAAATTGCCGTATATGACCAGGACAGAACACAGCTGGATCCTGAAATCCTGCTGCGGGATGCCCTGAATCCTGCCGGCGGGGATGCGGTCAACTATTTAGGGAAAAGCGTGCATGTGGTCACCTGGGCCAAACGGTTTCTGTTCTTGCCGGAGCAGCTGGATATGCCGGTCAAACGCCTGTCCGGCGGAGAAAAGGCCAGGATCATTCTGGCCGGTCTGATGCTGCAGCCTGCTGATGTCCTGCTTCTGGATGAACCCACCAATGACCTGGATATTTTGTCTTTGGAAGTTTTGGAACAAAGCATCCAGGAATTTGCCGGTGCTGTGGTGATTGTCTCCCATGACCGGTATCTCATGGACCGGGTCTGTCACCGGATACTGTATCTGGATCCGGCAGCAGATGCAGCGTTTTACAGGGACTTCAACCAGATCCTCAAAGCCAGAAACCTGCGCAAACAGGCTCCCGGAAAACAGGCTCCCGATGTTCCTGCCAGACCGGCAGCAAAAAAGCCAGCTGCTCCCAAACCTGTTTTTTCCTATAAGGACAAGTATGAGCTGGAACATATGGAAGAAAACATTCTGGCGGCAGAAGCCTGCGTGCAGGATCTGCATGCCAAAATCCAGGACCCTGATTTTGCAGCCCAGGTGGTGCAGATGACCAAAGCCTGTGAAGAACTGGAACAGGCTGAAAACCTGGTTCAGGAGCTATACACCAGATGGCAGATCCTGGAACAGAAAAAAGCAGATGCGCAAAAATAAACCTTTCATTCTTTGATGAGAAACTCATCCAGTTTTTCAAAGAGCGTTTCCGGCCAGATATCTGCTGTTAAAAACACGTGTTTTTCTTCCGGGGTCAGCTTATCTTTGATGGCCTGGGGAAGGCTGTCAAATGCCTCCTGCCGTTCTTTTTTTGCTTTTTTATCCATTTTTATCCATGATTTATCTGTTTTGCATAATTGGTTACATGTACAACCGTGACAGTAAAAAAGTCACAGCCGTTTCCACCGTCAATATCCGGGAACCGATATTGTATGGAACAAACCCTTTGTCTTCAAATGTTTTCACCTCCAGGTCAATCCATCCGCCCTCAGGCCCCACAGCCAGAACCACCTGCTGATTCACCCTGACAGGACACGGGTGGTGTGCTTCGGGATGGGCCACGATGCACAGGCATCCCTGTGTAATCCCGGGCAGTTCCTGTTTTACAAATCCGGCAAAAAACCGCTTTTTATGGATACGGGGCACCCTGGTATCCTTTGCCTGTTCCAGTCCCAGCAGTGCATATTCATGAAGTTTTTCATCGGTGAGCACAGGGCTCTGCCAGAAACTTTTTTCCACCCGCCAGGAATTAACCAGATATATATCTTTTACCCCGAGAGTGGTAACATTCTGGATGATGCGTTTGAGCATCTTGGGCCGGGGCAGTGCCAGCACCAGGGTTACAGGCAGTGGTGCCGGCGGCGTCTGGTTGAGGGACACCGCCAGGTCCACCTTTTTATCATCAATATGGACAATGACGGCCGTTCCCATATTTGCGTTGCAGATACCGCAGGCCACCCGGTCCCCGGGTCGGGCCCTGAGCACATTTTGGATGTGGGCATGGCGCCTGTCTGTGAGGGTGACCTTGTGAGAACCAATGAAATCGCAAGGGGTGAGCAGTATCAGGTTCATGATCAGAAGGTAACCGTTTCACAGGAACCTGCCTGGTGCTTCAGGGTTGTCTGCCATTGTGCATCTCCCAAAAGCAGTGCCAGCTCTTCTGCCAGATGGACCGGCAAAAGAAACGGGTGGCGCCCTAAACCCTGGAGGCAGGAAGGACAGTTGGTCAATATCTTTGTGTGCCCGTCCCTGGGAACATGGTCCAGGGCCTTTTGCTTGCGCACCAGCATGGAATGGCTGATATCCGGTGTGGAAAGGGCCATGGTACCGGCTTCAGAGCAGCAGAATGGCACCTGGTTCACACTGATGCCGTGTGTTTTCAGGAGGAAAGGGGCGGCTTCCTTCAGAGAATCGTGGCATGGGGCATGGTACAGACAGGTTTGATGCCCCTGTATGGGTGTTTTCAGATGGTTGAGCACATAGCCTGCAATATCGGCGACAGGGCAGCCAAAAATCTGTTCCACATCCAGCTGCACCAGAGATTCCATGCATGTGCCGCAGGAAAAAAGGCAGGCATCAAAATCCAGATCATGGAACATATCCCGGATCTGGGTCAGGACAATCATGTTTTTTAAAAATATCCGGTGAAACTGTTGTGTCCGGGCATTGACCTGAAATGGGTATCCACAGCATAAAAAAGGCGGCGGCAGTATGACCCGGTGGTTCTGTTGCAGCAAAACAAAGATGGCGGCCATGGAAATGCGGGAAAAAATGCGTTCGCTGCCGCAGCCTGGAAAATAAAAAACTGTGGATATGACAGGTCCGGCAGGTTCCAGCAGCAGGGCCTGGTTTTTGTGGGTCACAGGCAGCACAGACCGCAAGGTCCGGGCATCTGGCCGGGCCATTTTTGACCGCAGCAGCTGCAGGGGTCTGGTCCGGGAAAAAGACCGGGTTCCGGCCATTGAAGATAAAAGTCCGGCAGCATTGCGCTGTAAAAATGCGCCTGCCCCCAGCAGGACCGGCCTGATCAGGCGGTTGGCAAGGGGCCGCTTTTCCGCCAGGTATGCCAAAGTCATGCGGGTGGATAAAGGGCTGCGGGCAAACTGCATGGATTTGAGAATGGTTCTCTCTTCAATGCAGATATTGCCGGAATCAATATTCACGGGGCACTTGTCCCTGCAGCGGTGACAAATGGTGCAGTGATCTGCGATCTGTTCCAGGTTTTTGAGGATCTTGAATCCTGTGGACTGGGTGCGCTGGGTAATATACAGCATGGCTTCGATCAGTGACCCCAGGGCAATATTTTTGTTTCTGGGGTGAAAGAACATGTTTTTGTCCGGGAAAAAAACCGGGCACACCGGTTTGCATTTGCCGCATCGCACACAATTGGCAATGTTCAAAGCCAGGTGGGACAAAGAACCATGCTTGAGTATCCGGGCTTCCAGCTCCAGCAGGTTGAAGGACGGGGTGAACAGTTTGTTGATAATCCCGGATTCAGACAGTTTTTCAGGGTTCATTATCCGGTCAGGGTCAATGCGGTCACGGTACCGGTCAAATGCACTGATAAACGCCGGATCCAGGTGTTTGAATTTGGTCACCCCGATACCGTGTTCTCCAGATACCACACCATGGAGGGAAATGGCTTTTTCCATGACACGGTCGGCAGTCATGGCAGCCCGTTCCATCATTTCCCGGTCATTGGACAAAACCGGGATGTTCACATGGATATTGCCGTCACCTGCATGCATGTGTGTGGCAATGACGATCAGCCGGGACCGGGTGACCTGGAAAATTTTTTCCAGATTTTCCAGAATCAGGGTGTACCCGCGCAGGCTCTGTGTGACCTGGTTATAAAAATTTTTGGCATGAATGCCTGCTTCCAGGGCATCCCTGGAAGCAATGGCCAGTTTTTTTTTCGTTGCCCAGGCAAGGTCTTTGGCCTGTCCTACTTTTTTTTTCAGCCACTGGGGATCGGCAAGGGGAATGGCCCGGTCCAGGTAATCCACGATATCCTGGATGATCCTGGTCTGATTGAATGCCTTTTCTGCAAGGTTTGTCCGGTCCACGAAACGCACAAAATCCGCCAGAGAATCCATGGGCAGCACGATATCTTCATTGAGTTTAAAGGCATTGGTGTGGGCGGCAATGGCCCCCAGCCGCTTGCGGTCCTCCCAGAAACGCTGTGCTTCTGTGTCATCGGCTGCAATGGTCAGGCCTGTCTGGTCATAGGGATCCAGGATGGTTTCAAGGGTTTTCATGCCCTGATCCAGGATTTTTTTTTCATTGGACACCATGTCCACAAGCAGCACAGCCTTGAGCCGGCTGCCCAGGGCATTTTTGGTTTTATACCGGATGGCTTTGATATATTCTTCGTCAAAATGTTCCAGGGCCATTATGGCAGGATCAGCATTGGTAAAAGCCCTGGATATGGCAGTGATGGCCTGTCCGGCTTCGGTCATGTCATTGCCGAAAAACTCGATGCAGCCGGTTTTCTTGCACAAAAATTCAGGGTACAAAATAAACCGGGCAGAGGTGATAATGCCGTCACATCCTTCTTTCTGGATACCGGGAAGCCCGTTAAGGCTTTTGTTGGTGACATCTTTGCCCAGGCCTTTTTTTCGGATCTGCTCCCCGTCCAGAACTATGGTCTGGACGGTTTCACCCGTGTCGTTTAGCACCACAAAGGTAACACGGTCTGTGGAAATAATTTTTCTGCCGGGATGGTATTTACGTGCCACCGTATATATCTTTCCATCAGGCATGACAATCCTGTAGGACAATACATTGTCCAGGGCGGTACCAAAAAGGACCGCTGTTTTGCCGCCGGCATTTTCAGACAGGTTGCCGCCGATGGTGCAGGCCCAGGCAGAAGTGGGGTCAGTGGCGAATATCAGTTTCTTTTTCTTTGCAGCTTCTTTGGCATCCTGGGTGATCACCCCGGCTTCCACATCAATGGCGAAACAGCCCCTATTTTCCGGGGTTGGAAAAGGTTCTATATCTGAAATACAATTGAGTTTTTCCGTATTGATCATGACACACCGGGATGTGAGGGGCGTGGCCCCGCCGGTCAGCCCGGTACCGGCTCCCCTGGGAATGATCTGCAGTCCCAGGTCCCGGATGCCTGTCACCAGTGCAGGCACCTGGGATTCCTTTTCCGGTCTTAAAACAGCAACCGGCAGAAACCGTCTCCAGTCTGTGGCATCTGTGGCATGGGCTGTGAGGGTGAAGGGATCAAAGTAAATATTGTGCTTTCCAATAACAGGGCCCAGCCTGCGTAAAATTTTCTGCTGGATGGCAAAATGGGTCAGGATCTGGTGCCGCAGCGCATTGAGGACTTTGCAACAGGCATCCAGCACCGGTAAAACCCCGGGATGCCGGGCAGCCTGCCTGATGGTTTCAAGGTCGCTTTCATATTCTGTGAACAGATGTCTGCGTTTGCCGGGATTTTCCAGCAGTTCCTGGAAAAGGAACGGATTGCGCTGGATGATGAACACATCACCCATGAAACGGTGCAGCAGCCGGGAGGATCTGCCGGTGTTCTTCAGATTGTCCAGTGCATGGACAGCATCTGACATGTCTGATCCAAAAAGATGCGCTATGATCTGGTCGTCAGTGGCAGAGGTGTAGTTGTAGGGAATCTTTCTTTTTGGATCTTGCATGCCTAAAGTTCAAATGTTGTCATACTTACAACAAGTTCCAGATTTTCAATCTCTTTTACCACCTCCGGCGGCACAGGGGTGTCTGTTTTCAAAAAAATGATGTTGCGCTGTCCGTCTTCTTCCCGGCCCACCATCATCCGTGATATATTAATCTTGTGTTTTCCCAGGGTATTGCCGATGGAGCCGATGGAGCCGGGCTTGTCCACATTGTGGATCAGTCCCAGGTGGCCTTCGGGTATCACCTCCAGTCTGAATTTGTTGATGCGCACAATTCTGGGGGCATCCTTGCCGAAAATAGTGCCCGCCACCACATCGGTACCGGTGTCGGTCACCACGGTCATGCGGATCAGGTTCAAAAAATTGCCGGAATCCTGGGAGGTGGCTTCTGAAATCTTGATACCTTTTTCATTGGCCAGGGAAATGGCATTCACCGAGTTCACCTCATAGGGAATAAATGCATTCAGCAATCCCTTTATGCCGGCAATGGTGACCGATTTCAGGTCCAGATCCGGAAATTTGCCGATGTATTCGACATGCACCTCCCTGATGCCGCCGGAGATGAGCTGGGCCTGCATTTTGCCCATTTTTTCCGCCAGAAACAAGAAGGGTTTGAGCTGGCGCAGCACTTCTCCCGTGACCGAAGGCACATTCACGGCATTGATCACCGTATCAAAGAGCAGATAGGCAATGATCTGGTTGGCGGCTGCCACCGCCACATTGGTCTGGGCCTCTTTGGTGGACGCCCCCAGATGGGGGGTGGCAACCACCTGGTCCAGTCCCAGCAGGGGCAGGTCCCCGGGCGGTTCAGTGGAAAACACATCCAGGGCCGCGCCGCCCACTTTCCCGGACCGAATAGCATCATACAGGGCAGATTCATTGACAATACCGCCCCTGGCGCAGTTGATCACATACACACCATCCTTCATTTTTTCAAAGGCTTCTGCATCCAGAAGATCAATGGTGGCCTCCATTCTGGGCACATGCACTGTGACATAATCTGCCTGCTGGTACAGGGTATCCAGATCCACATATTCAAAGCCCTGCTTTTCAATGTGTTCACTGGAAATATTGGGATCAAACACAATCACACGCATTTTAAGACCCTTGGCCAGGTTGGCCACAATGGAGCCGATATTGCCGAACCCGATGACGCCTAAGGTCTTGTTGAAAATTTCCCGGCCCTGGAGCAGCTTTTTTTCCCATTTGCCTGCCTTCATGGAAGCAGAGGCCCTGGGGATGTTTCTGGTAAGGGACATCATCATGGCAACGGCATGTTCCGCCGTGGTCACGGTATTGCCCCCGGGGGTGTTCATGACCGCCACCCCTTTTCTGGTGGCTTCGTCGATGTCCACATTGTCCAGACCGATGCCTGCCCGGGCAATAACCTTGAGGTTCACGGCCGCATCCAGCAGGGTTTTGTCCACCTTTGTGGCACTGCGGATTGCCAGGGCATCATATGTCCCGATAATGCGTTGCAGTTCTTCTGGGGACAGGCCGGTGTTGACATCCACGTCAATACCTTCCTGGTTCTTGAAAATGTCAATGCCTGCCTCATCCATTTTATCGCTGACCAGCACCTTCATTATGCATTCTCCTTTTCAAAAGATGTCATGAATTCTGTGAGTGCGTGCAGACTTTCCATGGTGGCGGCATTGTAGATGGATGCCCGGCAGCCCCCCACGGACCTGTGCCCCTTAAGGCCTCCCAGCCCTTTTTTCAGGGCATCTGCCACAAATTGTTTTTCCAAGTCCTCTGTGGGCAGCCGGAAGGTGACATTCATGAGGGACCGTGAATTTTTTTGCGCAGTGGCCTGGTAAAAGTCTGATCTGTCAATCACCTCATAGAGAAAGCCGGCTTTTTTCCGGTTGAATGCCGCCATTTCTTCCAGGGTGCCGAATGTTTTTTGGATCCACTTGAGGACCAGACCGATGGTGTAGATCCCGAAGCACGGCGGGGTGTTGTACATGGAATTTTTTTGTGCATAGGTGGCATAGGACAGCATGGAGGGCAGGTTTTTGTTTGCGGTTTCCATAAAATCCTTGCGGATAATAACCATGCAGGTACCGGAAGGCCCCAGATTTTTCTGGGCACCGGCATAGATCAGGCCGAATTTTTCCATGGGCAGGGGCCGTGAAAAAATATCTGAAGACATGTCAGCCACCAGCGGCACATCGCCGGTGTCGGGAAAATCTGCAAACTGGGTGCCTTTGATGGTGTTGTTGGAGGTGATGTGCACATACCTTGCATCCGGACTGCATTGTATGTTTTCAGGAATATATGAAAAGTTTTTGTCTTCGGAAGATGCAGCCACACGGACGGATTTTTCCTGGATCTGTGCCTCTTTAATGGCCTTGGTGGACCAGGTGCCGGTGTTGATATAATCAGCTGTCTCGTCTTTGTCCAGAAAATTCATGGGAATCATGGCAAACTGCAAAGATGCGCCGCCCTGAACAAACAGGACACTATAGGTGTCATCCAGTTTCAAAAGATCTCTGGCACTGTCTTTTGCATCGTTGATAACCGCATCAAAATAGGAAGATCTGTGACTGATTTCAGTGATGGACATGCCTGAACCATTGAAATTCAATAAAGAGGCCTGGATCTTTTCCAGAACGGACAGGGGCAAAGCAGCAGGGCCGGCATTAAAGTTGTGAATACGTTGCGCTGTCATGGAATTTCCTTTCTGTGTTATTGGGTTATATATTGTGCTCACGTGTCTTGTGGAAATGAATGTCAGGCCACTCTTCCATCACAAATCCAAGCTGGTATTCACTGGTGGTCATGAAGGTAAGGCAGCCTTCTGCATCCAGGGCAAGACTGGTTTCGTTTTTTTGTGTGAAACTGCGCAGTATCCGGTCATCCTCACAGGTGACCCATCTGGCAACCGACAGGTCAATGGATTCGTACCCGGCGGCAACATTGTATTCCGCCTTCAACCGGGCCATGGTCACATCAAACTGCAGCACCCCCACAGCCCCGACCACGTGCATATTCCCCATCAGGGGCCGGAACACCTGGATGGTACCCTCTTCGGCCAGCTGGGTCAATCCTTTGTTCAATGACTTGGTTTTCATGGGGTCTTTGAGCAGCACCCGCCTGAAATGTTCGGGTGCAAAACTGGGGATACCCAGAAATTTCAGGGGTTCTTTGGTGGTAAAGGTGTCCCCGATCTTGACGGTGCCGTGGTTGTGAATACCGATGATATCGCCGGGATAAGCCTCTTCCACATTACTGCGCTCCCGGGCCATGAAGATGGTGGCATTGGAAAGGCGGATATCTTTGCCGATGCGGTGGTGTCTGACCTTCATACCCCGGGTGAATTTTCCTGAACAGATTCTGAAAAAAGCAATGCGGTCCCGGTGTTCCGGATCCATGTTGGCCTGAATCTTAAAGGTAAATCCTGAAAAATCGGTTTCCAGAGGGCTGACATCCCGGGTCCGGGAGGGCCGGATGCCGGGGGGCGGGGCAATTTTCACAAATGCATCCAGCATCTCTTTTACCCCGAAATTGTTGATGGCGGATCCGAAAAATACCGGGGTCTGGGTGCCGTTAAGATACAGGTTCAGGTCAAAGGGATCTGATGCACCCTGGATCAGGTCCACATCTTCTCTCAAACAGGCAGCCTGGGATTCGGAAATCAGGTTATCCAGGCGCGGATCTGATAAATCCTGGACCAAAACACCTTTACCGTCCTTAGGGGTATATCCGGGTGAAAAAATCTCCAGTTCCCTGTCTTCCAGATTATACACCCCCTTGAACCGTTTCCCCATGCCGATGGGCCAGGTCAGCGGCACGCATTCAATCTGGAGTTTGTCTTCAATGTCTTCAAAAATATCCAGGGGCTCCAGCCCTTCCCTGTCCAGTTTGTTGATAAAGGTGATGATGGGGGTGTTGCGCATGCGGCAGACCTCCATGAGTTTTTCGGTCTGGGGCTCCACCCCCCTGGCATTGTCAATGATCATGACAGCGCAGTCCACCGCTGTAAGCACCCGGTAGGTATCTTCGGAAAAATCTTTGTGTCCGGGCGTATCCAGCAGGTTGATCTCATACCCTTTGTATTCAAACTTCATGACAGAGGAAGATACGGAAATGCCGCGTTCCTGCTCAATGGAAAGAAAATCAGACAGTGCCGCCCGGTCTGTTTTCCTGGATTTGACCGCCCCTGCCTGTTTAATGGCGCCCCCGAACAGCAGCAGTTTTTCTGTCAGGGTGGTTTTCCCGGCATCCGGGTGTGAAATAATGGCAAAAGTTCTGCGCCTGTTTATTTCACGCACATATGCCTTATCTATAACCTTTGATTCCATTAACTGAAATCCCTTCTGTGATTTATAAATTGTGGATATACTGGTGTTGGCGTACAGGCATGCAGACCAGTTATTGATTTTCAGGCGGTTTTCCGGTTTTTGCCCGTTTTCTGACTTTAAAAAAGTCCCACACGGCCCAGGGAATTAAAATCAGGCTCAGCACCTGGTTGAACAAGGCATGTTCGGCCATGTCAGGATCAGAGGTCAGCCATCCGTCCCAGAAACACCACAGCCCGAAACCCAGTAAAAGCAAGGTAAATACATAGGGACTCATCCGGGGGGGATGGGGGGAATTATTTTCTTTTTCTTGTGTCATACGGCTCCTGCCCAATCATCATAAATTTCGGAAAAGTTTTGTTTTATACCACATTTCATTTTCAAATACCATCTCAAAAACCATGCCAACACTCAAATACCATGCCGGCTGGTCAAGGAAAAATCAATTTGTCCACAATAAGGCCAAAAAAGCGGTCGCCCTCACAGGTGAAAATCCAGCCCAGATGCCCTGCGCAATTTGCACATACACCAATCCGCCAGGAATATCCAAAAAACCAGGTAAATTCCATGGAAGCCTGTGATGCCGGGATGCACCCTTGTGCCTGGCTAAAACAGCCGATCTCAAACACATGCCCCTGGGGATTGGCAAACGTATGCAGAAACATGCCGTTCATTTGTATGCAGTGGTCAGGACATGACACCACGTGGCCGCAGTTTCGGCAGACTATCACAGGCGAAGATGAAAAACCCGTCTCTGATTTTTCAAGGGTTATGGTATCCGGGGTTTGTTTGCATACTATACACATATTTTTATATTTACCTGTCTTCACCGGTTTTTATGAATATGGTATAAAGTGGCCCCTATCGGGGCAAACGACAGGAGCACAATATTGACCCAGGGAATGAGAAACAGCAGACCAAAGCCTATGTGGAACCCCACGGTGTGGCCCAAAAACCCCAGGCGCTCTCTGAAAGGTATCATTTTCCGGGCCGGAACCAGGTCGGTATTATCCCAGGCCAGAAACACACCGGTTGCGACAGCCGACAAAACGAGGATGACGGGTCCCAGGGGAGTGAGCAGACCCAGGATCATGATCCCCACACTGATGACTATGGGGATTACCGCCCTGGGGACTTCCTGACACACCAGATAGACAAAAAATGACAGCCAGGATGTATCTGCATAGGAGATTTCTTTTCCCAGCACGATTTTCTCTGTCAATCTGGACATATAATCCATAATGAACACACCAAAAAACAACTGTGCCGTCAGATAGGCCGTGACCACAGCCACGCCGGCCAGCAGCAGGGACAACGCCCAGGATACGACATGCCACACATATACCAGCATCCCTTTTTCCGGCATTTTCCAGATCAAAGACAAGATCTGCTCATGCCAGAAAAAGACCATGCCGGAAAACAGCAGCGCCAGAATGAAGACAATAACAAACCGCAGCAGCCCGAGCCATAAAAGCCCGGGATGTTTCAGGGCAAAAAAAACACCCTGAACATTGTATTTTATTCCGGAAAAAAAATCCATGCACCAGCCTTGCATCCTTCAGTAAAAATACTTACTTGTGTACTATAAAAATTAGCTGTATCAAATTCAAGGAGATTCTTTGATGACAATATATTATGTGGATGGCAAATTTGTTCCCAGCCACAAGGCTGTGATTCCGGTGGATGATCTTGCGGTACTGCGGGGCTTTGGTATATGCGACATCATGCGGACCTTCAACGGGGTGCCGTATTTTCTGGATGAACACATCAACCGGCTTGTGGCATCAGGAAAAAAAATAGGCCTTTCCCTGCCCTGGACCACGCATGAGATAAAAACCATTGTGCGCAAAACCCTGGAGAAAAACAAACAAACAGCTGAAGCCAATATCCGCATCGTGATAACCGCTGGTTCCAGTCCGGATTATTTAACCCCCAGCGGCACCCCGCGCCTTATCGTCATGGTCACCCCCATAAAAAAACTGCCGGAAGAATGGTATTCCAATGGGGTCAAGGTCATAACCATCTTTCAGGAAAGGCCTCTGGCCGGTGCCAAGGTAACCGCTTATATCCCGGCAGCCATGGCATTGAAACAGGCACAGCAATCCGGTGCTGTGGAAGCCGTTTATGTAAATACACAAAACCAGGCCCTGGAAGGCACCACCAGCAATTTGTTTGCTTTTTTCGGCCAGACCCTGGTCACACCGCCTGCACAAGGTATTTTAAAAGGTATCACCCGGAAACTGATATTGTCTCTTGCCAATGCTTTTTTTCAGATTGAAGAAAAACCGCTTTTGCTAAACCAGCTGTTAGCAGCAGATGAGGTGTTTATCACTGGCACAAACAAGGGTGTGGTACCGGTGGTACAAATTGATGACACCCTCATTTCTTTAGGAAAACCAGGAAAAAATACCCGGAAACTGATCCAGGAACTGGATAAGCATACAAGTGATTTTTCATCCCGGCATACCGGTTAAATTCCGGCACACACAGTTTGTCTGTCTGGTTTGGGGATACATTTGATCAGATAGGTATTGTCGGTAGTGAATTCTTTATAGGAAACCGGATCCCTTTTTTGAACCATATCCGGCCCCAGGTTGAAAAAGTCCTGAAAAAAAGGAAAAAAACCGACCGCCGGCACCGGTCCCGGGCTGCTGCCTGAAGTGGCAGCTTGCCACATGACAGGTGTGTCTTTGGAGATAACACTGTTTTTGAGAACCTCCAGCAGTTTTTTTTCAACATGAATACAGTTTTTTCTACCTGTACTTTCCAGTCTGGAAGCAATATTCACCGGTTTGCCGATGGCAGTTACAACCCGCCGGTTAAAACTGCCCAACGGTCCCACCAATGCGGCCCCATACGCCATACCAGCTCTGAATTCTATGCTGATGCCATGCTCCTTCACCAGGGTTTTGATCCGGTTTTCCCGGTCCATGGGATGCCTGCCGCGCCCCAATGCATGGATCTGGTTAAACACAGAAGCCAGTACAAAAGTCATGAGCATCAACCGTTCCGGCAAACCAGACGGCTTTTTTTTATCAGGGGCATCAAACGTTTCCATATTTTCCAAAAAAACAGCATCCCCTAAAAAATTATCGACCCTGCAGCCGCAGGCTGCAGCTGTATCTGCGGCTATTTCATGGCAAAGATTTAAGATGAGAAAAAAATCTCTGGGACGGAGACAGTTTCTGACAATACTTGATCCCACTATATCCATGAATGCGTAGACACCGTTTGATTCAATTATAGGGGTCATTTTCAACTGCTTTGTGGTCACCGCCCCTACGGCCTGGAGATGGTTTTTCAATTCATCCAGCTGCAGAATTTTTTCATTCAACTGCACAAAGGTCTGACGAAGTTTTTTTTCCTTGCGCCAGATAATTTTTGCTGACCGCCGTCCCCTTGCCTGTCCCAGATAGGCCAGAGAAGCGGTTTCAATGGCGCTGATGAGCAGATCGAACCGGGTTTTCAATTGCCGGCAGTAGGCAGGGTTTTTCCCGGTTTTTTCAAACAATTGCGGATCCACGGTATTAAACACGATGGCCCCGTAATCAGGAATATACACCGATACAAAATTATCCGGTTTAAACCAGTGAATGATGTCCAGATTCACCTGAATATCGGATAATATCTCAAATTGTCTGCCGTCATAAGCAATAACAGACAGACTGCCGCCTTGCGACTGCCGCATTTGTTTTTGGGGAATATGATCGATGAAAACAATTTTAACCCCGTTTGCATAATATTCCACATGTTTGCGCATCACATGGGCGATAACCCCTTGCGTTTTAACCTGTCTGCCTTGCGCATCTGTTCCAAACAAGCGTATGGGGGACAGTTTTATCCAGCGAATCACGGCAGGTCCAAAGAACTGGAACCCCAGTCCGGCCATCCCGATACCGTCCAGTTGGTGCACCACCCCCCGGTCCCATTTATGGGGTGGTAAAAATTTTTCTCCTGTGTGGTCTGTTCCATATACCACACCAGCCAGTCTGGCCTTTAAGAGACGGCGGCTGAAGTGCAAAAGCAGCCCCAGCACATTTTTTTTCCTGAAGGCCAGGCGTTCAAACCGATGGATATCTGGCAGATCTGTTGTCATTTTTTTCATTGAAACGTATGAAGCATAATGCCGGCAGCCGAATGTTTTGAAAAAAAGAGGCAGGGATGGCGGCAACAGTTTGAAACAATTGTATCTTATATATCGCGGCCGGTTTAGAAAATCCAGAAAAAAAATAAAAAAAAGCAAAAACAAAAAGCAGTGCCCGGTTTTTGATTTCTGACAACAGGCGGCAGGCTGGAGAAAAAGCGATGCAACACGTTCAGACAATGGCTTTGAGGATCTGTTTGGTCTTGACAAGGGCCTTTGCCATCTGGTTGGATTTATACCCGAGATCAAGTTGAACACAGTCTTTTTTGATGAATGAATACCGGGCAATGCCCTGCCATTTTTTTTCCAGCTGATGGGGTGCGGTTTTCATATGTGCAGGAGAAAAGGTCAGCACCAGGGTGGCAGGATCTATATCCATGCGCTGGATACCTGCCTGGATGGCATAGACCCTGAGCATGATTTTCAACAGCATGTTTTCCGCCTGGCGGGGCAGTTTTCCATATCGGTCGGTTAATTCTTTTTTTATGTCTGCAATATCAGACACCCTGTCCAGTCTGGACAACCTCCGATACAGGGTCAGCCGCTGTTCAACAGATTCAATATAATCCACAGGAAATCCTGTGGATATACCGGCATTGATCTCAGGATCCAAAGGCTCTGTATAGGCATCTCCTTTCAGATCATGGACTGCCTGGTCCAGCAGCTTTAAAAACATCTCATAGCCCACTGCTGCAATATGACCGGACTGGGATGCCCCCAGGGCAGTACCCGCACCCCGGATCTGAAGGTCTTTCATGGCAATCTGAAACCCGGATCCCAGATCCTTGTATTCCATGAGGGCGGAAAGCCGTTTTTTGGCATCTTTGGAAATCACAGATTCATCGGAAATGAACAGATAAGCATAGGCCTGGTGGTCCCCGCGGCCGATGCGGCCCCGGAGCTGGTAGATCTGGGCCAGTCCGAACCGTTCAGCCTTGTTTATGATCATGGTATTGGCAGCTGGTATATCCAGGCCTGACTCAATGATGGTGGTGCACACCAGTACATTGATTTTTCTGTTGACAAAGGAGAACATGACCCGCTCCAGCTCGGTTTCAGACAACCGTCCATGGGCGACCCCGATCTGTGCTTCCGGCACCAGATTTTTGAGATTTTCCGCTATTTTGGAAATGGTTTTGATATTGTTGTGCACGAAAAATACCTGGCCGTCCCTGGTGAGTTCTTTTTGAACAGCATCTTTTACCACCGCATCCTCATAGGTTGAAATATAGGACACAATGGGCTGGCGGTCCGCAGGCGGGGTTTTGATGACACTGATATCCCGCATACCGGTCAAAGACAGGTGCAGGGTTCGGGGAATGGGGGTGGCGCTTAGCGCCAGCACATCCACTGTGCTGCGTTTCTTTTTTAGGGTTTCCTTGTGTTTGACCCCGAAGCGCTGCTCTTCATCGATCACCAGCAGGCCTAAGGATTTAAAATCCACATCTTTTTGCAGCAGCCGGTGGGTGCCGACAACAATGTCCAGGTGTCCCCGGGCAAGCTGCTTGAGGATGTGTGTCTGTTCTTTGCGGGTACGAAAACGGGAAAGACAGGCAATATGAACGGGATAATTTTTAAACCGGTCCTGGAAGGTGGCAAGGTGCTGTTCCGCAAGAATGGTGGTGGGCACTACCACAGCCACCTGTCTGCCGTCTGTAACTGCCTTGAATGCCGCCCTTACCGCCACCTCGGTCTTGCCGTACCCCACATCCCCGCACACAAGCCGGTCCATGGGGGTGTCGGATTCCATGTCCAGATGCACATCATCGATGGCCTTGAGCTGGTCCCGGGTTTCTTCATAGGGAAATGTGGTTTCAAAGTCATTATAATAATTGTCAGGCCGGCTGAATGAAAATCCTTTGTTAATTTTTCTTTTGGCATACAGATCCAGCAGGTCTGCAGCCATTTTTTCCACTTCCTCTTTTGCTTTTTCTTTGGATTTGATCCAGGCTTTGGAACCGATTTTATCCAGCACCGGTGTATATCCGTCCACACCGATATATTTGCCGATCATTTCAATGCGGTCCACCGGCAGGTAAAGCTTGTCCTCATCCTGGTAGACAATCAGAATAAAATCCTGGGATATACCGTTGACAGCCAGACTGCACAATCCTTCATACCGCCCTATTCCATGCTCCATGTGCACGACGATATCCCCGTTCTTCAATTCCTCCGGGGCGATCATCTGCGTTTTAACGTCCATAGAACGGCGTTTTACGCGCCGCAGCCGCTTTTTGCCGAAAATTTCGTTTTCCGTAACAAGGGCCAGACCCTCTTCTTTTAAAACAAATCCCGCGGACAGGTCCGCTGTCATATAATATATGCCGGGGTCACGTTTTGCGGCAGTGTAAAAATCATCCACAGGAAAAAGGGGCAGGCCATAGGGTGCCATAAGAGAAGTCAGCCGCTGGGCCTGGGATTTCTGGTGTACCACACAGACAATTTTTCTGCCCTGCTGCAGGTGGGTCTGCATCCATTCCACCAGGGGTTTTAAGGGGGTGTCTGATGTTTTGTTTTCAAAAAGCAGGCCTGACAAAACTGCATTGGTTTCAGGGGCAAAATGGAAAACCTGTGAATATTTTTGCTCTGATGCAATTGCCAGCTCCTTGAAAACAAGGTGCTTTTTGTTTTGAACCTCTGCTGAGACCTGATCAAAGGGCAGATAAATTTCATCGGGCAACACACACAGCCTTTTTTCCGCTGCAACCGTGTGAAAATTTATCCGGGCCTTGTTTTCAAAATCTGCTGCCCTGGATGCGAGAAGATCCGGAGAATCCCATACAATAAGGGTTTTTTCTGACAGATAGGCAAAAAAAGAATCCAGGCTGCTGTATACAATGGACAACATGCTTTCAATGCCGGAAAATCTGCCTGTATTACGGGTTTGTGTAACATATTCTCTGATTTTTGCAGCATCCAGCCCGGCACGCTTGCCGGCAGTGCGCAGTCTTGCCAGAATATGGGGCAGTTGGTGTTCAGATACCACAGCTTCTGTTGCCGGAACAATGACGGCTTCTGACAATTCCCGGATTCCCCGCTGGGTATAGGGGGAAAAACTGCGGATGGATTCCACAAGATCCCCGAAAAATTCCATGCGCACCGGCCGTTTATCACCTGGTACAAAAATGTCCAGAATGCCGCCCCGAACGGCGTATTCCCCCGGGTCCTCCACCAGAGAAGAGCGGGTGTAACCCCCGGCTTCAAGGCTTTCTATCAAGGCCTCCCTGTCCGTTTCCTCATTGGCCATAACCAGTTCGGAACATCCGAGAATGGTTTTTTTGGGAATCAGTTTCTGGAGCAGGGTGTCAATATATGTCACTACCAGATATGGCGATGGTCTTTCTTCCACCAGACAAGACAACACTGCCAGGCGCTGGGTGGAGGTCTGTCTGTGATAAGACAACGACTTAAAAGGCAGAATATGATACCCGGGAAAAAAAAGAACCGCATCTTTTTGGTCCGGCAGAAAAAACAACAGATCCTCCATGAATTTTGCAGCACTCTTCTGATCCGGCAGAACCACCACCATATCACGGGGGGTGCTGGCAAACATGCGGGCGGTCAGAAAGGCTTTATGGGCACCGTCTTTACGGGTGAGCACCAGCGCGTTGTCATGGGACTGCATATGATCAATAATTGCGGATATCATGGACAAGGGTATATATGGATAATTGTATGGGGTAAAAGGTCAATGTAAACAACTGGGCTTCATTTAAAGGAAGATGGTCAAAGAATCAAGCCCTAAATAAGGATAAATTCATTTGAATTTATTGGCCAGCCCGTTGTCAATCATGTAAATACAGACTTCATTGGCTCCCTGGCTGGTATAGCCGAACTTGGCGGACAGGTTGTCAATAAGGAATTTTACATCTTTTTTGATCCGTTTGTCATGGGTTCTGAATTTTTCCGTATCAAAATCCTTGATGGCATTTCTGAAATTTTCATTGTCTATAAACGGTTCCAGCACCTGTTTTTTTAGATTGTGAACATACCGTTGGTACAAAGATTCAAACAGCCGGGTATCCACGATATCCTTGCCCTGAATCATGATTTCATGGGTCAGGGTGCGGGTGGTGTATTCCTTGAGCACATCATGACGGATTTCGTCTCTGCGTGCTTTATTCAGATTTTCTGACAAAAGTCTGTTTTCAATGCTTTCAAGAAATGCTTCGGTCACATGCAGTTCCTCTTTGGTAAAAATACAGTTCACTATGGAATCCAGTTCATTGGTTACCGCAGAAATATAATTCTTGATATCCCTGGCAATCTGGTCTTCATTATAATAGTACAAAGATTCTTTTACCTGCTGAAGTACGCTGTAGTCATACATGCGCAAAAGGCTGGACAAAAACCCTTCCGGGAGCAGTTGTCTGGACTGGGTATCGCGTTTTTTAAAAAAAGTGCACAGATCCGGCATATTGATCAACCGGTCTTCTCTGGCATATTTGGAATAAAATTCATCAAAAATTTTAATGGAATCTCTGCCGGACAGCCCTTCTTTGCCGTAACTTTCCGATTCAGCAATGATTTTTGAAAGCATTTTTTGATCCAGACGGCGAAGATCTTCATCATCCAGCCATTTGGGAATATTGCCGGAATAAATTTCCATTTTCAAAAGCATAAGTTTGTCATCACAAAAATTTTTGTACTTTTCCGGTTTTTCAATCCATTCTTCAAGGGCTGCAGACCTTTTTCCGATGCGGGTACACACAATTATTCTGGCAAAATTGTCCAGCACCATGGGCAGAAAACTGCCCTCTATATGGCGGCCGAATATGTCGATATAGATTTTTGTTTCTGTTTTCCAGTCCAGCACATAAGGAATATCAATGTATCTGATGCGGTCTGTAAAGGAGGGAAAATCCCTGATGTTTTTTTTATCCTCAGGGTTCATTAAAGCAAAAAACAGGGCGTCCACCCGTTCTTCCATATTTTCCACCTTGTGGACCCCTTCGGATATAATGTTGTGCAGCTCCACCAGCCGTTCAATATTGTGGGATTTGATATCCATCAGGGCATAAATGCCGTTATTGATTTTGGCAAAATTGGAATAGGTATAATGGATGAGATTGGAATCCTGGAACAATGTGTTGATGCGGTTCTGGAGCATCTGGTTGGAAATGATATTCTGTTTGGAGGGTTTGTCCCCGGGGTTGAATACGGAAATACCGTTGCCGATCCTGCGGTTAATGTAATAGGGTCTTGCATAGAGCATTTTAAAGACCTCTGTGGGGTGCTGGAGCCGCTCAAGCAGGGCATTGTAAATAGAAGAACACACGGTACAGGTTTCTTCGGTGAATACCCATTCATATTCTTTTTCCGTGAACAGCCGCCATTTGAACTGATCATTTTTAATTAATTCATCCAGAATTCCCCTGCGCTGTTCCTTGGGGATAACCAGAAACGGATTGTCATGGGCCAGGCAGGGGACTTCGATATAATCACGCTCATGGATTGCCATCGACAGTTCTTCAGCTTTATTGCCTGATGCCTCATTTTCTTTTTCAACATACTGGATCAGGCGCTCAAAGGCGGACAAGGAAAGTGAATGGTCCTGGTCATGCAGCTTTTTGATGTTCAGGCGCCACACAATCTCATACCTGAGTCCCTCATCAGTGTTGGCATAGCTTTCAAATTTTTTGAGCAGGTTGTTTAAAAAAGTGCTTTTGCCGCAGCCATGGGGCCCATAAAAAATATAAATGCGGTTCTGCTGGGCACCATGGCGCAGGTATTCCATCTGTTTCATGAACCGGTTGGCAAAAAGCATGTCCGGAAAATAGGGATTGTCAGATCCTTCCACAAAAAGCCTGGTACAGTCATAATGGGTAAACGCCAGATTATCCTGTTCACCGGTAACAGGATCTTTGTATTCATCCACATGGGCTTTGACCATATCGTGAAAAGACTGGAATATATTTCTTAAAACCTGGGAAGGACGGGCCTTTAGAATATTTAAAAACGCCTCAAAAGAGACAGGATGCAGCCGCTGATAGTCCTGAATGTTTTTTCCCAGAAGTTCCAGGGCCTGGTCAACAGATTCTGTTGAAACTGGGTTGTCATCCATCATATATTATAACTCCTGCTTGTGCAGTTTACGGTCCTTGATTATATACCGCACCCGTTTCCATTCAATGGGGAGCGCCGGCGGTTCAGGAAGGGATCCCTGCGCAGAAGGATCCCAGAAATTGGTATACCTGGGATCCAGCCGGGTTGCGGATTTGGGTTCACTGGTTTCCAGATGCACGGGTCCCCCCCATAAGAATTCAATGCCGATCATGGTATTTTCTATAAAATCGGATTTCAACGGCTTGTTTTCAAACCGGTGGTCCAGGTACAGGATCCCGTCTTTGGTTTTTTCTGCATCAATGCGGATATCAGGTGGATGGTAAAGGGTGTTGATGACCATCTGTTTATAATCGTCTGCCTTTTTGGATTTAATATAGTACTGCCAGGTCATGTTCTGGTTGTTGATCCGTTTACCGGCAACAAACAATCTGTGCCTGTCCACAAATTCCTGTTCCAGGAAATGGTTGATGAATGTGAAATCATCCATATCCTCTCTGACCTTGAAAATAAAGGATTGGCCGGTGTTTTTATGCTGGTCATATTTTTCTTTCAGAACCGCATCCCTGAGAAGAAAATATGCAAAAGAATACCGTCCCTTATCCTCCATTTCGCGAATATGCTCAAACAGGCGCATACCTAAAGCGTAAGGGTTGAGCCCGACCTTGGGCATGGCGGTCACCGAGGCATTGACTTTTGCATAATCGGTTTCATGCCCGCTGATCCTGTCATCTGCCATGAACAGTTTTTCATGCCAGAACGATGCCCATCCCTCATTCATGATTTTGGTACGGATCTGTGGTTGAAAATACAAAGACGTGCTTCTGACAATATGAATCACAGAGGTCATCCATTCATTTTCTTCTTTTCGCAAAAAAGGGGAATACCGGAGAATATATTCCATGATATCCATTTGGAACGGGGATTTTTTTTTTGTTTCCTTCCGATAGAGTTCATTGAATTCCGGATATTTACCTGTTACCTGGCTGAAAAAATCCACATTGTCTTTTTGGCACTCATTGTACCGGGAAATTTCCTTTACATATTCATGCTGGGGCACGGAGATGATCTTTTGCAAAAACACATCAAAATAAAAATCTGTTCTGGTAAGTTTTCTGGCACCGGTTTGTAAAAGGGTGCGGCTCAGATCCCTGTGAAACCCTGCCAGGTTGTCCATTCCCCTGGCAAACTCAATAACATAATCCACCCACCTGCCTTTTTCACTCCGGAGTCGGGCAATGAGGCGTTTGTCTGCCAGGGCCTGGCCTGCCAGATCAATATCCCAGGTGTTTTTATAAAACATGTTGTTCTGGAAAAAATCAATATGGGCCAGCACATGATAAAAAATCATGACATTGAGCCAGTCCGGGTTATTGTCATTGTAATAGGAAATGGCCGGCCGGGTGTTGATAACGGTTTCAAAAGGGTTTGACGGATATGCCTCATACATGCCTTTGCCGGACAGCACCCTGACGTCATGCACCCAGTAATCATATAGGGTGGGAATCATCATTTTGGGGGATAACTCTATCAAATCTCTGTTGGTGACAATGTACTCCAAAGTTTCGTCGTCAAACCGCAGCCCTGCATCCCGGGCCCGGATTTTGCACTCTTCCATAATGCCTTTGACATGTTGACTGACAAGTTCCATGCATTGCTCACTTTCGGTCAGATCTGCACAACCATTTCTCAGGAAATCAAAGTCTTGATGCCCTGGATAATTCGGGAATCATCCACATTTTCCGCCATGACATCCAGTTTGATAAGATGGTGGTGACTGGTCAGCAGGCCTGAAGATTGTATGTATTTTTCCACTTCCGTCTGTTTGGACCCCACATAGGTATGTTCCACTATGGTTATCCCGATCCTGGCTGCATAGGTCAGCATTTTTTCTATTTCCGCCAGGGTCTGTTTGCCGTCCTTGTCCCAGTCATCACCATCTGTTCCGTGGAACACATAAATATTGTAGTCCCGTGCAAGGTTTTCTTTTTCCACAATATCATTTACCAGCTTAAAAGCAGTATACACTTTTGTGCCGCCGGCTACTTTATAGGAATAGTATTTTTGAAAATCAGAGACTTCCCTGGCTTCTGTATCATGCAGAACAAACCGGGTTTCCACCTGTTTTTCATACTGGTACATGAGCCAGGAATACAGCATCACATGCTGGGATACCACGGTCTGGGTCACCTTTCCGCCCATGGATCCGGAATAGTCCCGCAAAAAAAATACCAGGGCCTGGGATTCATATTCTTTTTCTCTGGAAAGAATCCGGTAGATCAGATCCCGGGGGGAGACAATGAAACCGGTGGTGTCAATGTTTGACACATCCGGGATATTGCCCAAAGACATGTTGGTTTCAACAATTTTTTTTAAAGTCGCCTTCTTGTCCAGCACCTGTCCGACGCCCTGGTTCTTGTCGGTGAGATCATACACATATCTGGCAAGCACTTTTTTTTTGCCCTTGTCTTTTAAATTGGGCAGTTCAAAATCCTGGGACAGTACTTTTCCCAGTTCATAGGCGTTGGCCTCGATTTCGTGCTCACCGCCTTTGCCCTCACCAGGACCTTCACCCTCTCCTTCACCTTCGCCTTCGCCTTCTTCAGGCCTGACGGGCTGTTCACCGATGACGTCTCCCTCCTGGCCTTCACCGGTACCACCAGTGGGTTCAGCCTCTCCCTGCTCCTGTTCCGCAACAATGTCATCATGCACAAATTTTTCTTCTACGGTGGTGGGCACCACAATAATTTTTTCTTTATTGCCGGATCCGGGTTTTACAATACGTCCAATACGGATTTTGCGTTTAAATCCGTCTTCTTCCCTTTTTTTATCCCTTTCAAGGAGTTCATCAAGGGTTATCATCCTGCACCCCCTTTCTAACTGTCATCCTCCTGGCTGCAGAAATACTCAATGGTTTTCTGGGCGCAGGTGCGGCAGTACCCGAGTTTGTCATTCATGGTGGTGATCATGCGGTCATACAGTTTCTGATTTTCTTCATTGGTCCTGTTGGCCAGGGCACCGACCAGGGAACCGGCACCGGCAATATCGGATTTGAGCCGCACATCGGTGATGGCCTTGACCAGTTCCAGATTATCCATAAAATCATAGTTGGGATCCACCGACAGTTTCTGGCCGTAGATCTTGCGGATGGAATTGCGGAATGATGCCCGCTGTTCTTCTGTTTTCAGCCCCAGGCGTTCCTCCACATTTTTGATATACCGTTCATCTATTTTCAAGGCTTTCAGTTCACCGGTCTGGGGATCTTTGTATTTCCACATCATGTCCGGTCCCAGATGTTCGGCATCAACCCCGATGATCATGTTCACATAATTGAGCACATCTTTTTTAATGGCAAGGGGTTCATCCATGTAGGCATTGAACATCTCTGTCATGATGCGTTCCCGGTACAGGCCCCTGGCAATTTTCAGATCTTCCATGAATTTGGCCCGGTCTGCGGGTTCATGAACATAATCCAGCACCACCCGTTCCAGAGAGGTGAAAATATCCAGGGCAAACATGCACTTGCCCTCATTGGTTTCAGAGGACTCCAGCAGCAGCTGCACCGCCCTTCCCAGGTTCCGCTGGCCCAGCCCTTTCTGGCCGAACCGTTTGGTGATGTCCGTATCCTGGTTCAGTGTATCAATAAGCTCTGCAAGGGTTTTCAGGCTTTTTTCGCCGGCCACCTCCCCGGCTGCCAGCTTCATGGTTTCCACCGGGGTCAGTTTTTCAGACCTTGGCAGCCGGGTCAAAACAACGGCCACCGATGCTGCATAATTGAGGTTGGGGTCCTGATGGAGCACCTCGTGTGCCAAAGAGCGCTTGACATCCTTGCCGATGGCATATTCCGTCAATGTTTTCTGGATCTTGTAATCCGTGTTATGGGCCACATAACAGATCCGGCAGCGGTCAACAATGGGGGCTTCTTCTCTTTCAGAAAGAAAGGTGTCAAACTCGGAATTGTTGCTGGTGGCGATGATCAAGGTGTCAATGGGCCACTTGAACCCGTCCAGTTCGATCATCCTGTTCTGGATGACCCCCAGATAGACCTGGACCAGGTCTTTTTTGTTTTTATAAATTTCATCGGAAAAATGGATGCCGCCGCCTGCCACCCGGGCCAGGGCGCCGCGCCGCAGGTCAAACCGGTAAGGGTTGTTGGTGTCGGTTATGTGAAGCAGCCGCTGGATGGACTCTTCTCCCATGAGATCCACGGCAGATGAAGTGATCTTGTCCTTGGCAGGGTATTTGCCGGTGATGGTACCCAGACTTTCAATGAGCGGCACTGGTACGATTTCTACAAATGACAGCATCTTGTCGATATCATTGTCACAATATTCTCTGATATCGTTCCAGATATAAGCGGAACAGGCCCCCATAGGACGGTATTTTGCGTAAATGTTTTCAATCTGAAGATCGGTGAATTTGAATTTTTTCGCCAGGTAGTCCATGGACCGGTCTTTGGATGCTTCAATGCTCATGGCCAGGATCATGGGATCCTCATAGGTCTGGGATTCAATGAACCGAATTTGTCCATATCCTCCGAGGATGTCCAGGTTGATGAATCTGAACGTGTATTTTTTGTTCTCGGGAATGGATAAAAATTCCCTGTACCGGTCACACAGATATTCCACAAAAAAGGTTTTGCCGTTTCCGGGTTCTCCCACCAGCACAAAAGCCATTTCCCGTGAAGAACCGCCTTCCGAGGCATCCTTGACAAAGGAAACAAACGAATTGATCTCATCATACATACCCACCAGGTGTTTTTTGCCCTGGGTGAAAAGGTCAAACTGGTAGGTGGATTTTCCTTTTACAGTGATTTTCTGAATACCGGCATCCAGAATCATACGGGAAACCCCCTGAAAAGCATCCTCAAACACTTTTTTCCCTTTTTTCACCGCATCCACATGTTCCAGCAATGAATTGGTTTTTACGGTAGTTGCTTTTGTTTTCACGGCCATGTTGTTCTCCCCCTTGTTTAATACAAAAAAAGACACCTTTGTATTACAATTGGTCTTTTTTCAACAGAAAGCAGATCGCCTGCACCACTATCCTTGGTTGATTACGGGTATTGTATTTTTTTTTGGCTGTTTTAAAACATCTGAATATACACAAAATATAACAACCCGCTTATTTCCTGTCAAACGGTTTGATTCATTTGCTTTTGAAGGAAACTTCTTTTTAGGTTTGAAAAACTATGGTACTATGCGATCTGAGCCAAATCAGCGGTTTGTAAAGGAGACATGCGGACAGTGGATAATGAAAACACACAAAAAGATGCTGCAGGAAAAAATTTATTATCTGTGCATGATATCACGCGGGAGATAGATGCTGGATTCGCCTTTACCAGGTTTGTATTGAAACGCTTTGGCAGCAGGTTTTGTGTTGAGGTGATAAAAGGACGTCCCTGGTATGCGAAAAAAGATCTTCCTCTGATGCTGTGGATCAAGCAGGAACTGGAAGCCGGCAGACTGCCCGGAGAAATAGAAACAACACTTGACGCTGATCCGGATCTGCACAAAAATCACCCCAAAGATACCAGCGATGCTAAAGCCCCGGTCTCTGAACAGTCTGGTGAAAATATACAGATCGGCAAAGATGGATGTGATCTTATCAGGTCCCTTTTTAACAATATGGAAGATCACCAGAAAAAAATTGCCCTGGCCCATGAAAAAAGGGCGGCAGTAGAAGAAAGAAAAGCTGCAGCCCTTGAAAAAAGAGCGGCGGCAGAAGAGAAAAAAGCAGCGGCCATGGGCAGTATTGCAGCAGCGCTCCAGCAGATGATCAGACAGGGCGGTCAGGATCCTGCCATTCAGGCAAAAACCCATGAAGCAGTCCGGACCATCCACGCGGAAGGTGATTTAACCCAGCTGCTGGACACCCCTTTGCCCGGTCCAAAAGATCTGGATGACCTGGCAGATTTAATTGATTCAGCATCTTCTGACCAGCCGGACAAAAAAAACCAGGATGATCTGAGCCGGCTGAAGGATGTTCCCCAAAAAACCGATGCTGCAGAAGACCTGGATGATCTTGGTGTATTGATCACAGATGACCCTGAAAAAGATGCCTCTGTGGATCTGGATGATTTGTCTTTGCTGGTGCAGCCCCCTGAAACAGATGATATGGATGACCTTTCCCGGTTGATAACTGCTGGAAATGAAGCCGGGGCTGCCCTCACCAGCCATACTGGCCAAGACGATGCACCCCTTGATGATCTGGCAGCCCTGGTGAGTACGAAACCTTCCCTGAAACCCGATATTTCACGTGATCAGGACCTGGAAAAATACAAGGCTGCCGTGATGAAAATCATCATGTCATTAAAGACCCGGGGAGTGGGTGCTGAGGAAACAGCCCGGCGGTTGAACCAGGACAAAGTGGAAACTATTTCAGGAAAGCCTGACTGGACGGTAAAAGCAATTTCCCAAATTTATTCATTCATTGACGCGGCCAGTTGATAACGCTTTTACCTGGCACCTGCTTTTTTCGCAAACCGGGTATCCACAAACTTTTCCAGATCAACCAGACTGGTCATGATCTTCATTTTGTCCATCATATATTTTTGAATGGTGTCCAGATCCTCTATCACCGGAAGCAGTTCACCGGTGAGTATGCGGTCCGGCGGCTGGGTCAATACCCGGTGAATCACCTCTTTTTCCTGGGACAGAAAATCTCCGCCAATGACAGATGCCGGATCCGGCTGTGCATCAATGGCCAGACCGGATCTCACAAAACTGGTACAGATCTCCTGGATGGCGTCAGGGTGTTTTTCCATGATTTCGGTGCGCATGACAAACACACAGCAGGGGTGCTTTGGCCATAAATCCTTGGACAGGTAAAATTCTTCTCCATGTCCCTGGGCAATGACCTGGGAACCAAAAGGTTCTGCCACAATAAATCCGCCGATTTCCCCTTCCTCATCCAGCTGGATGGCTTCGGGCATCTGAAACGGGGCCACAACTTCCAGTATGACATCCACATTGGGTTCACTGGCCCGGCCGGGGGTCAGCCCTTTTTCCGACAACAGTTTGTGAAACAGCATGTTGTGAATGGACAACTGATAGGGAATCAGAACGGTCTTTCCGGCAAAATCCTCGATTTTTTCTATGTGGGCGTTTTTGCTCTTGACCAGAACACTGCCGGATTTATGGGTGAGCAGCAGCAATTTTAAATCTATTCCGGATTTGAACAGATCCATGGCTGTGGGGGCCAGGATCAGGGCACCATCCAGCGACTTGGTGGCAATGGCATCTGCAACCTCATTCCATCCGTTTTTGACAACTGTCTCCAGGGAACAATGGGCAAAGGTTTCCATACCTTTTTCAAGTTTGAGCTTGGTCACCCCCAAAATAAGGTGGTCGGTAATTTTCAGATAACCAATTTTTATTGCCGGTTTTTCCGCCATCAAGGTACCTCCAGAATATAATCATGGATTAAGACAATCTTTCCTATTATGCTTAACTGTCTTTCAAAGTCAATGATAAACTGTCCGACCTGACCGGACGGTTATTTTAAAACCTGCTGCACTTTTTTTTTGAAAGAACGGGCCAAAATCAGATCATCCGGTGTTGTCAATTTGATATTTGCAGCCTCACCCGGGGTGGTGTAAACACTGAAATCTGCATGTTCCATAACCGATGCATCATCTGTTCCCGTAAAATTGGTGATTTTGGCATATGCAAATGCCTTTAGAATCAGATCTAGACGGAATACCTGGGGCGTCTGAGCCCTGTATATCTGATCCCGGTCCAGGGTTTTTTGCACCTGCTGGTTCTGTGCAACCAGTTTGAGGGTGTCATTCACAGCCAGAACCGGGATGCACCCCCCCTGCTGAAAAGCAACTGCCATAAGACGGTTGATCAAATCAGGACTTACAAAGGGCCGGACACCGTCATGGATAAGCACCAGCGTACTGTCCGGGGCATCAGTAATCTGTTCTGCCTTATTGAGTCCGTTAAGGACAGATTGCTGCCGTGTCTTTTCCCCGGCAACCACATGGATTTTTTGTGAAAACGCATAGGGCTGAACAATCTTTTTTCGACAATAGGTCTGGTCTTCTTCAGGAACCACCAGAATGATATCGTCCAGAAGATGGTGGCGGTCAAAGACCATCAATGTCCGTGTCAAAACCGGTATGCGATCTATAACCAGGTATTGCTTTTTAATGGCACCGCCCATGCGGCACCCTTTCCCTGCTGCCACAATAACAGGTATCCGCCTGATAAAATCCATGGTTTAACTCAGGTAGGACAATTGCTTTGGCAGAGGGGTTCCTTTTCCCATATGGTCTTCCCCGTAGTTTACCCCAGCCAGAATAACCAGATCGTGCAATGCCCTGGAATCTCCAGTAAATACGACGGTTTCAATATTTTCTTTCTTTATTTTCCCCCCTGCCCACTGAATATCCAGAACCGAAGAGGCATCAAAATGGTCAGGACCCACATGCAGAATCACCTCGCCACCGTAATGCTGGACAATTTTTGCCACCAGTAGGCTGGGACGGCTGTGAAACCCTCTGTCCATGGGGATGGATACTTCAACCGAGGAGGTTTCCATGTTTTTATTCAGAATATGGGAGGCCACCTGCTTTCCGGAGGACAAAAATTTCCAGGCATAAAACAGACAAAAATTTACCGCCCGGTCCAGAAGGACATCCGGATCAATTAATTGGGCCAGAGACTGCCTGACGCGCATGTAGACATCTTTGAATCCCACATCATACAGATGGCGTTCATAAAAATGCAGCAGCCGCCCCATGACCTGGAGAATATGAAAAACAATGGAAAAATGGCTGCGCAGCTGATCTAAAAGTATATTTTCTTCTGAGGACTGGGTTTTCACCACATAGGAATCAAAAGAGGACTGTATATTATGGACCTTCATTTCAAAACTGCGGATATTGACTTCATTGATTTTTTCCGGCACCAGTTTCTTAATATCTTTTACATCATAGCGTTCATAAAAGGAAAAAGATTCAAATGCCTTTACCACATCAAGAAATTCACTGGAAATACGGGTCAGGTTCTTTTTCTGGTTATCTCTGGCAGTAAACTCGTCAATATTGTGATCCAGCTGCTGGGTGGATGAAATACCCGGAAAATAACTCAGATTATATCCGGACCGGGGAATGGTGATCTGCAGGCGCCTGGCCTCAGCCAGAATAACCGGGGCAGCCAGTTTCAAGGAATCCTGAAGGATTTTCAAGGTGTCGGTGGCTTCCTGTTTGAAAAGATCATGCCCGGCATATTCAAGCCGATAGAATGTCAGACGGTTCAGAATGTGGCGCTGGGAATAGCAGGCCAGGGCCATATGCCTTACCAGGGCACCCAGTTCCCGGTAAAAAAGCCACTCTGAATTTTTCTTTGCCCCATGAAAATCCAGGAAATCTTCCAGAATATGGGAATTGATGATCAGCTTGGAAAAAAGCTTTTTGGTGAATATATAGGAATCATCTTCAATGGTGGTGATAAAATGGATACATTTTAAAAATTCAAAAGAAAAAATATTGGCTTTTTCTTTAAATGAAATATCACAGCTGTTATTCATCTGGATTTTCCCGGTGAAGGTAAATTTCGGTCTGACCGGCCAGTAAGCCGAATTCTGTTACCTGTCCCGGTTACCCGGAAAAAAACAGGCCAACGATCATTCATCTGGGATGCGCGTTGCCGCACACCTCAAGCAACCTACCCGGAAACTTCGGACGGACAGCCCTCAAGCGTTTCCCTATTTGGTCTTGCACCGGACGGGGTTTACCAAGCTTTCCCGGTCACCCGGGAAACTGGTGCGCTCTTACCGCACCGTTTCACCCTTACCTTCTTCAGGCTGGAGAACCAACCCGCAAAAGGCGGTCTGCTTTCTGTTGCACTTTCCTTCACGTCACCGTGACTCCACGTTATGGAGCGTCCTGTCCTGTGGTGTTCGGACTTTCCTCCAGGTCTTTGACCCAGCGATCGTTCAGTCCGGTCAGACCGAAATCAAAAAATTATTCCCCTGACATTGGATCATCATTTACATGGTACAGAATCCGGCTGCACTGGGGGCATGAAATCAACTGGTTTCCCCGCTGCACCTCAATGCACAACTGGGGCGGGACATTCATGAAACAGCCCATACAGGATTCATTTCTCACCTGGGCAACTGCCTGGCCCTGGTTCATTCTGGATATTTTTCTGAACCGGGTCATCAAAGACGGGTCCAGATCCTGTCCGATCTTTTTCTGCTGGGCCAGAGATTCTTCAAGCAACTCCCTGTCATCCACCGTTTTTTTGTCAATTTCCGCCTGCTCCGACTTGATCTGCTCCGCCAGCTGTAAAAACTGCTGTTCGCTTTCCCGGACCCGTATTTCTGCCGTTTCTTTCTGGTCATAAAATTCCAGCAGCTGGTTTTCCAGAGCATCCTTGCGTTTTTTATTGTCATCCACTTCCCGGAGCAATACCTGATACTCCTTGTTGGTCTTTACCATTCTCAGGGTTTCATTGCTTTTTATGATCCGGTCATCCACGGTTCTGATTTCCTGCTCCGCATCGTCACATTTTTGCTGAATCTCTGCCAGCTCCAGTCTGTATGCACTTAAAGCGGTTTCAAACTCCTTTAGTCTGGCGGCAAGTACGATTTTTTCTTTTTCAACTTTCTGGATAACCGATTGAAGCCTGTAGATTTCAGATTCAATTTCCTGGAGCCTCACAAGTGTTTCAATATCTTGTTTTAAAGTCTGGTTCATACGCTGTCCTTACACTATGGCAAATGGATCTGCTTCCTGATTAAACCCTTTAATTTCCAGGTCATGGCCCGCATAAGAGGCTGCCTGGCGCATTCTGCGGGACAACAGGTCCTTTGCAATGATTTCCGAGGCAAAATGCCCCACATCAATTAATGCCCTGCCCCGGGCTTCAATCAGGCGGGCATCATGGTATTTTATGTCGCCGGTGACATACAGGTCTGCCCCGGATGTTAAAAAATCCGGTATCAAAGAGCCGCCGGAACCTGTGCATACGGCAATCTTTTCAACCATGGCATTCATATCCCCCACCACCCGGACCTGGCTGACCCCGAGCTGCTGTTTAATTTTTGACACCATCTCTGCCAGGGTAATGGCAGATGCAATATGTCCGATTCTTCCGATACCGGTTATGCCGGACTGTTCATCTGAAATGCCGTGATCCAGGACAAGGGGGTGGGTACATACAACGCCGATGCGCTCAGCAAAGAAATCATTCAGTCCGTTTCGGGCTTTGTCCAGATTTGTATGTGCACAGACAAGGGCAATTTTTTCTCTGGCTGCCAGAAAAATAGCAGATCCGGGCATGTGCTGAAAATCAATGGTTTTTTGGGTGGTGATAAACAAAGGATGGTGGGTAAGCACCATATCTGCCTCCCATTTTCGGGCGGCCTGCATCACCTGCATACAAGGGTCGAGCCCCACCAGGATTTTTTTCACCGGCCATGTAAAATCACCGACACAAAGGCCGCAGTTATCCCAGGGTTCGGCCAGACTGTGCGGGGCGATCTCATCGACCATATCCATGATCTGTTTTACGGTTGGTGCCATGACCCGTCAGCCCCAATAAAAAAAGCGTGGTGAAATGCCACGCTTTGAAGATTCAACCCGGTATTGTTCTTTTACAGGCATATTCATATATGACCTGACCATCCTTGTCTTTTTCCCATTCACAAACATTGTCTGTCCGGGGGCGTGGTGGGCCCACCTGGATTCGAACCAGGGACCGACCGGTTATGAGCCGGTGGCTCTGCCAAACTGAGCTATAGGCCCGTCACCGTTGGCACCCAAACAAACTTTAATTATATATAGCAGACACGTATCCAAGTCAACATCTAATTTTCTATAAATGTCTTAAGTTTCTTGCTCCTTGTGGGATGGCGCAATTTCCTCAGGGCCTTGGCCTCTATCTGGCGGATGCGTTCCCGGGTCACGGTAAAATCTTTGCCGACCTCTTCCAGGGTGTGATCTGATTTTTCACCAATACCAAACCGCATGCGCAATACCTTTTCTTCCCTGGGGGTCAGGGTGGCAAGAATTTTGCGGGTCTGTTCCGCCAGGCTGAAGTCAATGGCAGCTTCCGAAGGAATTGAAAACTTCTTGTCTTCAATAAAATCCCCGAGATGGCTGTCTTCTTCTTCTCCAATGGGGGTTTCCAGAGAAATGGGTTCCTTTGCAATTTTTAAAACCCGCCTGACCTTGTCAATGGGAATTTCCATTTTTTCAGCAATTTCCTCAGGAGAAGGTTCTTTACCCATTTCCTGCACCAGATACCTGGAGGTTCTGATGAGTTTGTTGATGGTTTCAATCATATGCACCGGGATACGTATGGTTCTTGCCTGGTCTGCAATGGCCCGGGTGATGGCCTGACGGATCCACCAGGTGGCATAGGTGGAAAACTTGTAACCCCGCCGGTATTCAAACTTGTCCACTGCTTTCATCAAACCGATATTGCCTTCCTGGATCAGGTCCAGGAACTGCAGCCCGCGGTTGGTATATTTTTTGGCAATGCTGACAACCAGCCGCAGATTGGCCCGAACCAGTTCCCGTTTGGCAGAATCAGCATCTTTGCGGCCTTTATCAACCCCCTGGATTATGGCCCGCAGATCATCTGCATCGCCTTTTATCAGTTCCTTGCGCAAAGCCACCTGATCCATGATAGCCTGGATATCTTTGTGCAGAACAGCTGCTCTGTCAGCACCAAGATTTGTCCGGGCCGTGGCCCACTGCACAAATTTTTCCTGATCAGCTGCCTGTTTGAGCATGGTGTCTTTCATCACGTTAAAGGTCCTGGCACATTTTTCCAGCAGGTTGTCCACTGTATCAAACCAGACTATGGTACTGCGGATGCTCTTTTCAATGGTATCAATGACATTGGATTCAAACCGCCAGCGTTTGAGTTCTTCAAAGATCTGTTCCGTGCCCCGGGTGATCTCCTCCACCAGGTTCTGGTATTTTTTGGTTGATTTTCTCAGGTCGTGAAGCTGATCCCGCTTGGCCTGGTTGTTCTCATGGATACATTTGATAGCAGCCAGAGATTCGAGAAATTTTTCCTGTTTTGAAACCTCATCCACCACCCCGTCCCCTTCGTCCACATCCCGCAGGACATGTTTGGGCCGCATGGATTTTTTCTCCATTTTATCACCATACAAAAAAATGGTGGTCAGAGAAATAGGGCAATCCAGCATGGCACGCAGGATATCCCGTTCTCCTACTTCAATTTTTTTTGCAATTTCGATTTCACCTTCCCGGCTCAAAAGGGTGACCATCCCCATTTCTTTGAGATACATTTTAACAGGATCGGTGACTGCTCCGAACTCCAGATCAGGCCGCTCTTTTACAGACAGCAACCCCTCTTTTCTGTCCCCGATAACTGCTTTTTTGTGTTTGGGTTCCTGCCTGATCTTTTCTTTTTTAGCACCTGATTTGCCGGCCACCACCGTACCTGCCCCGGCACCGGATTTTTTTTTCTTGATTTTTTCCAGATCCACAAGGGTGATTCCCAGTTCCTGGAACTGAACCACGATGTCTTCGATCTGATCAAAAGATGTCACATCGTCGGATATGGCCTCATTTATTTCGGAAAAAGAAAGAACACCATGTTCCTTTCCCTTTTCAATGAGGATTTTTAATTGTGTTTCACTGATCATTATATTTTCTTCTGACTTCTTTGTCTTATCTGCCATGAAATGTCTCCCAAAGGCTAAACGTTATTGCCCACCATGTAATTGCCGAATCTCCTGCTGCTTCAATTTCAACAGTTCCATTACATCAGCCTCACAGCCCTTTTCCGCCCGTATTATCTTAGTGGTCAAGGTGTTTTCTTTTCTTTTTTTTATTCGGATGATCCTGTTTATTATGGATATCGCAGTATTGCGCAGGTCTGTTTCTTCCCCTGATTCCTCAGCCATGGCAAGGGATGCAATCAATTGCCTGTCTGTGTCTTGTTCCATTTTTGCCATGATATGATTGACAAAGGCCTTCTGGTGAGGATCAGCAGCAGCAATGATTTTTGCAATGCCGCAAAGCCGCTGTGAATAAAAACATTCCAGCACCCCGGAATTTTGCACTTGTGGTATGATATCAGGACAGTGAAGCATCAATGCCATAAGCTGTTTTTCCCGGGGATCAGATGCCAGAAGCTGATCATCGCTGCTATCCGGAAAAAAACCCGGGCCAGGCCGGGATTGAGCCACCTGTTCTTTGACTTTTTCAAGAACCGCCCGTTCATCAATGTTCAGTGTTTCAGACAGTTCCCTGATATGCAGAGAACGCAGCGCACTGTCCTGGATATCAGCCAGATGGGGCCTCATATCATCCAGAATCCGTATCCGTCCTTCCACAGACAATCCATGGGTGTCCATGGCCACCTTGAGCAAAAACTGCATCACTGATTTTGCCCGGGACACCAGGTTCAAAAAAGCCTCAGGTCCGTGGTTCACCACATAGGTATCTGGATCATCTCCCTCGGGCAGCACCAGTATCCGGGTATCCACCCCTTCTTTCATAAAAATTTTTATGCTGCGTTTTGCCGCATTGATACCGGCTGCATCTGAATCAAATACCAGTACCATGGTGGGGGCATACCCCTTGAGTATCCGTACATGCTCTGATGTCAATGCGGTTCCCAGGCTTGCCACCGTATTTTTAATCCCGTTCTGGAAAAGAGACAAAAAATCAAAATACCCCTCCACAATATGCACGGTTCCCTTTTTGCGGCAATACTGCTTTGCAGCATGCAACCCGTATAAAATTCTGCTTTTGCTGTAGACAGGGGTTTCAGGCGAATTCAGGTATTTGGGCATCTGGTCATCCATGATCCGGCCGCCAAATCCTGCCACCTGCATATTGATATCAAAAATAGGGAATATCACACGGTTTCTGAAACGGTCATAAAATCCGCTGCTCTGCTTTCTGGGCAGAACCAGCCCGGACTGTACCGCTGCCTGACGCCTGATTTTTTCTTTTTTAAAAAATGTAACCACGCCATCCCACTGGTCCAGGGCATATCCAAGATGAAACTGGTCCACCGTTTCTTTGGTAATGCCGCGTTTTTCAAGGTAATGCCTGGCACCAGCTGCTTTGCTGCTTTGTTTGAGAAGACGGCAAAAATATGCCATAACCTGCTTGTTGAGATTGAACAATGATTCTTTTAGTGCAAGTTCTCTGCGTTTGGACGGATCAAGCTGCCGGGTTTCGACAACAACATTGTATTTGCGGGCCAGCATCTTCGCCGCTTCCACAAAGGAAAGCCCATGGTATTTCATCACATAGGAAATGGCGTTTCCGCCGGCACTGCAGCCAAAGCAATAAAAAATCTGTTTTGCCGGATTCACGGAAAACGACGGTGTTTTCTCGGAATGAAACGGACACAGACCAAAAAAGTTCTGGCCTGATTTCTTGAGTATAACAGATTCTGATACGATATCAACAATGTCTGAGGTGTTTAAAATTTCTGAAATTTTTTCTTCAGGAATAAACATCGCTTCAGGTCATGACTCCAAAATTTCAAACGGTTATGCAACAGTACCTAAAATTAAGTACATAAAACGACTTGTCAATCACCTGAAAAGATGATTATGCTGCTGCTGAAATTCGTATGGCCTCACCCAAATCAAGGGTGCCCTCATAGAGCGCTTTTCCTGTAATGACACCGGTCACCCCCAAAGCTGCAATCTGGCACAGATTTTTAATGTCTGCAATGCAGGCCACCCCTCCGGAAGCGATAATGGGTATGGACACAGCCCGGGCCAGGGCTGCGGTCTCTTCAATATTGGGGCCGGTCTGCATGCCATCCCTGTGGATGTCGGTGAAATTGATGGCAGCAACGCCTGCAGACGCAAATTGTTTTGCCAGGTCAACGGCACGGGTTTCTGAGGTACGGCTCCAGCCTTCCACCGCCACCATCCCGTTTCTGGCATCAATGCCCACCACAATTTTACCTGCAAATGTTTTACAGGCCTGTTTGACAAACTCCGGCCGATATACTGCCTCACTGCCGATGATAACCCGGGAAACACCGGCGCTGATATACTTTTCAATGGTCTTTATATCCCGGATTCCCCCGCCCACCTGGATAGGAACAGAAACCTGTTCCAGGATCCCGGCAATGCTGTCAAAATTTATTGCTGATTTGGCAAACGCCCCGTCCAGATCCACCACGTGGATCAATTGTGCCCCCTGTTTTTCCCATTTTACAGCCATCGTGGCCGGGTCATCTGAATAAAGGGTGGCATCTTCCATGCGCCCCTGGAGCAGGCGGACACATTTGCCCTGTTTAATATCAACTGCAGGAATTATAATCATAATGTTATATCTTTTTTGTGCCGGGTGTCATGGGATCCAGGCAAATATGTGATGCTCACAGGCTGCCTTTGCTGGAAAGTGTGCCTGCAATCTTGTCATTAATCCGGGTTGCCTGGTGCAAAGAGCGCCCCATGGCTTTGAATATGGATTCCAGCACATGGTGTTCATTGATACCGTAATGGGCATTGATGTGCAGGTTGAACCTGCCTTCGGTACAGAACGCCTGAAAAAATTCCTTGGCAAGAAACGCATCAAACGCAATCCCTGATTTAAGATTTTCCGGAAAGTTATATACAAGGTAGGGTCTGTTGGATATGTCTATGGTGACACTGGAAAGGGCTTCATCCATGGGCACGCAGTTGTCACCAAACCGCTGTATCCCTTTTTTGTCCCCAAGAGCAGATAACAATACCTGCCCCAGAACAAGGCCGGTATCCTCCACTGTGTGGTGCCAGTCAACATCCAGATCACCTTTGGCCAGGATTTTAAGATCAAAAAAACCATGGGTGGTAAAGGCTGTGAGCATATGATCAAAAAAGGCAATGCCGGTAGTGATATCTGCTTTGCCTGATCCATCGAGATCCATCTGGATCTCGATCTGCGTTTCTTTTGTTTTTCTTGAAACCCCTGCATCCCGCGCCATGAGACACCCTTTGAAAGTAAATGACACCTGCTTTTATCACCGCCTGCCGCTGTTACAAAATGTTGCCATAATGCATCCCCAAACACTACGCAAATATACCCAAATTGTCAATTTATTTATTGCACAGGTATTTGCAAATCCAATTCATGACTTGAAAATCACACATTTTTACAGTAATATTGAACAATTTTACAAACAATATACACACTGAATAAAAGCCATGGCCATCAACCAGATTTCAACCAATATATATCCCGCACCATATAACCGCAATTTCGGGGCATCAAAAAACACACCTATCACACCACAGGTTTCCAGAACCAGGCAGGCAGAACAGCCCCCCAAAAACCCGGACACAACCCACCCCGCAGACAACCGGGAACCAAGGCCTTCCGCAAAAACAAGTGCTGCAGCATCCAGCAGCACCTTTACCACGGCAGAAAAGCTGCTTCTGGCAGAACTCAAAAAAACCGATACCCAGGTCAGGCAGCATGAAATGGCCCATGTGACAGCAGGCGGGGGCGTGGTTACATCCGGTGCCAGATTTGCCTATAAACGCGGACCGGACGGCCGGAACTATGCGGTTGCAGGAGAGGTCGGTATTGACGCATCCCCGGTGCCCGGAGACCCCCGGGCCACCATCCGGAAAATGCAGCAGGTAAAAGCAGCTGCCCTGGCACCGGCCAGCCCGTCTGCCCAGGATCTGAAAGTGGCTTCCCGGGCCACGCTTCTGGCTGCAAAAGCAGCATCAGAACTGATGGTCCTCCAGGCCAGAGAGCGGGCCTCCGCCAATGAATCCCAGGCCTTTGGCAGCATGAAAACTGCATCCAGTTCCTATATAAAAGTCAATGCCCTGCCTGAAACAGACACCCATACTTTCACGCTGTCTGTTTAGCCTTTTTTCCGACAGTTTTTTGTCTATTTGATCAATTTCACAACCTGCCTGAAGGCATCTCCTTCTGCCCGTCGCATCAGTTCAAAAAAAACCATTTCCACACAGGTTATCTGGGCCCCGGACTGTATTGTTCTGCGAAGTCCGATCTCTTTGTTTTCTTTGGTTCTGGAGGACACGCAATCTGAAACCACCTGCACTTCATATCCTTTATTGAGCAGTTCATAGGCTGTCTGAAACACACAGATATGGGTTTCAATGCCGGTGATCAATATCTGATTTCTGCCCAGGGCATCAAATTTTTCCATGAATACCGGTTCCTGACAACAGGAAAAAACATCCTTTTCAATGGGGGTCTCTTTTGCCATCAGGTGCGCAATATCTGCCACTGTCGGCCCGAGTTTGCCGGGTATCTGCTCCATCCACAGGATCGGCACCCCCAGAATCTGCATGCCTTTTATCAGTCTTTCCAAAGACTGAAACAACTTTTCTTTTTCATACATCAGCTGGGCCAGCTGGCCCTGGACATCCACCAGAAGCATGACGGTGTTGTCAGTGGAAAACATGGATAACCTCCTTTGTCAAATGATTGTATGAGAATCTGCAACTGCCGGATAAACTATCTAACAGGTTTTCAATAAACACAAGTTTTTTTAATGCGGGGACACATGACAATTATTGTTGTCTTGTCCGGCGATAATTGTCACTTTCATTTCAGTATGGCCCCTGTCGTTGCCCAGGCCATCACTGTGTTGTCTGGTTTGATCTGTTATCAACAGCGTGTGCATGTTTTTTGCATGTTTTCTTTTTTAACTAAAAATGATAAAAAAACCGGGAGGCGGAGAATAATGATTTCATCCATTCACAACAATGCGTCTGCAATGCAGGCATTTTCCAATCAGATAAGGGCCAGCGCCAATAATGTCGCCAATGTCTTGTCTGATGAATTTAAATCCAGCAGGGCCCACAATGTGGAAGCAGCACCCCAGGGTGTATCCACAGTTATTTCAAAGGACACCTCTGCCGGTCCCCTGGTGGAAGACCCCCTTAAAAATGACGGTTCACTCAAGGAACTGTCCAACACAGACATTGCCCGGGAAATGGTCCAGCAGATGACGGCCCTGCATGGGTTTGATGCCAATGCCAAAACCATCCAGACCCAGGATGACACCATGGGTAGCATCATTGATTTGATGGGATAGCCAATGAAGCCCAACAGCCGGTATTATTTATTACTGATCCTTGCTTTGACCTGCCTGGCCTGTGCAGATCACAAAGCTGCAGGACCATCAGGCCCCCTGCAGCCCCATCCCGCAACAGACCTGACAGAATCAAAAATACCGCCACCGGATTTGTCCTTTCTTTCAGATACCCGCAAAATTATCGTAACAACAGCCGTGGAAAGCATTGGCACCCCCTATCACTGGGGCGGTCACACCCCTGATTCAGGATTTGACTGCAGCGGTCTTGTCTTTTATACCCACCTGACTGCCGGAATCCAGGTTCCCAGAACGGCTGCTTCCCTGTTCAGCCAGGGAAGAAAGGTTCTTAAACACCAGCTTGTACCCGGAGATCTTGTGTTCTTTGCCGGCCCAAAGAAAAAATCAGCCATCCATGTGGGAATTTATACCGGCGCCAGCTGGTTTATTCATGCCCCTGGACAGGGACGGCAGGTAACCGGTTCCCGGCTGAACAACCCTTATTTCAAAAAATATTATGCCGGTGCCAGATCCTGGCTGTGATCTTTTCCTGGTCAAAAATTTTTCGCCCTGAATTTATGGTGTGGTAGATTTTCTCAAAATTTATCATTGGAACTTAATCCAGCAGCACTTCCCAATAGATGTCATCGCCTGTGAATTGAAGCCCGAAGATGCGGCAGCGGCCCCGAGGCCATCGTAAAACAACATGCAAAACCGCTTTGACAACATACCATTGTCACCTGAACAAAAAACGGGCCTTCCAGAAATTCACTTAAAAATCCCTGAAACGCCCGTCTTTACTGCTTGGTACCGAAGAGAGGACTTGAACCTCCACGCCTTGCGGCACTAGATCCTAAGTCTAGCGTGTCTACCAATTCCACCACTTCGGCTTTGGATCTTAAGAAAAAGATGGTGCCGAAGGGGAGATTCGAACTCCCACAAGCGTGCGCTCGCCAGTCCCTGAAACTGGTGCGTCTACCAATTCCGCCACTTCGGCACATCTTTTGACCGCTCTGCCGCCGGCAATTTATGCATTGCGTAAAAGCGATGGTTGGGATATATATATGTGTTTAAAGTTTTTGTCAAGAATATTATTATAGCTGTAAAGGGAAATATGCAATTAGTTGAAACTCTGGATCAGATCACCACGCCATTTAAAAATGCAGTGGTTACCATCGGCAACTTTGATGGTGTGCACAAGGGGCACCAGGCACTGCTCCGCCAGGTTATCAAAAAAGCTGATGAAATGTCCGGCACCTCTGTGGCCCTGACATTTGAACCCCATCCCTTGCGGGCCCTGGGTATTTCCAGTCCCCCTTTGATCACCCGCCATGACCAGAAAATGGAACTTCTTGCGCAGTCAGGCATCGATGTGGTGATCTGCCTCAGATTTGACAAAGAATTTGCCGCCGTCTCTGCTGATGATTTCATCACTGACATTCTGGTGAATAAAATCGGTATGAAAGCAATCATTACAGGACCGGATTATACATTTGGAAAAAACAGAGAAGGCAAAATTGATCTTTTAAAGGAAAAGGGCCGGATGCTTGGTTTTGAAACCATTGTGGCAAACTGGATCAATGATGCCCCGGACATGACAGAGCGCATCTCCAGCACCCGGATCAGGAAAATTGTAATGGACGGCAAAGTGGAACAGGCCAAAAAATATCTGGGACGTCATTACCAGATCCGGGGCAAGGTGATCAAGGGCCGCAGCCGGGGGGGCAGCCAGCTGGGATTCCCCACCGCCAATATCAAGCTGCACGATGAGCTGTGCCCCAGGTTCGGGGTATATGCCGTTACTGTGGAAACAGTGCATGGCAGGTTCATGGGGGTTGCCAATATCGGATTTTCCCCTACTTTTGATGACCATTTGTTTACCATTGAGGTGCATATCCTGGATTTTGACAAAGATCTTTACGGCACAAGAATCCGGGTGAACATGGTGGCCCGGCTCCGGGATGAAAAAAAATTTTCCAATATAAAAGAATTGTCTGAACAGATTCAAAAAGATATTGAAATTGCAAAGGATGTACTTAAGAAAAATGGCTTTATTGAAAATAATCACATATCCTGAAAAATCCTTGTCACAGCCATCTGCCAAAGTGGAAACCATTGATGAAAAAATCCTTGAACTGATCAGGGACATGGGAGAAACCATGTTCCATGAATCCGGCGTGGGACTTGCCGCGCCCCAGGTGGGAGTGAACAAGCGCATACTGGTGTATAATGCCCGGGCCGCCGATCCTGAGGATGACGGCACCGAAGAAAAAATTTCAGCTCTCATCAACCCTGAAATCATAGAGGCTTCAGGCAGCTATCTTTCCGAGGACGAAGGGTGTCTGAGCGTTGTGGATTTCAGGGCAGATGTCAAGCGGTATGAAACGGTCCGGGTCCGGGCACAGGACATGGACGGCAGGGAGCTGGAGTTTGAAGCAAAGGGATTGCCGGCCGTGATCATGCAGCATGAGATTGACCATCTGGACGGTATTCTGTTCATTGACAGAATCAGTTCCCTGAAACGGGCCATGTATAAAAAACGGATCTTAAAGCAGATCAAAGAAGCCCGGGCATCATGACAAATACATCCAGGACACGCATCATTTTCATGGGCACTCCGGATTTTGCCGTTCCCCCGCTGCAGGCCCTGGCAGCGCGAAAAGATTTTGAGATCTGCCTGGTGATTACCCAGCCGGACCGGCCCAGAGGCAGGGGAAGAAAGCTTGCGCCCCCGCCGGTGAAAAAAGCGGCCCAAGCCCTGGGGCTGGATATTTTTCAGCCGGAAAAACTCAACACTGATGATGCAGCTGTGCGCCTGTCCCGCCTTGCACCAGACTATTTTGTGGTGGCAGCATTCGGCCAGATCCTGTCCCAGCGCATCCTGGATATCCCAAAAATATTTCCGGTGAACATCCATGCCTCCCTGCTGCCCAGATACCGGGGGGCCGCTCCTGTTCAGGCAGCCATCCGGAACATGGAAAACATGACCGGGATTACCACCATGGTCATGGCCAAAGCCCTTGATGCCGGAGATATACTGCTGCAGGCAGCAACCCCCATCCATCCGGAGGATACAGCCCAGAACCTCCATGACCGGCTGTCTGCCATGGGTGCGGACCTGATAATTACCACCATTGACCGAATCAACGCCAACCGCCTGACCCCGATTCCCCAGGACCATGACAATGCATCCTATGCCCCCATGCTCAAAAAACAGGACGGATGCATAGACTGGGCCCTTTCCTCCCGGCAGGTGGTTGCCCACATCAATGCCATGAACCCATGGCCCGGCGCATTCACCCATCTTAAAGACACCCGTCTGAAGATTTTTGCCGCTGCGGCTGAAGATGACAGTGATTATGATGATAACAACACCGGTGCCCTTCCGGGAACCATCTGTGCCCTGGACGACAAGGGCATTCATGTGGCTGCCGGAAAAGGAAGGGTAATTATCCAGGAGATCATGGGCACTTCGGGCAAACGGCTGGCGGCAGAGGTATTTTTGCTGGGTCATCCCATTGACCTGCCGGCAGGGTTTGCGTGATCCATGGCTTTGGATACCCGCAAGACTGCCCTGCACATCCTGATGCATGCTGCCCAAAAAAAGACCACCCTGGACCGGGCCCTGGATGCCTGCCGCCCCCAGCTGGCAGGCTTGACCCAGCAGGATAAAAACCTGTGCCATGCCATTGTGTTCGGGGTGCTGCGCCACCGCAATTACCTGGATTTCATCATCCAGGCCTTTTCCAATACAAAAATTTCCCGCATGGACCTTTCTGTTCTCTATATCCTGCGCATGGCGGTATTTCAGATGCAGTTTCTGGACAGGGTGCCTGATTTTGCCGCCATAAATACCGGGGTGGATCTGGCCAAGGCCCAGGGAGGCAAAAAAATTGCCGGATTCGTGAATGCCGTGCTCAGAAATGCTGCCAGGGGAATTGACTCCCTGGTGTGGCCGGATCTGCACAAACACCTTGTGGACCATGTCAGTGTTGTTTATTCCATTCCCCTGTGGCTTGCGCAGCGCTGGTACAACCGGTACGGTCCTGACACAACCCTGGATCTCTGCCAGGCCCTCAACCGGATACCGCCGGTCACCCTGCGCACCAACACCCTGAAAACCAGCCGCACCGAACTGGGCAGGCAGCTGGCAGCCGCCGGCCATAAATTTGATTTTACCCGGTTCAGTCCGGACGGGGTTCTGCTGACAGGGGCCGGCATCCATGTGGAAAATCTCACCGGATTTTCCAGCGGCCTTTTTCAAATCCAGGACGAGGCAGCCCAGCTGGTGTCCCGGTTAGTGAATCCCAAAATAGGAGAACGCATTCTGGATGCCTGTGCCGGGCTCGGAGGAAAATCTTTGCACCTGGCCCAGCTCATGGAAAATACCGGGCAGATCACCGCCGTGGACACCGAAAGAAACAAGCTGGCCCAGCTGACATCAGAAGCACAGCGCCTGGGCATCACCTGTGTCACGACGCAGGTGATGGACCTGCTCAGGGCGGACATCTCTGATTTTCCGAAATTTTTCGACCGGGTGCTTGTGGATGCCCCCTGCACCGGACTCGGCGTTCTGCGCAGAAACCCGGATGCCAGATGGGAGCGCTCTGTGCAGGATATCCAGAGAATGGCAGCCCGGCAGAAGCGGCTGCTCAACAGCGCCGCCAATCTGGTGAAACCCGGAGGAACCCTTGTGTATGCAGTATGTTCCTGTGAAAAAGAAGAAAATGAAGCAGTGATTGCTGCATTTTTGAAAAAGCGCAAAGACTATGTCCTGGATCCCATGGGTCATTTCTGCGGGTATGCCTGTGAAAGGTTTTTTACAACCTTTCCCGACACCAATGGCATGGACGGCTTTTTTGCAGCCCGGCTCACAAGGGTGTCTCAGGAAGCTGTTAGCTGTTAGCTTTTAGCTGTTAGACACAGAAGGGGAAAATTTGAAATTGTTTACTGCGAGGTGATGATTGGGGTTGAAGGCTTTTATAAAAATATTGCTTCCCGCAAAAATAACCACTATGGTAGGTTTCTTTATACAACATATGACCCCTGGGCAAGCAGCCAGGGTATGATACAGGAGCGCATCATGGAATTAATTGCCCCCTCCATTCTTTCCGCTGACTTTACCTGCCTGGGCGAGGAACTTGCCGCTGTGGAAAAAGCCGGTGCAGACTGGATACACATCGATGTCATGGACGGACAGTTTGTCCCCAACATCACTTACGGCCCCGTCATTGTGGAGGCCTGCAAAAGAACATCCTCTCTGCCTTTGGATGTCCATCTGATGATCGAAACCCCGGATCTGATAATTCCGGATTTTGCCAGAGCCGGGGCTGATTACATCAGCGTGCATGCAGAGGCCTGCCCCCACCTGCACAGGACCCTGCAGCTCATCAAAGAACACAATGTCAGGGCCGGGGTGGCCCTGAACCCTGCCACTCCGCTGGCTGTTATCGCACACATCGTGGACCAGCTGGATTTTGTCCTGATCATGAGCGTGAACCCGGGGTTCGGGGGGCAGAAATTCATCCAGTCCAGTATTACAAAGATACAGGCACTTTACCGTCTGCTCAAAGAGCAGGATTCCGATGCCCTTATCCAGGTGGACGGCGGCATCAACCCGGACACCATCAATCAGGTGGCCCGGGCCGGGGCTGAATGCTTTGTGGCAGGATCCGCTGTTTTCAACACTTCAGACTATTCCGACACCATCGCAAAGCTGCGTGATGCCATAGAAAGGTAATCCCATGAACAAGCTTATCATCACGGTGCTGGCCAAGGACAGGCCCGGCATTATTGCCCATGTCACCCAGGTGCTGTTTGCTTTGGAATGCAACCTGGAAAATGTGAACCAGATGATCCTCCAGGACCAGTTTGCCGGTTTTTTCCTGGTGGAATCTCCGTCACCTCTGGATAAAGACCGTCTCCAGGTCACCCTGGATGATGAGACAAAAGACACCGGCCTGGTTATCCATGTCAATGACCTGGATGAAAACAACGGCAGCGCCATGGACGGGAAAGGGGATATTTTCCTGATCACCACCATCGGCCCGGACCAGAAAGGCCTGGTGGCAAGATTTTCCACAATTATCGCCCGATATCACGGCAATATCATCAACCTCAAAGCCGTGTTCAAGGGTGGGCCGGACCCCAGAAACAATGTCATGTCCTACCAGGTGTGGTTGACACCGGATGTGGACAGTACCGCCATGTTCAATGACCTGCGCACAAAGGCTGCGGAACTGGGCCTGGACATCCGGATCCAGCACAAAAATATCTTTGATGCCATCAACAAAATTTAACCTGAGGAACCGCCATGTTTGAAGACCATGAAATCATCTCCACTATTGAAATGGTGAAAAACGAACACCTGGATGTCCGGGCCGTCACCCTGGGGGTGAACCTGTTTGACTGCATCAGCCACGATCTGGGAACCTTCAGGCGCAGCATACGCCATAAGATCCTGACCCATGCAGCCGCCCTCAAATCGGTGTGCGATCAGGTGGGGGACAAATACGGGATCCAGGTGGTGAACAAACGCATATCCATCAGTCCCATCGCCCTGGTGGGGGCGGCCTTTTCCTCCGAGCAGATGGTGGAGATCGCCCATGAACTCAATGATATTGCCAAAACAGTGGACATCGATTTCATCGGCGGGTTTTCCGCTCTGGTGGAAAAAGGCATGGCAACAGGGGACCTGGCCCTGATTGCGGCCCTTCCCCGGGCCCTGGCCCAAACCGATCGGGTGTGCGCATCGGTGAATGTGGCCACCACCAAGGCCGGCATCAACATGGATGCCGTGCTCCAGATGTCCCGGGCCATCAAAGCAGCCGCGGCACTTACCGCAGATGCAGACGGCCTGGCCTGCGCCAAGCTGTGCGTGTTTGCCAATATCCCTGAGGACATGCCCTTTATGGCCGGTGCCTATCTGGGGGTGGGCGTGGCAGATGCGGTGATCAATGTGGGGGTTTCCGGGCCGGGCGTGGTGAAACGCGCCATCGAACGGCACCTGGA
>DATFKQ010000020.1:0-29382 GCA_035268565.1 Desulfotignum sp. | reverse complement strand
TCCTGTTGGTCGAAACCATTTTGACCCGTTTGTTACAGGGTGTGGGCATGCGCAGCGTTAAGAACGGCAAACTGTATGAGGACACACCTGCCCGCAGTTTTTGCCGTTTAGCAAAGCATGCCCTACACCCTGTCAAACGGGGAGAATCGGTGAGATCAACAGGACTCGCCCCCCACGGGTTGCAACCGGTTACCATGCAATCCCCCACGGCTCCCAACCGGTTATGATGCAACGGCTTTGTATTTCTCGCTTTTGTGTCTTGACAGAATACCAGGAGGGCTATATTGAATATACCATTTTCAGGATGTGATGCAGCAGGAACAATCTCCTGCACCACTTCCCCATAAAAAAGACAAAAAAAAGATCAGGCAATTATAGCATCAGGAGAAAATCATGTTCGGAATCCAGAATTACGGCAGTTTTATCGCAGCGGTGGTGGTGTTTCAGCTTATTCCGGGTGCAGGGACCATCAGCATCTTGAATGCCACTGCCCGGAACGGCGTGGGAGGCGGTATGAAGGCGGTTTTCGGCACCCTGTCAGGAGACTTCATATATATGTGTGCGGCTGTGCTGGGGCTGGCTGCCATACTGGGAGCCTGGCCCGGGATTCTGGCCGGTGCCCAGTGGGCAGGGGCCGCATATCTGTGCTGGCTGGGGTTCAGGCTGCTGGCTGCATCTGCGAAAGCAGGGCCTGCTCCTGCAGCTGCACACCAGAACGGCTGGATCTATTTCCGCCAGGCCCTGGCGGTCAGTCTGACCAATCCCAAGGTTATCATGTTCTTTATGGCCTTTTTCCCGCTGTTTCTCAGCCCTGCATCAACGCCTCTCACCCTGGTGATCCTGATGGTGCACGTGTCTGTCATCAGCTTTCTGTACCAGATCTGCCTGGTCACGGCCGGCAATGCCGTGGCCGGCAGGCTTGCGCGGTGGCCCTGGGCCAGACGGACCGCCATCCGCCTGGCCGGGGTTGCCTTGATCGGATTCGGGGTCAGACTGGCTGTCAGAAATTAATGCACAAAAGCCCGCCGCCGCCGTGCCCCTTTCCATGTTATTGTTTCTTTGACAGAAACCGGGGAGAAAGGCACTGACTATCCCGGAGAAAAAAAGGACCGCAGGGTCTCCACCCCGTCTTTTACTGCTTTGGCCGAAGCATCCAGGGCGGTTTTCTCCGCGTCTGTCAGGGACAGCTCCAGGATTTTTTCCACCCCGTTTTTTCCCAGCAGCACAGGCACCCCTAAAAATATATCCTGGTACCCGTATTCTCCCCGCAGATAGGCAGACACCGGCACCACCCGCTTTTCATCTTTGATGATGGCTTCCACCATCTTGGCAACCGAAGCGCCGGGCGCATAAAAAGCAGATCCCTGCTTGAGCAGGGACACGATTTCCCCGCCACCGGTGCGGGTACGGTCGATCAGTTTTTCCAGTTCGTCAGAAGCGATCAGTTCTGTTACCGGAATGCCGCTTACCCGGGTATACCGGGGCAAAGGCACCATGGTGTCGCCATGGCCTCCCAGAACCATGGCCATGACATCCCCGGGCCAGACCGAAAGCTTTTCCGCGATAAAATACCGGAACCGTGTGGCATCCAGGATTCCGGCCATGCCCATGACCCGTTTCAGGGCGAATCCTGTTTCCTGGAGGGTGGCCATGGCAATGACATCCAAAGGATTGGACACCACCACCACAATGGCATTGGGGGCGTATTCAGCAATGGCCCGGGCGGCTTTTTTAGCGATGTCCACATTGATTTTCATTAAATCCATGCGGTCCATCCCCGGTTTTCTGGGAATGCCGGCAGTGAGAACCACCACATCTGAGTCGGCAATATCTTTGTAGTCATTGGTGCCTGAGATGCGCACATTGTAGTTTCTCATGGGAGCGGCATGCAGATAATCCATGGCCTTTGCCTGGGGAAGGCCTTCCACCACATCCACCATGACAATGTCTGCCAGGTTTTTTTCCGCAATATAATAAACCGCTGTGGCCCCCACGTTTCCTGCGCCTATAATGGATACTTTATGCATGGGCATCCTCCTTGACAGTCTTTTTTATCATCTGCGCACCTGTGTGCAATGTCTCAATCTGCTTTTTGTTCAGCCGGGGTTCCATCACTTTTGCCGCACCGCTGCCGTTGATTACACAGGGCAGGGACAGGGCTGCACCCTGGATGCCGAACTGTCCGGTGAATACCTGGGAAACGGACAAAACCCGGCCGGTGTCATGGCAGACGGCTTCGGCCAGGTCTGCGGCCACGGCAGAGGGGCCGTAGTATGCACTGGCCCTGCCTGCCATATCCACGATCAAAGCACCGGCCTGCCGGGTCTGGTCAAACAGGTGAGCAATGGTATCTTTTTCCATGAAGGTTTCTATGGGCACCCCGGATACGCAGCAGTAATCCTGCAGGATGATCATATCATCCGAGTGCCTGCCCACCACCTGGGTTGCCACGTTTTCCATGGACACCCCCAGGGTTTTTGCAATGAAAAACCGCAGCCGGGTGGCATCCAGAATTCCGCCCAGGCCCATGATCTGTTGGGATGGCAGCGGGGAATGCTGTGCAAACACCGTGGTCAGCAGATCCACCGGTTCGGTGACCACAATGACCTTTGCGCGGGGATTGGTGATTTTTTGGGCATATGTTCTGATGATATCTTTGTTTTCCCGGAAAAGGGCATCCCTGTCCATGCCGGGTTTGCGCGCCGCCCCGGCTGTAATGATAATGATGTCTGCATCAAGCACTGTATCCGGATCATCTGTGCCCTGTATACAGCACCTGTATCCCCGGATGGGGGCTGCCTCCATCATGTCCAGAGCCTTGCCCCGGGCCAGTCCCTCCTGGATGTCGCACAGGGTGATGTGGTCCACCCCTTTTTCTGCCAGAAAAAAAGCAGTGTTGGCGCCGACATTTCCGCTGCCGATGATTCCGATCATGGAAACCTCCTTTTGGTAAATTGCATATGCCGCATGGTGAAAAGATGTTTGGTATCAATGCGTTTATTTTATGCAAAATAAATGCCTGTAATGTAGGCTGATCCAGCAGCAGTTGTCAAATCCGAACAAAAAAAACCCCGGGCCCGGCCGCTGCCGGTCTTGTCAGTCAGTGACCCTGTATTGCTTTGAAACAACAGCTCAATGGGTGGTTGTAGACTTAAAATTCATGGTTATGATTATATAAAATAACCCGAATCAAACAGGAGACCATCCATGGAACGACTTCTGATCACCGGTGCCTCCGGTTTTGTGGGAACACACCTGGCCCGGCATTTTCTGCAAAAAAATGTGCATGTGACAGGGCTGGGCATGTCCAGTTCCCATCCTTTTTCACAAGAGTTTGATAATTTTGAATGGGTCCAGGCAGACCTCACACAGCAGGGGGTGTGGCAGGATCACGCGGCCCGGGCAGATACCATTATCAACCTGGCCGGCAGGAATATTTTCAAACCCTGGAACAAAGCCTATAAAAAGGCAATTTATGATTCCCGGATTCTTACCACCCGCAATCTGGTGGCTGCCATGGCAGAAGACAAGCCGGTAAAACTGCTGAGCACTTCTGCTGTAGGCATTTATGGAGACGGCAAAGAACAGCTGCTTACAGAAGATGCACAGAAAGGATCAGATTTTCTTGCCCGGGTCTGCCTGGACTGGGAAGCTGAGGCCCGCAAGGCACAGCAGACCGGGGCATCAGTAAACATCATGCGTTTCGGGGTGGTGCTTGGACACGGCGGGGCCTTGTCAATTATGTCCCCGCTGTACAAATGGTTTGCAGGGGGTCGTCTGGGCAGCGGCCGTCAGTGGTTTTCCTGGATACATATGCAGGATCTGGTCAGGGCCGTGGATTTTCTGGCACAAAAACCGGATTTTTCAGGAACCTGTAACCTGGTGGGACCCGAACCTGTCCGGCAGCGGGATTTTGCAAAAGCCCTGGGAAAGGCGTTGCACAGGCCCGCACTGCTGCCTGCCCCGGCCTTTATGGTGAAGCTGGTCCTGGGAGAGCTGGGAGCAGCTTTGCTCCAGAGCCAGAAAGCCACCCCAAAAGCGCTGCTGGATCTGGGGTTTACATTTGAATATGAAAATGTTGAAGCTGCCCTGGCAGCAATATTCAATCACGCCTAAAAGTTACTTGCGATTGCCCTGAATCTGGTATACAAACTGTAGCAAAACTGGTATTTTACCTGATTATGATACAGGCTTGTCTTTACTGAATCAGGTACGCACCCATTTGTGAAAAACATAAATCAGGAGGAAAACCCCCATGAATTTTGGATCCATTGACGAAATACTGGAATTTGCCATCGAAAAGGAAAAAGAAGCGGTTGCATTCTATAACTCGCTGGCCCAGGAGGCGACCAGGGCATCCCTTAAGGGCATTTTTGAAAATTTTGCCAAAGAAGAAGAAAAACACGCAGCCCTGCTGTCTGATATTTCCGGAAACAAGGAAAAAATTGATTCCTACGAGTTTAAAAAAATACCGGATCTGAAAATCAGTGATTACATGGTGGAGCAGGAATATGAACAAGGCATGCCCATGCCTGAAATTCTGAAGATAGCCATGAAAAGAGAGGAAAAGGCGGTAAAGCTCTACCAGGACCTTGCCGATCAGACCGACAACCCGGATGCCGGCAAACTGTTTTTGATGCTGGTTCAGGAGGAATCCAAACACAAACTGGGCCTGGAGTCCATGTATGACGATTTCCTGGCCGACCAGGGGAACTGAACGCGTATATAATTACATATGGACCTGTCCTGCCTTTTCAGACCGTCTTCCATGGCTGTCATCGGGGTGTCCACCTCACATGACAGCCACCCGGCCAATGTGATTTACAATAAAAATCACCTGCGGTATCCGGTACAGACCTTTGCGGTCAATCCCAAAGGGGGGCGCCTTAACCGGGAACCCCTCTACAGAAGCGTGGCAGATATTGAAATTTCCGTGGACCTGGCCGTGATCGCGGTCAGGGCCAGGTTTGTTCCGGATGTCGTGTCCCAGTGCATTGACAAAGGCATAAAAGGGGCGGTGATCATCTCCGGCGGGTTTGCTGAATCCGGCAGCAGGGATCTGCAGCAACAGGTGACAGAGATGGCTGAGAAAGCCGCGTTCCCCTTTGTGGGCCCCAACTGCTTAGGTATCTATTCGCCTGATGCAGTGGATACATTCTTTTTGCCCGGAGAGCGTATTATCAATCCCAAAAAAGGCAATATCGGATTTGTTTCCCAGAGCGGTGGAGTACTGGTGGACCAGATGGTGAAATTTGCCGGCGAGGGCATCGGGGTGTCATCTGCGGTGAGCATCGGCAACAAGGCCTGTCTTCGGGAAACAGACATGATCGACTGGTTTGAACAGGATCTTGCCACCCGGGTCATTGCCTTTTATATTGAAGGATTTGACTGCCGGGAAGGCAGGGATTTTATCAAACGGGCCGAAACCTGTTCCAAACCCATTGTGGTGCTCAAGGCAGGCAAAACCGCCAGGGGCAGTGCAGCCGCTTCCAGCCATACCGCCTCCATGGCCGGTGACTACCGGGTGTTTTCACAGATAATGCAGCAGCATTGTGTGGCAGAGGCAGATACAGAATATGAACTCACCTCTTTTTGCGAAGCCTTAAGCTGTTACCCCAAGGGAATCTTGGGCAATGTTGGCATTGTTTCCGTTTCCGGCGGTCACGGGGTGGTGGCGGCAGACGCCTGCGGCCACCACGGCCTGGATATTCCAAAAATTGCATCATCCACAGCTGATGCCATCCGTACCCGGCTGTCCCCGGAAATCCGGGAAATTGCCGCCCTGGAAAATCCTCTGGACCTGACCGGTTCCTGTGTGGATGCAGATATCCTTACATCTGTGCGCCACTTGTCCCGGGACCGGAACCTTGACTGTATCCTGGCACTGCTGCTGCCCTATTCTCCGGGTATTTCCGCGGATATCGGGGCCAAATTAAGCCAGGTGGCCAGAAACGAGGGCAAGCCCCTGATTGCCTATGTTCCCAAGGAAGATAAGTACAAAATTATTACAGAAGGATTTGAGCTCAACAGGATTCCAGTGGCCTCTTCTGTGGAGGGTGCTGTGCTCATGGCCAAGGCATTGAAGAGGTGCAGACCATGGTGATGACATCAAACATGAAAAAAATCATTGCAGATGCACAGCCCATGGGCTGGATTCTGGAACCCCGGGCCAAGGAACTGCTGACAGAACGCGGGCTGGGCATTCCCAGAGCAATGGTGACCGATTCTCTGGACACGGCACAAAAATTTCTGGCAGCCAATGCAGGACCTGTGGTAATCAAGGCTGTGTCTGCCGACATTGTGCATAAGACCGAGCACCAGGCTGTGGTCACCGGAATCCGGGATCCTGACATTCTTGCACAACACATGGAACGGCTTCTGTCCCTGAAGGGGTGCAGCCAGGTTCTGGTGGAGGAGATGGTATCCGGCATCGAGATTCTGGTGGGGGCCAAAAATGATACCCAGTTTGGTCCGGTGGTGGTTCTGGGTCCCGGCGGAACCGGGGTGGAACTGTATAATGATACTGCCATCCGGATGGCACCGGTGAACCCCGCAGACGTATATTCCATGGTGGATTCCCTGGGAGCAAAACCGGTTTTCCATGGATTCCGGGGCCGGCCCGGGGTGAACATGGAAGCACTGGTTCATCTGCTGGTAACTTTTTCCGGGCTGATTATGGATCTGGAACCTTTTTTTGAATCAATTGACCTTAATCCGGTGATCTGCACTTCTGATCACTGTGTGGTGGCTGATGCCCGTATCATGCTTCTGCCTCTGCCTGAATAAGGCCCCTTTGTGTCAGTACACTTTGCATCATGAGACAGGCAGACACCAACTTCAATGGTTCCATACCATTGATGATCCTGAAAACAAATTATAGAGAATACTGTCATGACCGCTATTTCTGATTCCCGTACCCGGGAGCTCCGGCTGGTGTCCTGGAATGTCAACGGATTCCGGGCTGTGATGAAAAAAAATTTCCTTGCATCGGTGCGCACCCTGGACCCGGATATCCTGCTGCTGCAGGAAACAAAACTCCAGGAAAACCAGCGCACTCCGGAAATGATGGATTTCCCCCCGTATCAGTCTTTCTGGTCCTATGCCACGGTGAAAAAAGGATACTCCGGGGTGGCGGCCTATGCCAAACATGCCCCGGCAAAGGTGATCACTGATTTCGGCCGGCCGGAATATGACGGTGAAGGCCGGGTGATCCAGATGGATTTTGACCGGTTCACCTTGTTCAATGTCTATTTTCCCAACGGACAGATGAGTGATGAACGCCTGCAGTATAAACTGGATTTTTATAACTGGTTCCTGGATTATGCCCGGGAGCTGCGGGATGCGGGAAGGGGGCTGATCATCACCGGGGATTTCAACACCGCCCACAATGAGATTGATTTGAAAAATCCCGGCCCCAATGCCAAGCGCTCCGGATTTTTGCGTATTGAAAGAGATGTGCTGGACCGCATGACTGCAGATGGATATGTGGACACCTTCCGCTATTTTTATCCGGACACGGTGAAATATTCGTGGTGGTCCTACCGGTTCAGTGCCAGAAAAAACAATGCCGGGTGGCGCATCGATTATTTTTTTGTCACCCGGGACCTGCTGGACAACGGCATGGTCAAAGATGCATTCATATACAATGATATTTTCGGGTCTGACCACTGCCCGGTGGGAATTAAAATAGAGGTGTAAGGTATGAGATATGAGGAAAAATCAGCGGTCTCCCTCACTCCTCATGCCTCTTTTGTCATATGCCTGCAGATCTGTCGGCCGAACTCGGAGCAGGATACCTCTTTTGCACCCGGAATCTGCCGGGCCAGGTCATAGGTGACGGTTCCGGCAGCAATGGTTTTTTGCAGGGCATCATGGATCAGATCTGCGGCCGCATGCCACCCCATGTGATCCAGCATCATGGCGCCTGACAGAATCAGGGATCCCGGGTTGACCTTGTCCCGGCCCGCATATTTGGGAGCGGTGCCGTGGGTGGCTTCAAACACGGCGCAGTCTGTTCCGATGTTGGCCCCCGGGGCCAGGCCAAGTCCCCCCACCATGGCAGCCAGCAGATCTGATATATAGTCCCCGTTCAGGTTGGGCGCGGCAATGATGTCATACTCTTCGGGCCGCAGCAGCACCTGCTGGAACATGCTGTCGGCAATCCGGTCCTTGAGCAGGATTTTTCCTGTGGGGAGTCTGCCGTTGAAATCTTTGTACAGCTGGTCTTCCAGGATCACGGTACCGGCAAAATCCTCTTTTCCCACTGCCAGGCCCCAGTTGAGAAAGGCCCCTTCCGTGAATTTCATGATATTGCCCTTGTGCATGAGGGTGACGCTTTTGCGGTGGTTGTCCAGGGCATACTGGACGGCTTTGGTCACCAGACGTCTGGTGTTGGCCTCACTGATGGGTTTGATGCCGATGCCGGTGGTGTCCGGCACCAGGGCCTTGCCGGTTTTGTTTTTGATAAAATCAATGATCTCTTTGGCATCCGCACTGCCGGCCTGCCATTCGATGCCTGCGTAAAGGTCTTCGGTATTTTCCCTGAAAATCACCATGTCAATGGCCTCCGGGTTGCTGCACGGGGAGGGCACCCCTTTTATATACCGGGCCGGCCGGATACAGGCGAACAGGTCCAGTTCCTGGCGGATGGCCACATTAAGAGAGCGCATGCCCTCACCCACCGGTGTTGTCATGGGGCCTTTGATGGCCACCCGGAATAGTCTGATCTGCTCCAGGGTGGTTTTGGGCAGCCATTCCCCGGTCTTCTGGTATCCGGTTTCTCCGGCAGGCAGTTCCCTGAAGTCGATGGTGCGCCGGCCGGCATAGGCAGTATCAACCGCCATGTCAAGCACCGGCCGGGTGGCGTGCCAGATATCAGGACCTGTACCGTCTCCGGGGATACACCCGATGACTGGATTATCAGGTACGTTCACAGAGCCGTCCGGATTCACGGTGATAAGGTCTGCCATAATAGGTTCCTTTAAATTAGGGGTGGATGAAAACGGCAATCAGTCCTTGAATACCAGTTTGCCTCCGATGTAACCGGCCACACCCGCAGATGCCACCATAACAACATTGATGAAAATAAATGCCCAGGCCAGAGCAGATGACAAAATATCAGGGTCCAGCAGGTACCAGACCAGAGAAATCACACAGGCCCCGGTGGTCAGGGCAGCCGCCAGAATCTTGATTCTGAACAAAAACGTATCAGCCTGGTTGTATTTTTTCTGCCATACCAGAAAACCGCTGTGCAGTACCAGGGGCAGGGAGAGGACCACAAATACCAGGTTGATGACTGCGGCCTTTGCCAGCAGGGATGTGCCGGACACCCAGGCCAAAACAAACAGGACAACGGCAATGGGCAGAACCCCGTTCGGCGTATGCACCAGGATGGGGTGGGCATGGTGGCGGATCATCAACTCTGTGATCCGCTGGTACAAGGTTCCGGGAGCAGACGGTGCTGTTTTCTGGGCTTTTGGCCCGGGTTCCCGGCTTCCGGTGCCGGGGCTGCCGATTCCACCATGGGCTGGTGTGTCAGGGGCAGCAGTTTTTCTGTCTGAAGCGGTCTTGGAGGGTCCGGCTTCAGGTGCCGTGCTTTCCTGTGAATCAGGGATCTCAATTTCCACAAACTTGTCTCTGCCGGCCCCGCATACCGGGCATTTGGCCGGCGGGGTTTCTGCTTTATGAATATAATTGCATACAGTACATTTCCAGGCTTTCATGTCTTTTCCTTTTCAATATTAATGCTTGCTTTTTTCAGTGCACGCCTTACTCATCCAGTGATTCTCACACCCCATACCGCCATTTTTATCTGTTTTCAATATCGGTAAACCGGCATTCATCCGGTCCGCAGTATTCTCCCACATAGGCGGCGCCAGGACGGTACAAAGAGGGTTTGGGTGCGGCCATGGCAAATTGTTCCTCCATGATATGGGCACACCAGCCGCTGACTCTGGACAGGGCAAAAATAGGCGAAAACAGATCCATGGAAATGCCCATGGCATAAAACAGGGAAGCGGAATAAAAATCCACATTGCAGAAAATTTCTCTGTTTTTGTGTTTTTTAAATGCCTGTTTGGCTTTTGTCTCCAGGGCTTTTGACAGCTCATACCAGTGGGTATCTCCGGCGATTTCTCCCATGCGCCGGCTCATGGGGGCCAGAATAAGGGCCCGGGGGTCGTCTGTCTGGTAGACCGCATGGCCCAGGCCCATGATCAGACCGCCGGAATCCAGGATTTTGTTGATATATGGTTCAATATTTTCCTCAGACTTGATTTCCATGAGCATTTTCATGACCCGGACATTGGCGCCTCCGTGCAGCGGCCCGGAAAGACTGCCGATGGCTGCGGATACTGCCGCATAAATATGGGCTTTGGTGGAGGCCACCTGCCGGGCTGTAAAAGTGGATGCGTTAAAGGAATGCTCTGCATGGAGCACCAGCCCTGCATCAAAAAATCCAGCCACTTCAGGATCGGGTTTTTCTCCGAAGAGCATATACAGAAAATTGGCTGCATGGCCCAGGGTGTTATCCGGTTTCACCGGTGCTTTGAATTTACGGATTCTGTCCCAGGCCGCAAGGATGGTTGACAATCCGGCAATCAGGTTTTCGGCGCTGTAAAGGACATCCTCCAGATTTTCTCTGCCTGGGTTTTCATCGGTCTGGACCAGCATGGGGGCGGCTATCTGGATCACGTCCATGGGGTTCATCTTTTTGGGCAGACTTTTCAAAAGGGGCAGCATATTTTCAGGCAGCCGGCGTTTCTGCTTCAGGCTGGCATCAAAATCCGCCAGTTCCTCTTTTTTGGGCAGGCGCTCGTAAAGCAGAAGAAAACAGGTTTCTTCAAAGGTTGCGTTTTCTGCCAGGTCCTCAATAAGATATCCGCGGTAAATCAGTTTGCCTTCTTTACCCCGGACATCACAGATTTTTGAACTTGCGACATCAACGCCGCGAAGACCTGTGTTTAAAACAGGGGTGCACTCATCATTCATGGTAATCTCCTTAAAGACATTCACACAATTTTTTCAGGGGGTCTTCTTTCCGGGACATATTCCACCAGGGCGCCATTGTTGTGCACTGCGTTGGAAACGTAGAGTCCGCAGTAGCAGGCCCCGAATTCTTCAAGATCCGGTTCCCGGTATACACAGGGGCAGATGATGTCCTTGTCTTTTTCTTTGTCTGCGCAGGCCAGGCGGCAGGGACAGGCCATGTATCCATACCGGTCTTTGTTTAAAAGCAGGGAGTCCAGCAGTTCAAAAACCAGATCTTCGTCCTTGTTAAAATAAATGCCTTTGGCTTCCTGTGATTTTTTCAAAGCCTGATAAAGTTGTTTTGTTTTCATCGCGTGATCCCCAGTGCGTCTTTGATTTCTTTTTCCTTGTATCCGACAATTACTGTATCATTGATTTTGATGGTGGGAAAAGAACACCTGGGATTCAACTCCTTGATATCAGAGATAATGGCTTTTCTTTCCTCGCCTTCCAGGTCATCCACTTCCACGTATGTATATTCCACATTGCAGTCATTTAATAATTTTTTGGTTGATTTGCAGTGGCTGCAAGTACTTAATGCATAAAGTATGGGTTTTTTTTCAGTCATTGGAGGCTCCTTAAAATATTAGGTATCATGGTTTGCTGTGTGTTTGCTTGTGAACCGCTGTCAGGTTTGATCCCGTTTAAAACCGGTGCCGGATTTTGTTTTTCACATTCTGTTTACAGTTTGCATTTTTTATGCCGGTTTGGCAAGAAGCAATTCACATTTTGACCGGGCATGCCTGTAGGAGCTGGCGTGGTTTTTGCTTTTAAAACCGTCACGGTAATGATACAAAACATGTGTATACCATTAATTATAATTCAGAGATGTTCATGGAACATGATATGGTTATGGGTATCAGCGGCACAGCCGCGGGAAGGTCGGATTTTTTAGGCCAGCACTTAAAAGATGAGTCAGATGTGTCTCGGGATGAAACGTATCAGCGGTACAACTTGACAAAGACGGGGATAACCCCATTACAAATACACCACAAATACTTTAGGAGGACACATGGGAACGGTATTGATTGTTTATGCAACCCGGTCTGAAGAGACCAAAGCCATTGCAGACATCATTGGTGAAGGTATCCGGATATCCGGTCATAATGCAGAAGTCAAACGGGTCACTGATATTAAGAGCGAAGAAGATCTCAAAGGCTATGATGCCTGTATTTTCGGTTCTCCCACCTATCACGGGGAAATGATCACCTCTATGAAACAGCTGTTGTTCATGGCGGAACGCGCAGAGCTTTCGGGAAAACCCGGCGGTTCATTCGGTTCATACGGGTGGAGCGGTGAGGCAGCAGGCCGGATTTTTGATACCATGAACCATATTTTTAAAATGAACATGGTGTCTGACGGTCCGCTGATGCTCAAGGCAGCCTGGGTAGGGGGCGGCATAAAAGCAGCCCAGGAATACGGGAAAAAGATCGCCGCCATGATATAGACAAATTCATATAAAGGAGAGGCCATGAATACCCAGACAGTTATTGTCAGCTGTACCGGCTGCAATGCAAAGAACCGGGTGCCGCTGTCACGGATGAAAGATCACCCTAAATGCGGTAAGTGCGGCACGCCTCTTTCCATGGAAGCCCCGGGAAAGCCCGTGGCTGTATCTGATGCCACCTTTCACCAGGAAGTCATGGCATCGTCCCTGCCCGTACTGGTGGACTGCTGGGCACCCTGGTGCGGACCCTGCCGTGCGGTGGGGCCGATCATGGATGCCCTGGCCGAAAAATACCAGGGCCGGTTAAAGGTGGCCAAGCTGAATCTGGATGAAAATCCCGGTACAGGATCACGGTTTGCCATTTCTTCTGTTCCCACCATGCTCCTGGTGAAAAACGGGAAGGTGAAGGACACCCTGGTGGGGGCCCTGCCAAAAGAACAGCTGGAAGCCGCCATTGCAAAGATTCTGTGATATCTGAGTTGCTCAAGGTATAGGCAGGAAGGGGCTGACAGGCAAAACTCTGAAGGAGCCCTCCGGGATGCCCTGCCTCAGGGCTGTCAGAGCCGCGGATCTCAGTCCGGATGCAGGGCATCCCTGAGGGCGGTGGATCCGCAAGGGCACCGCATCAGCAGCAGTCAATTATCCCTGTCCGTTTTTTTGGCATGATGGTTGCTTATGTAGTAATTATGGATGCACAAATGTGCATGCAAAAATAAGTAAACCAGTCTGAAAGAAGGAAACCATGCCAGAAGAAAAGATACTGCAGAACCAGGACGCAAAAAGCCATGGACAGCAGGTAATCAGCTTTTACAGTGCGCAGAAATCCGTAAATGAACTGTATTTCCAGATCGCCTCTGTTTTCAGGGAGGTGAGTCAGGATGACACCCGGCTGGCAAAAGAGTGGATGCACCGGATTATAATGGACGCCTATCCACAACAACCGGACAATACTGACAAAATATTTGTAAACGGCATAGAAATAAGATAAAGAAATAAGAGAGTGTTACATCGCTTGGCCCCTGTCTCTGTGCGGGCCAAAACAACAGGTATAATCCAACCCCAAACATAGAAAAGGAGTAGAAAATGGCAGAAAAAATGGGTATTTACAAGTGCGAAAAATGCGGCAATATCGTGCAGGTCCTTCATGGCGAGCAGCCCCCGGTCACATGCTGCGGCAAACCCATGGAACGGCTGGTGGAAAACACAGTGGATGCAGCAGTGGAAAAACATGTGCCGGTGGTGGAAAAGATCGAAGGCGGATACAAGGTCAAGATCGGCAGTGTCCCCCATCCCATGACCAGTGAACATTATATCCAGTGGATTGAGCTGGCCAGTGAAGATAACATGTTTGTCCAGCGGCAGATGCTGACACCGGACAGTGCCCCAGAGGCAACCTTTAAAACCGATGCCGCCAAAGTGGTTGCCAGAGAATACTGCAACCTGCACGGCCTGTGGAAAGCCTGATACCCGTCATATAAACCCGTATAAAAAAAGCCCCGGAGGCCCAAATAAGGTCCCCGGGGCTTTTTGTTACCTGCGGGCTATTACCGGCTGAAATCTAAAAGCTAACAGCTAACAGCCAACAGCTAAAAACGTCATCAGGCAAACTCCGTGAGTTTTCCCGCCAGCAGCTGGATATGGCGCATCTCTTCTCTGATGATATCCTGGACCCTGGATTTTCCCAGTTTTTCAGGCACCAGTTCCTTGATGCCCAGGTAAAACGAGATGGAATCTTTTTCAGCAGCAATGGCTGCGGTCAGGATCCCTTTCATGCTGGGTTCAGGCTGGTCTTTCTGGAAAAATACCCGGGTGTCTGCCAGGGCTTTGAGATACCGGGTGTTTTCATCATCCGGGTCAAACACCGTAGCTGCCGCTTCTGCACCTTCGAGCTGTTCCTTCATCGCGGCAAAGGTTTTTTCATGGTCATCTTCCATGTCTGCCAGGGAAGTTAAAAATTGTTTGTGAATGTCCTGGTCCACCAGATTGGCAGCTTTTCTGTAGAACCTGGCGCCATTTTGTTCAATTTCAATGGCAATATCAAAAATATCATTGGCTGTGAATTCATTGGCCATGCCTGCGTACCTCCCTGTTGCGGGTTTACTGCGCCAGTTTTTCCTTCAGGGTCTTTGCCAGAACAGCCCCCAGGTCAAAGCAGCGCGCAAGATCAGAGGCATCCGGCACATACAGCACCTTAACCCCGTCGCTAACCATGTCCCATTTCATTTCCTCAAACTCTTTGTTCAATATTTTTACCGCTTCTCCGCTCCAGCCGTAGGAACCAAATGCTGCAGCAATTTTGTTCTGGGGCCGCAGGCCTTTGATATACGTCATGACATCGGCAATCACCGGAAAAATACCATTGTTGAGGGTAGGGGACCCCACCGCCAGTGCGCCGGCATCAAGCACCTCGGTCATGATGTCGGATCTGTGCCATTTGCGGGTATTCATCAGCCGCACATGCACATCTTCCGACTCGATACCGCTGGTTATGGCCCGGGCCATTTTAGCGGTGCTTTCCCACATGGAATCAAAAATAACCAATGCCTTTTTTGCAGGCGCCTGCCTGGACCACCGGTCATAGGCAGTGATGATTTTTGCAGGGTCTTTGCGCCAGATGATGCCGTGATCCGGGCAGATCATACGGATATCCAGGTTCATCCCGGCCACATCCGCCAGCAGGGCCTGGACCAGGGGAGAAAAATGCAGCAGTATATTGGCATAATACTTGCGCGCATGGGGCATGATCTCCTCTCCGATCTCATCATCAAAGAACTTGTCCCCTGCATAGTGCTGACCAAAGGCATCACTGGAAAACAAAATTTTTTCATCAGGCATATAGGTGAACATGGAATCCGGCCAGTGCAGCATCCGGGTCTCCAGAAAAGAAAATGTCCGGTTCCCCAGTGTGACGGTTTCTCCTGATCCCACCACCTGATAGTTGTAGTCTTTTTTATAATGGCTTTTCAGGTTTTTGGCCCCCATCTTGGAACAATACAGGGGCTTGTCTTCTCCGATTTTGTGCATTACCAGGGGAATTGTTCCTGAATGGTCCATTTCCGTATGGTTGCTGATCACGGCATCAATTTTTTTCGGGTCCAGAATGCGGCTGATATTGTCCAGCATCTCCTCTCCAAAACCTGATTTCACCGTGTCAATGAGGATGTTTTTTTCCCCCTGCACCAGAAAGGCATTGTATGTGGTGCCTTCATCAGTGGAATACCCGTGAAAATCACGGATATCCCAGTCCCGGCACCCCACTGAATAGATCCCTTCAGCAATCTTAATGGGTGTAAACATGAAACCTCCGGTTAATCCACTTTTTCAAAATATTCCTGTTCCGCACCGCAAAGGGGGCAGACCCAGGATTCAGGCAGATCTTCCCAGGCAGTTCCCGGCTCTATACCATTATCCAGATCCCCTTCTTCAGGGTCATACACATATCCGCACGGGCATTCCCATTTGTCCATTTTTATTCCTCCATTCATTAGCGATTGATATTTTCCTGTTGTCCTCCAGGCTGTCGGCCCATTGCCGAAAACCAGTAGAACATGTTACCCATTACAGGTCTTGCAAAGAGTGTGCCGGAAAAAAGGACCCGGCAGCCTGGATAAAAAAAGGTTTTCACTTTGGAGACTATTAATATAATATACCCTGGGTAAAATCAATGATGATTTGGGAAAATCCAGCATATGCAGGTATTTACAAAACAGTCCAGAATAGATGTGCCGGTTGCGCAATTGTTTGCCTGGCATGCCAGAGAAGGGGCCATCATGCGGCTCACCCCTCCCTGGGCACCGCTCAGGCTCAAGTGGCGGCAGGGAAACGGGATTGACAAAGGGGTGCGGGTGGGGTTTGACATGCGGGTGCTGGGCATTCCCATGGACTGGGAGGCGGAGCACATAGCGTTTCAGGAAAATCGGATGTTCAGGGACCGGCAGACAAAGGGCCCGTTTGCCAGATGGGAGCACACCCATCTGTTTCATCCTGACGGCCAAAACAGTGCCGTCATGGAGGATCAGGTTGCCTGGCAGCTGCCCATGGGTTTTCTGGCCCGCCCCTTTTACGGCCATGTGCGCAAAGAGCTGGACCGGATATTTGACTACCGGCACCGGGTGCTGGCATATGATCTGACCCACTATGCAGACAAGGTCAAGCGCCAGCGGATTCTGGTGTCAGGCGCTTCCGGTACCATCGGTTCCATGCTGGTGCCTTTTCTGCGCACCTGCGGCCATGAGGTGATCCGCCTGGTGCGCCGCAGCAGTGATCTGGCACCGGATGAAATGTTCTGGGATCCTGTCAAGGGTATTCTGGACATGGCCGCAGCCGGGCCGGTGGATGCGGTTATCAGCCTCAACGGCGTGGATATTTCCCGGGGGAAATGGACCGAAAAACAGAAGCAGAAGATCATTGACTCCCGGATACAGCCCACCAGGCTGCTGGTGGAAAAAATGGCAGCCATGAACCGCAGACCTGCGGTGTTTATTTCCTCATCCGCCATCGGGTATTACGGAGAAGGAAAGGATGCCGTTCTCACCGAAACATCTGCCATGGGGGATTCCTTTATTTCCCGGGTCTGCCACAGCTGGGAGCAGGCCTCCCTGCCGGCAGCAGATGCCGGCATCCGGGTGGTCCAGCTGCGCATCGGTGTGGTGCTCACCCCGGCCGGCGGGGCCCTGGCCAGGATGATGCCTGCATTCCTGTCCGGGTGCGGGGCCCGGCTCGGGGACGGATACCAGTATATGAGCTGGATCAGCATGGATGATACTTTGGGCAGCATTCTGCACATCCTGGATAACAAGGCAGTACAGGGTCCGGTTAACCTGACAGCGCCCCATGCCGTTACCAACCGCAGGTTCACAAAGACCCTGGGCCGGGTGGTATCCAGGCCGGCCTTTTTTGTGATTCCCGGCTGGGCTGCAAGCCTGCTCTGGGGAGATATGGGCAAAGAAACCCTGATGACCAGTGCCAGGGTTGTGCCCCAAAAACTGCTGGACGCCGGATTTGTATTTCAGCACGATACACTGGCCCCTGCCCTCAGGCATCTGCTGGGCCGGTGAAACCCCTGACCTGATAAAAACGGAATGTTTCCATGACAGCTCCTTTGAAATTATTATTTTCTTTTTTGATGATAACCGCCCTGGTTTTCGGGTTTGTGCATATTTATTTTCCTTTGCAGCACTACAGCTTTGAGCGCCTGCACATCTTTTTGTTCAACCTGTGCACAGGCGGCTCCATTCTGCTGTACTACACCCAGGGACAAAAACAGGTCTCCAACACGGTACGGCTTTTTTTTGCCGGTTCTTTGATTTATGCATTTTCCGCATTTTTAAAACTGTATCCTGTGACCCTGGCAATCTCCTTTTTTTTGTGCCTTCTGGTGGAAAAAGTGCGGGTCAATGAATTTTCCTGGTTTCCCAAAGAGTTTTTCCAAAAAAGCGTGTCTGTGTCCCATAAATTTCATCAGGCATCCCTGCTGTGTCTGTCCATCGGTATCGGCATGGCCTCTGCAGTGATTTTGAACAATGAATATTTTCACTGGGTATATATGGAAAAGCTGGTGTTAAACACTTTTTTTCTGGGATTTTCATTTCCCTTATCATTGATCACCTTGTCCCTTGTGTTTTCCATGCTCAAAGAAATTGAAACTTCCGGTTATAAAGTGTTTATGGAGCTGTCTTTCTGGACCATCACCCTGGGGGTGATCATTTTTTTTGTGTTTATTCTGCTGGAGCGGTTTATCCCCCAGATCTTTGTAACATCTGCTTTGTTTGCAGCCGTGATGGTGGTGTTTTATCTGTATTATACCTTTGCCAGGTCCATGCAGCAGAAAATGTTTCTGACCTCGGGCATCGGGTTTTTGATTGTCACCGCCATCACCGGAATCGCCTATATTTTATTTCAGATGTCGGAAAGTTATGATCCGGAAAAGACCAAATGGCTTTTGCACCTGCATGTATTCGCCTCTCTTTATGGCTGGAACCTTTGCGGGCTGGCCGTTATCTGCAGGTTTGATGATTTTCCCATCCAGCTGCATTCCCCCACCGTGATTTTCATACACTGGCTCACCGCCCTTGTCCTGGCACCGTTGGGGGTGTTTTACGGGTGGTTTGCCATTCTGGCCATTATAGGGTATACTTTTATTACACTTGTTTTGTTTTTCAGCAGCAACCATACAAAAAAAATTCCTTTATGAGCAGCAGCCAGACACAAAAGATTTCTTTATGAGCAGTACCCGGGAAAAAATTAAACGGTTTTTAAAGCAGCTTAAAACCAATGCAAAAGTATTGGTGATCATCAATGCGGATCCAGATGCCATCTCCTCTGCCATGGCAGTAAAACGGCTGTTGTGGCGCAATGTATCAGAAGTGGCCATTGCCCATTTCAACCGTATCAGCCGGCCGGACAACCTTACCTTGATTGAACTCACAGATGCCGGACTGGTTGACCTTGCATCACTGGACAAAACCTATTTTGACCATTTTATCATTGTGGATTCCCAGCCGGATCATAATGCGGCATTTGCCGGCGTCACCTATGATGCCATCATTGATCACCACCCGGTGTCCGCTCCTGAGGCGGTCTATACAGATATCAGGCCTGATTACGGGGCCTGTGCCACCATCCTTACCGAATACCTCAAATCCTGGAACATCAAACCGTCGGGAAAACTTGCCGCTGCTTTGATGATGGGCATTAAAACCGATACCGCAAGCTTTACCCGCCAGGCCACATTAAAGGATATCCGGGCGTTTCAGTATCTGTATAAATTTGCCGACAACAATATCGTCACCAAAGTGGAGCGGGCGTTTTTCACCAACGAAGACCTGGATTTTTTAGGGGTTGCCATTAAAAAACGGCGGGAGGTCAACAACCGGGTTTTTTACCATGCCGGAACAATTTCCAAACCGGATGAACTGGTGGTGGTGGCAGACTTTTTTCTGTCCATTGCCGGGGTTAACTGGTCCATTATTTCCGGGGTCATGGACCGCAAACTCATTATTATTCTCAGAAACGACGGCCTGCGCAAAGGTGCGGGCAACACTGCAAAGGAAGCTTTCTCAAAATACGGTTCTGCCGGAGGGCATAAAACCATGGCCCGGGCCGAACTCTCCCTTCACCTCATCCGCAAAGATACCGGCACTGCCGCCCAAAAATTTCTTGCCGACTGGATAATAGACAGAATTGAAAAAACCGCCGGCAAAAAAATAGAATAAAATCCCCCATTTTCAGTTTTTTCGACCCGCACTTATCTGACGCAACAAAACCGGTCATATAAGGAAAAGCAAAAACAAAACAAACAAAATACATATTTCTACCTATTGTTTTCAGATGGTATCTATTTCATGATGGAAAAAATCGATGCCAATTCAATCTTTGTAATCTATCGGCAGAAAAAAAATTTAAATCCTAAAAAAAAACGGACACACAGCACAAACAAAATTTTGAAAAATTTACCATTATGCCCAGAAAACACCAGAGCGGGACATCCGGGACATCCTGGAACAAAAGTGCCTGCACCAAAGGAGATACCCATGCAGATAAAATTAAATGAGATGCCGGTGCGGTTTACTGCTGACGGCAAATTATACATCGTTGATGCCATTGCAGCCCTTGCCGGAGACCATGAACCAAAGGACCTGTGGGAAACATTAAAAAGAAAACAACCCCAGATAAACCAATATGTTGACTATCATCATACGGATAATGATCGAACCCTTCCCATAACAGACAGTGACGGATGGGATCATATCCAGGACCATTTATTCGATCACATTATTGAAACCGCCCCCCACAAGGAATAAACTGTGTTTTGAACAGTTTCTCATCAGAATTTTTTTGTGTTTTATATTGCTAAAATGGCCAGAAAACCGGAATCATAACCGTGGCGATGGCCCAGAAGATCAGGTTGAGCCAGACCCCCACCCTGGTGAAATCCGTAAATTTGTAATGGCCGGGCCCGTAGATCAGGGTGTTGGTCTGGTAACCCATGGGAGTCATGAAGCTGAGAGAGGCTGCAAAAGTGATCCCCAGCAGGAACGGCCGCGGGTCAACGCCCAGCTGGCTGGCCGCCTGGATGGCGATGGGTGCCAGCAGGGCGGCTGTGGCCTGGTTGGAGATCATTTCTGTCAACAGCATGGTCAGCAGAAAAAGCCCGGCCAGCACCGCCTGGGGACCCCAGGCGCCAAAAAATCCCAGAACGAAATCAGACAGCATCTGGGCTGCCCCGGTTTTGTTCATGGCCGTCCCCAGGGGGATGACCCCGGCCAGCAGAAACAACACCTTCCAGTTGATGGCCTGGTATGCCTGCCGGCTGGTCACGCACCCGGTGATGATGAGCAGAATCGCACCGCCGGCGGCGGTGGCCACGATGGGCGCCAGGTTCAGTGCGGCACCGCCCACCACCCCGGCAAGGATGGCAAGGGCCAGGGGTATCTTGTTTTTTTTGTAGTCAATGACGCTCACGTCGGAGACAAAAACAAAAGAGGGATCGTTTCTGAGATTGGGAAGCTGGTCGTAGCCGACGGTCAGCAGAAGCGAATCCCCGCCCCAGAGCTGGATCTTTTTGAGTTTTTCGTGCTGCAGTTCCCCGCGGCTCCGGATGCCCAGCACAATGGCGCCGAACCGTTCCGGAAAGTTGATCTCCCCGATGGTCTTGGAGGTCAGTTCCGAATCCGGCGCGATGACCCCCTCCACCAGGGCGTAATCGCCTTCGGCCAGATGCCGGTCCCCCCATTTCCGCGGCGGATTCAGCGAGATGGCATCTGCTCTGATCAGTTTGTCCAGCTCCCGGGGATTGCCGCGGATGCGCAGGACATCCCCCGCTTCCAGGGCCATCTGGCAACGCTGTGCACCGGGGGCTTTCCCCTTTCGGAACACCTGAACCACATCCACATCCACATCCCACTGCCGGATGATTTCCCCGGGAGTTTTGCCTTGTGCATCGAATGCTTCATTCAGTATGACCTCCGTGAGGTATTTCTTTATCTTGAAGCTGTCCGTCAGGCTCTCGTCCTTCCGGCGGGCGGGGACCAACCGGAACCCCGCAATGAAAAAGAAAGCAAACCCGGCAGCCAGGAAGATCAGGCCGAGGGGGGAGAACTCGAACATACCGAACCCCTCCAGGCCGTTATCTTTGGCAATGGAGTTGACCAGGATGTTGGTGGAGGTGCCGATGAGGGTGCAGACCCCGCCGAACATGGAAGCAAAGGACAGCGGCATGAGCAGTTTGGACGGGCTCACCCCCATCTCCCGGGCCGTGGACATGATCACCGGAATGAAGATCACCACTGCGGCGGTGTTGTTGATGAACGCGGAGATCACCGCGATGATCAGCATCATCAGGGCCAGAGCGATCCAGTAATTGAGGCTGCCCAGGACGCTGAAATAGTTCCCCGCGATTTCCAGGACCCCGGTCCGCCGGATCCCTTCGCTGACCACGAACATGGCCCCGATGGTGATGGTGGCCGGGTTGCTGAAACCGGACAGGGCCTCGTCCGTGGTCAAGATACCTGTGTACATCAAAAGGGTCATGATCATCAGCGCCACCACATCAAAGGAGAGGATCTCCGAAGCAAACAGGATCAAAGCGGTGAGGACCAGGGAGAAGACGATGATGATGTCGATGGACATAAGTCAGATACCAAATGGTTTACATGCTCATTTTTCTGCCGGACTCCCCGCTGCCCATGGCAATTATGCAATGGGAAATGCGGGATAATTTAATCTTGCATCTATGTGGACAGCAGTTTGGCGTTCACCGCCACAATGACTGTGGAAAGGGACATGACAACAGCACCTGCTGCCGGGGGCAGCAGAAACTGATAAACAGGATATAAAATGCCTGCTGCCAGGGGAATTGCAATGGCGTTGTATCCGGCGGCCCACCAGAGATTCTGTACCATTTTCCTGTAGGTTGCCCGGGAAAGTTTCATAACCGAAGCAACATCCCCGGGATCAGAGCGCACCAGTACAATATCGGCAGCTTCCATGGCAACATCTGTTCCTGCCCCGATGGCAATGCCCACATCAGCTTCAGCCAGGGCAGGGGCATCGTTTACCCCGTCTCCCACCATGGCGACTCCCTGGCTGTTCTGCCGGATCTGTTTGATCTGATCTGATTTTTCATCAGGCAGAATCTCTGCCAGATAGTCATCCAGGTGCAGCTGATCTGCAACTGTTTTTGCCACTGCTTCTGAATCACCGGTGAGCATCATCACCTTCAGGCCCATTTCCTGTAATTCCCGGACCGCTTTCCGGGCTGAATCACGGACCATGTCTTCCAGGGCCAGCACTGCTTCAGGTCTGTCTTCCGACAGCAGATAGACCACGGTCTTTCCCTGTTCCGCCAAATGATCGATCCTGTCCTTGTGCTCTTTTTCCACGCTGATGTCATTTTCCTGAAGAAAGCCCGGGCTGACCACCTTTATTTTTTTGTCTGCCACCGTGGCTTTGGCCCCTTTCCCCGGAATGGCTTCAAAGTTTTCAGGATCAGGAATATCAATATTTCTGTCTTTTGCAGCTGTCACAATTCCTTTGGCAATGGCATGTTCAGACCGGCTTTCCAATCCGGCGGCCAGGCCCAGAATATCGTCTTCAGAAAGACTGCCCAGGCTGACAATATCAGAAACACCGAAACGCCCCTGGGTCAGGGTGCCGGTTTTGTCAAAAACCACAACTTCCAGATTTTTTGCTTTTTCAAAAGCAGTGCGGTCTCGGATCAGCAGGCCTTTTTTGGCTGCCATGGCAGTGGATACCGCCACCACAAGGGGGACTGCCAGGCCCAGGGCATGGGGACAGGTTATAACCATCACCGTGACCATCCGTTCCAGGGAAAAAACAAACTCTCTGCCAGCTGACAGCCATGCAGCCAGGGTGATACCGCCTGAGGCAAGTGCGATGATGGTGAGCCAGAAAGCTGCGCGGTCTGCTGTATTCTGTGCTTTGGACTGGGATTCCTGTGCTTTTTTTACCATATCCACAACCTGGGAAAGATAGGTGTCATCACCGGTGTTTTTGATTTCCACCTCAATGGCTGAATCACCGTTGATGCTGCCGCCGATAACCTCATCACCTGTGTTTTTTTCCACGTGCCTGCTTTCTCCGGTGACCATGGATTCATCAATGCTGGTACGTCCATCTGTTATGACCCCGTCTGTGGGGATTTTTTCCCCCGGCTTGACAGCGACCTTGTCTCCTTTTTTGATATCAGATACCTTGACCTCTTCGGTATCGCCGTCTGCAGTGATGCGGTGGGCGGTGGAGGGAATCAATTTGACCAGTTCTTCAAGAGCGCCGGAAGCCCCCATTACAGACCGCATTTCAATCCAGTGACCCAGAAGCATGATGATAATAAGGGTGGCAAGTTCCCAGAAAAACACTTTTCCTTCAAGACCCAGCACCACAGCCGAACTGTAAGCATAGGCAATAAAGATGGCAAGGCCGATCAGGGTCATCATGCCTGGGTTCTTTTTTTTGAGCTCGTCCACCAGCCCTTTTAAAAACGGCCATCCCCCATAGAAAAAAACAATGGTTGAAAACCCGAACTGAAAATAGGCATCACCTGGAAAGTCCCACTGGCCTTTTACCCCCATAAACTGCTGGATCAAAGGAGAGAGCAGCACAATGGGAATGCCCAGAACCAGAGAAACCCAGAACCTGCGCCTGAAATCAGCCACCATATGTGCATGGTGATCCGAGTGGTCATGGCCCTGGGTATCCTGGTCTTCCTGCTCCTGATGCTGGTGACCTTCCTCTTCCTGTTGTTCCTGCGCGCCCTGGTCTTCTGGCTGCTGTTTGTGCCGGCCCTGGTGCTCCTTTTGTTCCTGGCCTTTGCGCTGGTGATCATGGTTGCCGCTGTCAGGGTTTCCGGTGCTGGATGATCTGGTCATGGCAGAAATTTTCCTTGTTTTCAGTAATTTTTATTTCTTGATATTTTCAACTGCATTACCCCGGACGGTAAATAAGGAGTTTCACCCATATCACTGCCTTGGTTCATGTAAATTCGGTCAAGACTGCAAAAAAAACAGAAATTTTGAACAGGCCGAATGCCTCCATATGAAGGCCGAATAACGGCATATGGGGGAAATACATGATAACCTTTACTATTATGATGGTGCGGTGATGATGGACCAGTGCTTCAATCATCATATCTCCTGTATTAGAAAAAATAGGGTTCTGGGATGATGGGGGGTGGCTTGGAAGTTGCTTTTCCAGAGATTGAAAGCCTTGCTAAGACATGCTGTTATCGTGATTGCAGTCACTCACATGAACCGGGCTGTCAAGTACTTCACGGCGTAACAGCTCTTTTCTGGGCAGAATGCAGGCCCGGCAGACCGCTCTGGCGATGGGATGAAATAAGTTGTCATCCGGAAACAGTTCCCGGTGCCCACATAAGCCGGTTTTTACTGGCCATTCAAGCACTTGTAGGAGATATCATATTCTCCATAATCTCAAAAAGCAGTTTCAATGAATAGGGTTTGGGAAGGACTGCATCAAACTGGTGCTCATCCATCAGCCAGGGGGTGCCTGACATTGCTATCACTGGGATACTGCCCCCTTTCAGTTCTCTGACATTTTCCAGCACATCGTCTCCAGACATACTGCCCATCACCATATCGGTAATCACCAGACCGTAATCATTGGACTGCAGTTTTTTCAGGCCTTTTTCACCGCTGTCCGCTGTATCTACCTGATACCCTTTTCTGGACAAGGCCATGGCCAGCATTCTCAAGATTGCTGTTTCATCATCAATGACAAGCACTTTAGAGGTTTCCTTGGATTTCATATTAAATCCCAAAATGAATAAAAAACTACATGATATTTTGGGATATACACCTTAAGACACTGCAAAGCAACAATCATATCTGCTGAAAAAAAGACTATTTAATGCTTAGTCAAAATAAGCTTTTATTAAATTTTAGTGAAAGGTCATTAAATATGTTTTAAGGTTTACCTTTTTATTTTTAATGCCCAGTTTTTTGCGAATATTGTTTCTGTGGGTGTCTATGGTTCGGACTGAACAATTGAAGGTTTCTGCAATTTCTTTGTTTGAATAATCTTGTTTGATAAAAGAGGCAATTTGAAGTTCTTTCGGCGTTAATTGAATCATTGGATCAGTGAGCTTTTGAGAAAATGGAGAGAGCATGCTTGCAAGATTTGATTCAAGTATCTCCAATAAATTGTGTTGATTTTTATTGGCTGTGTTTTTTTTCAATCTATTTAAAAGAGGCTCTATCAAAGATTGATAGTTGGCAAGAAATTTACCTTCAATGTTTTCTTGATCCTTCACTCGTTTATTTAGTAATATTGTTAAAGCGGTGTTCGTATCTTTCAATTCAGAAGTTCGTTCTTCAACCAGCTCTTCAAGGTTATTTTTCATCTTTTTTTGTTCTGTGATATCAAAGGCTTTTTCCATTTTGACTAACCGCCCGTCTGTCCAAGGAATGGCCTGGTCATGGCATTCATACCATTTGTTCATTTTTTTATGGTAAAATTCCCATATATAAAGTCCTGTAGGATTCCCATCCCCGTCAATAAGCCTGTCATTTGTACAAAATTCACAAGGACCAGTTTGATTCTCATGGATACACTGCCAGCAGGTTCTGCCGGTAAAATCCTTGCCGACCTCCTTTTTCATGTACTCGTTACAAAAAAGTATTTCATATGACTTCATATCGACAATATAAACAATTGAATCCAGATTGTTGAGGACGGCTTCGAATTTATCGTGGCTGTATTGGAGGGCTTTCTCCGCCAGTTTTCTTTCCGTTATATCCTGTGCCGAGCCCACTGTCCCAATCATTTTTCCTTGTTCATTGAAAAATGGAGCCTTGTGTACACTAAGAAAAAGAAAGTTACCTTTAACATTGCCGTATTCGTTAAAATGGCACGGCACGCCCTTTTCTATTGTAATGGTGTCGGTGTCCCGGCATATCTCTCCAAAGGTGTGCCAGTCGGGATGGTCTGGAAAGCGGTTGCGCTCTCGTTCCGCAAAGAATATGTCAGTTTTTCCAATGGGTTCATCTGTATCAGCTGCATTCAGCAGATTGCTGCAAATGGCCTTATTGGCAAAAGTGAATCTCTTTTCCAGATCTTTTGCCCAAATCATATCCGGGACGTTGTCACATATCAGGCGGAGCATCTTGGAAAGGTAGCGGTGCTTTTCTTCACTTTCCTGCAGCACCTCCTCTGCCAGCTTGCGCTCGGTTATGTCTCTCGATACCCCGTGAATCCCCGTGATTGAACCGTCTTGATCCAGAATCGGACGAACCACACTTTCCGTCCAGACAGTGTGGCCGTCTTTGTGATAAAACTCTGCATCAATCTTTACAGATCTTGCAGAATTCAGATCTTCCTTCTTTATTTCTTGTGCAAAATCAGACATAACCTTTGAATAGGATTCCGGGGTCATTATTTCTGTGGCTTTCTGCTGCTTTCTCTCTTCTGGGGTGAAGCCTAACATCTTTGTAATGGAAGGGCTCACGTAGGTGGTTCTTAAATCAAGATCCATGGTCCAGACTATGTCTGTTATCCATTCCGTTATAAACCGGTATTTATTCTCACTCTCCCGCAAAGCCTTCTCGACCAGTTTGCGGTCGGTGATGTCTCTCGATATACCATGTATCCCAACGGGTTTTCCATGTTCACTCCGAATAAAGGTCAGGGAAGTATCCAGGCACCTAAGAGACCCATCTTTATGGTAGTAGTCAATCTCAAGGCAAGAATATCTTTTGGGATTTCTAACCCCGTCGAACTCCAATTCTTCGGCCAACCTTTCTGCTGTCAATTGAAGTGTTTCAGGAGGCATTTGTTCCTGGGGGGACTGCTTCAATCGCTCTTCGATAGTAAAACCCAATACCTTCTCTATGGAGGGACTCAGGTAGGTAATATTCATATCAAGATCGGCTGTCCAGAGGATGTCATTCATGTTTTCGGTAAGCAACCTATATTTTGCTGCATCATCAAGCAGATGCGCTTTGATATGCTTACGTTCTGATTTTGTTTTCTCCAATTCATGAACCCGCTGTTCCAGCTCTTTGTATGAAGGCTTTTCAATCATCTTCAACACCTCTGCCCTGCCATTCCCTTAAAATTAATGCTGCTGATAATACTTGATAACCGCCAGAATTCCGTATAAAAACAAATGTCCAATGCACCAATTTTTCACAGCTGAAAAAATCTGTTTTCAAATTTACCGAAACACAACAGGCAGCGAAGGAGGCAAATCACTTTTCCCAACCCTCCCTTTAACATAATTTGCTTATGAAGAAATTTTTCAACACTCAATCTTTTTGCAACGATCATCCCTGAACAAATAGACCATACCAGGTTTTGAATAACATTGGTATCCTTCAGAAAATTCAAGCCTGAATATTTTTTTTGGATAATTGTCTCTGATTTCAATTGTCTCTGATTTTTATCCGTGGCTATCCCCAAAAACATCCCGCAGTTTTTCTGTCAAATCTGCCATTGAAAAAGGCTTCTGGATAAAAGCCACCCCCTCATCCAGTACCCCCTGATTGGCAATAATATCTGCGGTATATCCAGACATGAACAGCAGTCTTATTTCAGGATAAAGTAAAATGATCTTTTCTGCCAGATCTCTGCCATTCATCTCCGGCATGACCACATCACTCATAAGAAGTTCAATGGAATCGGAATGTTTTTTTGCCTTTTCCAAGGCCTCTGCTGGTGTTGCCGCGGACAGCACGGCATAGCCTTTCCTTTCCAGCATCATCCGGGCCATCCTGAGAATAGAAGGTTCATCCTCCACCAGCAGAATGGTTTCGGTTCCCTTGGGGGCTACTTTTTTCTCATCAGGAACTACCTTGTCAACGTCTTCTTCTTCAGATATCCGGGGCAGGTATATTTTGAAGGTGGAACCATGTCCGGGTTCACTGTACACACTGATAAAACCATTGTTTTGTTTGACGATGCCATAGACGGTGGCAAGCCCTAAGCCGGTGCCTTGCCCCAACTCCTTGGTGGTGAAAAAAGGTTCAAACAGATTGTCCAGGGTGTCTTTGGCCATGCCGCTTCCATTGTCGCTGACCGCCAGTAGGGCAAAATCACCGGGGAGAAAGCCTGGGTGCTCACTGCAATATTCCTCATCAAATGATTTTCTTCCAGTTTCTAAGGTGACTTTGCCCACGCCGGCAATGGCATCCCTGGCATTGACACACAGATTTGCAAGAATTTGATCGATCTGGGACGGGTCTATTTTTATCGGCCAAATATGGACAACAGGTTTCCAGACCAGATCAATATTTTCGCCGATGAGCCGGCGTAACATATTGAGCATGCTTTCCACTGTATCGTTCAGATCCAGTCGCCGGGGGGAAATGGTCTGCTTTCTGGCAAAGGTCAGCAGCTGTTTTGTAAGATCCGCTGACCGCTGAGCAGCCTTTTGAATTTCTTTCAGATCAGCATGCAGATCATGATTCGCCTCGATCTCTTCCAGTGCAAGTTCCACATGTCCCAGAATCACTCCCAGCATGTTGTTGAAATCATGGGCCACCCCTCCGGCCAGTCGGCCTACCGATTCCATCTTCTGGGCTTGATTGAGCTTGGCTTGAAGTTTTTCATTTTCAGCCTCCACCCGCTTTCTATCGGTGATGTCTCTGGTACTGAAAATAATCTCTTTGGGATTCTGATTTTCATCCACTAAAATTTCCCCGATGGTTTCAAACCATAAATAATGGTTATCCTTTTGCCTGTAACGGTATTGTACGATTTCGATATCACCTGTCCGCACAAAATGTTCAAATTTTTCCGTTATTGCCGGCCGATCGTCAGGGTGGACAAAATCCAGTACGCTTTTCCCTATCATTTCTTCTGGGGCATATCCCAGAATCTTTTCATGAGACTTCCCGACATAAACAAACCTGCCTTCAAGATCAGCCAAAGAG
>DATFKQ010000019.1:0-2636 GCA_035268565.1 Desulfotignum sp. | reverse complement strand
CCGGACGGACCGAAGACCGCGTGAAAACCGGGCCCGTCCATGGCAAACCGCAGGTCCTGAATAACCATGGTCTCGGATTCAGGATAGGCAAAATTCAAACCGCTGCATTCCAGGCGCATCTGTTTCTCCCCGAAGGTGTCTCCTTTGCCCTAAGCTTTACAGGGGATCACCTGAAAAATCAATGGTTGATGCATCCGGAAGCATGTGCCCGGATTTTTTTTGCAATCTGATCATGAGAACAGTCTGACTGCTTTTTTGCGCTGCCCAATAATCTTGTGGTGCTATTTTTTGCTATATGTCTTAAAGCCTTCCGACGCCAGCTTTTTATAACCGTGTTCATCTATGATGGTTCGGATCAGATCCTCCAGTTTTTTGTCAACTGCCGGCGTCAAAAGTTCACCCATGTTTATTCCCTTTTCTTCTGCACCCTTAATCAATAACTCTTTCATTTTTTTTATTGCAACGCCATCACTGGTATTTTTAATGTCCTTAAAAATATTCTTAATCATGGGTATCAACTCCTTGCGATTTTACTGGCCTATAATTGGTTATTCAATAATCAGGTCAAGGTATCTGCTGTATAGTAAAAAACTATGTATGTCTATCCGGTTATGCAACATTTTTTTATCAATAGCTGAAAACATCCAAAAAAACTCAAACCAACCAATCCCCTGAATGCGCTGAAATTGCATTGGAAAAAGTGAACCGATTTTGTGTCCAAAAGTATGGTTTTTACCGGCAAATGAAGAGCAGTATATTTTACTTGAAAATACTTAAAAGCCCTGATATATAAGGTTACCTTTGGAAAAGCCGGCGTAACTCAGGTGGTAGAGTAGCTGATTCGTAATCAGCAAGTCAGCAGTTCGAGTCTGCTCGCCGGCTCCAGGAATAGTATCCACAAGAGTATGAACGCTGTCTGGCTGTCAGAACCAGCCGTACATGTGAAGGATCCAACCTACTTGGATGACCTTGCAAAATCAAGCAGTTTTATTTATTAAAACGTACAATCTGAATTTTTCCAGAAGCAGATGGATGAAAGCCTGACAGATCAATGGGCCGGTCCTGCCGTATTGCCTTTTTCCCAAACCATGCTTATTGTATTTCTCATAACCTCCTAAAAAAGGACATGGAAAAATGAAATATAGGTATATGGCAACCCTGCTGAAATATATGATGCTATCAATGTTCATGGTTTTTCCTGTTTTTTCAGCCGATGCCCGGACCAGGGATGAGGCTGGAAATGACAGTGATATTTCGGGCACTGCCCTGGCGCCCATTGACCGGAACAGGCCGGATGTTTTTGAGACAGCCTCTTTTGGACTTGGGTGATTCTGGGGTATTGAATCCCGGTTCGGGATTATAGAAGGCGTGATCAGAACCCGGGTGGGCTATGCAGGAGGCAGCAAGAATGCACCAACCTATGCGCGTATCGGTGACCATACTGAAACCGTGCAGGTGGATTTTAATCCGGAAAAGATCACCTACCGTCAGCTGCTGGATATCGTGTGGGACAGCCACACCTTCACCCGGCAGACAAACATCACGCAATATAAAAATGCAGTATTCTACCACAACGAAAAACAGCGGAAACAGGCTCTGGCGTCCAAAAAGGCCCTGGAACAGCGCACCGGCAGGACAGTTCAAACCGACATCGTTCCGGTGCAGTCTTTCACCCTTGCCGAAGATTACCACCAGAAGTACCTGTTAAAACATTCCGCCCTGAACCATTTTCTCAATTCATTTTATCAACACCGGATCGACATCGTGAACTCAACAGCTGCCGCCCGCCTCAACGGGTATGCCGGAGGCAACGGCACCAGGGAACAGCTTTTGCGTGAGATTCATCTGCTGGGACTGGATGATACCGAAAAAAAGGTGCTGGAGAAACTGGTGGGCGGATAGAATTAACAAAGGGGGATAACATGCAGGAAAAATGGACCTATAAGAATTATGAGATCCAGGAAGGATTAAAGCCCGGAAGTGAGACCTTCCGTTATTTTTTCACCATTCTCAAAAATGGCGGGAAAAAATGTCATTACTGTGTCTGGATTGCGGATGACGCGATTGAAAAGTTTGATCCGTCCCGAAACTTTGATGCTGTAATCACCGCACAAAAAGATGTCTGGCACGCCTGGGTAAAGGAAAAGATTGATAACCAGGACTTTCGCAACCGGGCGCTGAAAATTGAAAAACAGGGCCAGCAGGAGATCAACCTGTCCGAGATGTCCGATCATATCAGCCCTGATTGAAAAAATCAGTGCCGCCGGTTCTGCCGGACAACCTGAATTTTTTCCTGGTAGGACCCGAGCATGTCCTGTTCAAAAGCTGCATTGGACGGGTAGGACCGGCCGAACACCGGTTCCCACAGATCCCCATCCTCCATGCACAGATAAAAGAACACCGCGGTTTTCCAGGTGTCGGGAAATGCCTGGTACAGGGTGGAAAACAGGGCGTTTTTGATCTCAAAGGGATAGCTGAACCTGCCGGCGCATGCCTCCATGGGCATCTGGAGAATCGTGGTCTTTGCCATGCGTTCCCGTATCCGCTTGATCACCGGTTTGATGAATGTCAGGGTGCCGATGGAAATCATGACCACCTCTTCAGGGGAAAAGGTTTCTGCCAGCCGGGAGACAACA
>DATFKQ010000018.1:0-10537 GCA_035268565.1 Desulfotignum sp. | reverse complement strand
GGTGTTGATTCCACGGCCGGGCCGGTTGAACTGCACACGGTTTGCAGGGCATAAGGTGGTAAGATGAAAAAAGAGTTGACCATTTTTGACAAACCAAAGAATGTAAAAATACTGCTGCGCTGTTTTTACGGTTCTCTGGTGGTGCTGCTGATTGCGGAATTTTTCATTCATCCGCATCCGGCGTTTTACTTTGAACAGATCAAGGGATTTTCCGCGGTGTATGGGTTTTTCTCCTGTGTGCTGCTCATTTTTTTAGCCAAACTCCTGCGGATGGTTGTCATGAAAAAAGAGGATTACTATGACCGGTAATCTTGTGCCCCCGGCCCTGATCTTTATTGTGGCAGCGGTTTTGATCCCCTTTTTGCGGGGCAGAACCAAGGCAGTGTATATGCTGCTGATTCCTGTGGTAAGTTTTTACCTCCTCATGACCATCCCCATGGGCCGGATCTGGACCTGTGAGTTCTGGGGATACACCCTGATCATGGGCCGTATTGACAAACTGTCCATGGTGTTCGGGTATATTTTTACCATCATGGCATTTTTGGGCATTCTGTTTGCCCTGAAGGTAAAAGATGATCTGCAGCACGTGTCTGCCATTGTGTATGCCGGTGCCACCTTAGGGGTGGTGTTTGCCGGAGATTTTCTCACCCTGTACCTGTTCTGGGAAGTCATGGCCGTAAGTTCCACCTTTCTGGTCATTGCCTCCCGCACGGATGCAGCCCGTAAAGCCGGGTTCCGGTATATTCTTGTGCATCTGGTCGGCGGGCTGTTTCTGCTGGCAGGTATTGTTCTGTACATCCAGCAGACCGGCACCACCGCCTTTGATTATATCGGGCTGTCCGGACCGGCCTCCTGGCTGATCTTCATCGGCATTGCCCTGAATGCGGCCGCCATTCCCCTGCATGCCTGGCTCCCGGATGCCTATCCCATGGGCACCCCCACCAGCACGGTGTTTTTGAGTGCATTCACCACCAAGTCAGCTGTTTATCTGTTGATCCGGACCTTTCCCGGCACAGAGCTGCTCATCTGGATCGGGGCCTTCATGGTGTTTGTCCCCATTTTTTATGCGGTCCTGGAAAACGATATCCGAAGGGTGCTGGCCTACAGCCTCCTGAACCAGATCGGGTTCATGCTGGTGGGTACCGGCATCGGGTCCCAGCTGGCCCTGAACGGGGCCGTGGCCCATGCCTTCTGCCACATCCTCTACAAGGGGTTGTTGTTCATGGCAGCCGGATCCGTGCTCCAGATGACCGGCAAAATCAAGTGCACCGAGATCGGCGGGCTGTACAAGACCATGCCCTGGACCTGCCTGTTCTGTATTGTGGGGGCTGCCTCCATCTCCGCGTTCCCTTTGTTTTCCGGGTTTGTGTCCAAATCCATGGTGGTGAGCGCAACCGTGAATGAAAACCTGGTGCTGGTGTACCTGGTGCTGCAGTTTGCCTCTGCAGGCGTGTTCCACCATGCCGGGATCAAGGTGCCGTTCTTCACCTTTTTCGGCCATGATGCAGGCATCCGGGCCAAAGACCCCTCCTGGAACATGATGCTGGCCATGGGCATTGCCGCATTTGCCTGCATTTTCATCGGCGTGTTTCCCCAGCCCCTGTACAACCTGCTGCCCTTTACCGTGGACTACATCCCTTACACCGGGGCCCATGTGGTGGGCCAGCTCCAGCTGCTCATGTTCGGGGCCCTGGCCTTTGCCCTGCTGATCCTTTCCGGGTATTATCCCCCGGAAATAAAATCCATCAACCTGGATGTGGACTGGACCTACAGAAAACTGGGAAGCGCCGCCTTTCGACTGGCAGATACCGGACTGAACGCGGCAAACCGCCGGGCGGAAGCCATGCTGATGGCTGCGGTCAAAGGGTGCAGCAGTTTTTTTTCCAAGATCCTTGTACACACGGCCCTGTTTTTTTCCGTCAACCTGTGGCTGCTCCAGGGATACAGAGACAAGCACCTGGCCTTGAAAAAACAGCGGCTGTACAATGATGTGGCTCAGGGAACCCTTCCCATCGGACTTGGTGCGGCAGTGGCAGTTTCATTTGTTGTTCTGCTGTATGTGTTAACGTAAAACAAGGCAGGAACCAGGATCTTTTCATGGTAAAAATACAGGATTTAAAACAGATTTTCATTTTGGAGTCCATGCCGGACCACCTGCTGGCCCTTATCGGCCAGGAAGCCCAGCTGTCCATTTTCAGCAGCAATACCTGCCTGTTCAAGGCGGGGGAGGCAGTGGACACTTTTTACATGCTCATCATGGGCCAGGTGGCCCTGACCGTGGCCCTGAACCCGGATGTGGACGTGATCCTGGAAAATATCCAGTCCGGCCGCACCTTCGGGTCTTCCGCTTTGATTTCCGGGGGACCGGCCGCCTACAGCGCCATCTGCCAGGAACCCTGCGAAACCATCACCCTGTCCGGGGCCCGGATGCAGAAAATTTTTGAAACCAACCCGGAACTGGGCTTTTACATGATGGCCGGCGTGGCCCGGCAATACAAAAAAACCATGGACATCCGGGCAAAGATGATCATGAAAACCCTGGAACAACATCCGGAAATGAAAGTATCCATCCATGATATTGAAAAACTTACCCCTGCCTATTAGGCACGGTATGCCGGGACTCGCATCCCCGAGGAATTGACATGGTATCCCTTGATTTATTGAAAAAAATACAGTTTCTCCGGGATCTGCCGGATGACATTCTGGAAAAAATCAGCCCCCTGGCCCGGCTGGAAACCTTTGATCCGGACACCATACTGGTGCGCCAGAACCAGGAGCAGCACCTGGTCTATATGCTGACGACAGGCAGAATCTGTCTCAACACCCGGTCTGATGCCGGCACCATTCTGACCCTGGATGAAATCACCCCGGGCCGCAGTTTCGGGGTGTCCGCGCTGTTGGGAAATGCTTCTGCCACCTTTACTGCGGTGTGCACCGAACCCTGTGAGGCGATCACCTTGTACGGAGAGCAGATGCAGCAGCTGTTTGCATCCGACTACACGGCAGGATACGCTGTAATGGGCCGGGTGGCCCAGTTGTTTAAAGACCGCATGAACAAGCACACCCGGCAGTTTCTCCATTCGCTGTCCATCCACCCGGCCATAAACCCTGTGTGAAGATGACCGGGATCCGGCAGCGGTTTCTTTTTCCGTGCTTTCTGATTGGCATACATCATGCTGTCATCGAAGTTACCACTATGATCATAATTTTGCCTGACTTATATTAAATTCACCCCCTTTCTCTCTTACCTTCCCTGATGACCAAGCACCCGCACCTCTCCGGCAGCCTGGCGGATCTCCTCATAGACCGCATCAAGATTGTGGGCGTAGCGTTTTGAAAAGTGAAAGGGGACCAGTTGCTTCACCCCGGCATGGCGGGCCATCTCTGCGGCGGCCAAGGTTGTCAGGTGCTGGGTGTCCATGGCTTTTTCCCTGTCAGTCCCCAGAAAGGCAGCCTCGCAGAAGAAGGTGTGGGCTCCGCGTGCCAGATCGGTCACCTTACGCCGGTTCTCAGGGGTGTCTGCCATGTCGGCGGCATAGACCAGCTTCTTTCCCGGCCGGATAAAGATGAGAGCTTCTGCCAGCTTTCCGGCTGTGACATAATTGCCGCCCGGCATCTCTATTTCAGCTTCAGGCGTATCGTCCTGGATGCACTGTTTCAATGTGCCGAGCCAGGGTCCGGCAGGAACGTCCATCGCTTTAAGCCGATCCTTTCTCACCGTGATTTCCGGCTGAAAGAGGAGCGCATAGGCAGCAGAAGGGATGTTGTGATCGCAGATCACGGCCTTGACCATGAAATTTTTCTCTTTGAGAATGACGTTGTCCCCAATGGGGATGGAATCCCTGGTGCACGGCTTTTTGCCCGGCTGCAGGCGTGTCTGACGCAGCGCCATGCCTGTGATTTCAAATACATCAAAGACCGGGCCGCTGTCGCCGATACGGTCCCAGGTGATGCTTCCCAGGAAATTTTCGATGCGGCTGATGGTTTCTGCGGGACCGAAGATTCTGCAGGGACCAAAAGGGCCGAGCCTGGAGCGAACCAGCCAGGTCAAACCGCTGATATGATCGATATGGGCGTGGCTGAGAAAAACATGATTTACCTGATGCGCCACCCGGGCGGCCAGACGTCCCGCATCTCCGAGATCCAAGAGAAGGCTCTGCCTGCGGTTGCGCAGCCGCACATGGACCAGCGGATCGCCGACAGCGCCGCCCACCAGTGTGGCCCATGCCGGACCAAGATTGCTGGATACAGGTTTGTAACCCGCCTCTGCAGTTCTGTGAGGAGGTGTCAGTCCCCCGGGTTCCCGCCTGCTGCCAGCGGCCCTGCTTTTGTCCTGCGCCCGTCTGATGGTCTGCAGGCTGCCCCTGGTGTTCCGTCCGGCGTCCCGGACCAGCAGGCCGGCTGGTTCGGTCCTGTTTCGAAAAACCATTCTCAGCGACAACTGTCCGTCCTGCAGCCGTATTCCCTCCCCCATGGCTATGGTTTCGCCGCCGCTGTCCAGAAGAGCCGCCTGCCTGCCTGTCCATGCCCCGGGTATCTGCCTGGGGGGCGGTGTCCCAAGGAGGAAAACATCATCGAGTGCAATGGTTTCTTCAGCCGACCCGGCCAGAAAGTCGTTCCACAACTTAGTGCGTTTTTCGAACAGTTCAGGCTTTTTCACGGCTTTTGCAGCCGAAGAAGCCTGTTGAAAAACGATCTCTGCCGCCAGTGCGGCAAGTTCCTGCTTAAGAGGGATGTCCTTTTCTTCCCGGTACAGGGCAACGACGGTATCAACCTCGAATAATTCCGCCAGGGCCGTAAGCAGTTCGGCCCCGCCCACGCCGCGTGCAACACCCGGAGGATCGATAAGCAGGATATCTCCCTCACCGCCTTTTGTTTCCAGGCCGGTGAGCAGGCGCCGGGCAGCCTGGATAAGCGGCAGGCGGAAGCGGGCCGCATCAAGGCTGCACAACGCCTGGTAATCCTTGCAGATCAGACCGTCGCTGCTCCAGCCGGCCCGGCTCACTGTACCCGGCACACCAAAGGGAGGGGAGCCGGGATCCAGCTCAAGGAGCTGGCAGAAATATTTTTGCTTTGCCAGTATCTGCAGCAGTGCGAGGGCCAGGGTGGATTTTCCCGTGCCCATCTCCCCGAAAAAGAGGACGCGCCGACAGGAGGCGAGGCGATCCGCCAGGGCATCGACCCTGTCACTCCTGTCCTGTTGTGTACCGGATACCATATGCCTTCCTCCAACGTGAGACGGCAGCCGCCCATGGACCGGCCGGCTCCGTCTTTATCTCAAAAAAACCTGCGTATGAGCCAGAAGACAAAAGAAAGAAAACCGCTGAGCAGGATCATGCTGGTGATGGGGAAAAAGAGCTGAAAGTTCCCCCGTTTGATGTGGATGTCACCCGGCAGATTGCCGAACCAGCCCAAAAAATTGCCAAACAGCAGGATTAACCCGCCGGTGATGACAAGCAGGAGTCCAAGGATAAGTATGATTTTGCCGATATCGTGCATTTTACTCCTGATAAATCCAAGCCATGAATGGACACAAGCGCTTTTAACACCCCCTTAAGTATCATGGTCTGAATTTTTTAATCTGAAGATCTTTAAGAACCTTGTAGTGTTTATCGTTAGCAGTAAGTAGCGGCTCTCCACAAAAGATGGCCGTTGCACCGATAAGGGCATCGGCCAATTGCATTGCATGACTGAGAAAATGTTGTTCTACAAAAAACATTGCTTTTGCGGAAATATCCTCCGATATATAGATGATTTTGGTATTCCAAGTTTTAAGAGCGTGTCGTAAACTATTTAATTCATAGTTGTTTCTCATCCCTTGAACGAGCTCTATGTAAGTTACCACTGAAATGGAAAATTTGTTTAACTCCTCAATGGCCTCAAATGCATTTTCATTCCCTTTTAGATACCAGATCAAAACATCAGTATCGACAATCATGTTAAAATCTTCCTTTTCTTATATCTCGGACATGATTATCAACATCATCAATAATATCGTTATCTTTCCATATTCCAAACAGATTGGTTTTTGTTTTTGTATCGCTTTTAAACTCATCATAGGGAACTAATTTGGCACAAGGTTTGCCTCTATATGTTATAATAACTTCCTCTCCTCGATTTACAGTATTTAAAAGTTCTTTTGAGTGAAATCGAAGGTCTTTAGCGGTGGCTTTCATAAAACACCCCAGTTCTTGAAGTTTATATTTAAAAGTATAAACTTCATAGTAATATCTGTCAAGAATCATGTCAATGAGAAGAATTTATTCAATCTATTGGGCCTGGTGTGGGAAGGATGCCGCCGGAAAAACCGCCCGGTTCTTTAAGCAATCCTTCGTCATCCTGCTGGAGCCATAAAAAGGTGGTGGTATACCGGCCCATGATATTCACCAGACCCCGCCCCATGTCTGCTGCAAGGGCAGGCGATCTGGCCGCCTTCTGTATCAGGGCAAGGGCCTGATTTAATTCTGCTGCATTTTCTTCAAAGCGCTTCTGGATGAGGGCATAGCCCTGAATCAAATAGTCTCGTAACCGCTGAGTGGCCCAGATGTGGAACTGTACCCCCCCGTCTGGAGTTCACGCGATACCCCACCGAAATCACTGCATCCAGATTATAATGTTTGAGGTTTCGTTTAACCCGCCTTTTACCTTCGGTTCGAACTACTAAGAAATCCTTAGCAGTTGCATACGGTTCCAGTTCCTCGGTCTTATAGATGTTTTTCAGATGCATCAGTACATTTTCCGGCGTGGTGTCAAACACCTGACCCATCTGGGCTTGTGTCAACCAGACCGACTCGTGTTCAAAACGGACATCCACTCGTCTTTCCCCGTCCGGGCTCTGGTAGATCTGTATGCGGCTGTCATCTGTCATCGGGTCATACTTTTTTTATACCACTTCTCTGGCTTCTCCAGACCTTTCCCTTTCGATGGGGCTGCTTGTTGTTGGACAGCAATACGTTCTTGTTATGCACAGCGTGGTTCATAATTTGGCTCTCTGTTTTTTATAAGCAGGGTTGCGGATTTTAAACATGAGATAATGCCAAGGCTCACAGGTGCCTGTCTCAAAGCGGCGGAAAAGCTGCCATCCTTGGGCGGGTTCTACCTCTCCCGTCCTTCACGTACGATATCAACAATTTCCGTTGTTGTAATTTTTGCTTTTATTGTGGGTACATTTAAAGGAGAAGCCACTGTTTTTTCAGGAATCAAAGCAAAAGTACGTCCATCTTTTCTTCGAATTAAAACTTTGCCCGTGTTTTCGGCTTGATCAAGAACAATCGCAAGTTTTTGCCGCGCTTCGGAATATGTATAGACATGCATTTTATACCTCCAGTATTGTTATCCTGACTGGAAAATCTCCGGTGAAATCCGGTGCATTTTTGATGTTGAAATCAAAGTATCCCCATATCTATCAGTCAAGACATGGCCAACTTTAATCTCATAAATTGCACTCAAGACGTTTGAGTCGATATCCTCTAATAATCAATTAACCCAAATAACCAGATCGGTATCTTCCGGCTCTCCGTTGTATAGTTTGTATCAATAACAAGATAACTATTCTTTACATCATGAATCTGCTTAAACGTCTTATTCTTTCCACCGATTTCAAATATTATATCCTGAACCCTGAAGTCTCCAATATCTGAATAATAAATTTGGGGAAAACAACCGGCAAAAAATGTTTCACGCACTGTTCCGATATTGGTATCAACACCAAACTCTTCAGCAAATGTATAGAGAATATTCGTATTATTAAAAAGCAGCTTCTCAGGCTTTCTTGAAATCTTAGTTGAATATTTTTTAATAGAATGAAAAATTTTCGTGTCATTCAGAATATCCAGATACGTATTCAGGGTGGGGGGTGTAATCCCCAATGTTCTGGATAATTTTGCAATATTCACCTTATACGGAACTCCGGATTCAATAAGCTTTGCTATAAGTCTTTTAAACACGGAAACATGACCATACTCCATCTTGTTGCAGGAAGGAATATCCTCATTGATGATCTTCTGTAACGCGTTAAAAAGTTTGGTTTTGAATTCACTTCTGTCCTCAATAAAAAACGGATACGCCCCATATTTTAAATAATCAAGAAAACTGCTGTATAGATTGGTATCGGAAAGCGCAAGGTCAAGACTGATTTGTGAACCATTCTTAATGATTTCATCCAGGGAATATCGTGTAAGCATCTTTTTTTCACTGAGTGCAAGAAATTCATGAAAACTTAATGTTTCCATATGAACTGTCACGCACCTTCTGCTCAAATCATATTTTTCATATAGAATATTCAGCATGGATGATCCACTGAATCGGATCACAATCTCAGGAAATGAATCATAAATATTTTTTAATTCCTGGGCCCAGTTTTTATATTTATGTATTTCATCAAATACAATAACCTTCCCCCCTATGATTGAAAACGCATCCGCCAAATCATAAAGAGTTGTATCTGCGATATATATGTCATCAGCACTTACGTATAAGAACTCGCTCATACTAAAATTTGATTTAAGATATTGTAAAAGCAAGGTCGTTTTACCAACACCCCTTTGACCAATAATTCCGACAAGCCTGTTGGGAGACAATATTTTCTTTAAGTATTGTTCCCGGATAAAAGTATCAGGCGCAGCCTGAATCAGTCTTGCCTGTTTGTTTCTAAAATAGTTTAACATAACATCGAATAGCAAACTCCATTTTCTATTTTATTATTACAAAATATCAAATAACAAAATGTATTTTAATATATTTTTAAAAATATGTAAATTCATTTTATTTTTCGAATTGCCTGTCTATTTTGAGGATACAATATTTTTAATGGTTGGGAATTTGGTTCATATTTTTCGGCTTTTTCTATATTGCTCTTTTTGACCCTAAAAAAGCGATTATAGACCTGTTTTAGGGGGTGTTTTTTAAGTTATACCCTTAATTGACAGGCTTCTTGCTCGGTCCGACCCCATTAACATTAACCGCTTTTTTATCAAAGTAGTGCGGATCAGAGATGATCAGGTCATCCGGCTTTTAAAGCCACGTTGGATTGCCGGGCAGATCCCTGTGGCCCTATCACGCTATCTGTCAACGATCTGTCTAAGGCTTTGCTGCATTGCCGATTTGAAGGCAGCATCGCCGGCCAGCAGCTTGTAAAGTTCCAGCTCATTGCGCCGTTTTTTGAGCATGACATCTTCAAATATCTTCTGAAACGCCAGCACCCGGTTATGGGTATCCTGGTTGTTTTTGTACTTTTGATCAAAATCCGGGTGTGCCCGGATGCTGTCTGCAATGTGGATGAATTTGATCCGCTGTTCTTCAGGGGTGGCGCTCCACCCCTGAAACCACCGTTCATTAAAGCGGCGGACAATATCATCCAAAGGATCGCGGTCCGGATCACCGTCGTGGGCACCCCTGGGGTTGGGGTTTTGCGGGTCCAGTTCGGTCTCATCCTCATTCAGCCGGATACGGTGATTCAGTTTCACCCGCTGCAGCCCATACGAGGACAGATCAACCGCGTTCAGCAATTCATCTATCTCATCTGCTTTGGGGTCTCTTACGATCAGTTTGGGGATCAGAAATTTCAAAAACCAGAACAGTTTTTCCCATGCCACAATTTCATAGGGCATGATGGATGCCATCTGTCCGTATATTTTGACAAACTGTTTGGCCTTGATTTTCAGATCAGCCTTGTCCTGGTCTTCCAGTGCCAGGCCTGTATTGAATCTGGCTGCTGCAGTATCGATGAAAGGGCTTAGCTCCTGGGCATCCGCATCATTGAAATAATGTTCCACAAAATCTTCCACCTCCTGCCATTCATATATGCCTTCTGCATCCAGGGTTTCTTTGAGATCATGCAGGACATTCACATCCGTGGCTCTGGACAGGCTGGTGGCCGTGTAGAAATCATCGAAAGCGGACTGGATATCTTCCACACGGTTGAAAAAATCCAGGATAAACAGGTCTTCTGTTTTTTTGCCCAGATGGGGTGCGGACCGGTTCAGCCGGGACAGGGCCTGGACCGCCATCACCCCCTGCAGTTTTTTATCCACATACATCGCCGCCAGTTTGGGCTGGTCAAAACCGGTCAAATATTTGTTGGCCACCACCAGCAGCCGGTAATCATCTGTATCGAACCGCTCTTTGGTCTCGCTTTCGGCAAACCCGTTCATATCGCTTTCCGTATAATCAATTGCGTCCACCTGCTTTTGTCCGGAAAATGCAATCAATGCCTTGAACGGATTCCCCCTTTTTTCCAGGAGCCGGGATATGGCCTGAAAATACCGGATGGCGGTTTCAATATTCTGGGTAATAACCATTCCTTTGGCTTTGCCCTTGAGTTTTTTCTGGTTCACCACATGGGGGATAAAGTGCTCCAGGATAATGTCCGCTTTAATGGCAATGGTCTGCCGGTGCCGCTCGACATAAGCCCGCATTTTGCGCTCTGCCATGGCCTTGAGAATTTTATCCTGGGCATCCAGGCTGTCTGCGTCTTCCTGATCATCCCTTCCCATGACCCGGGGCGGATATTTTTGGGGTCATTTCCCTTGATCATCAT
>DATFKQ010000017.1:0-13604 GCA_035268565.1 Desulfotignum sp. | reverse complement strand
CACATGGGCGGTTGCAATGGTGATACCACGTTCTCTTTCTTCCGGCGCCTTGTCAATCTCATCAAACGGCACATAGGTGGCATTGCCCCTGAGCCCGGCATGTTTTGTAATCGCGGCGGTCAACGTGGTCTTGCCATGGTCGATGTGACCAATTGTGCCGATGTTTACGTGCGGCTTTTTCCGCTCAAATTTCTCCTTAGCCATCTTCTCTATTCCTCCATTGGAATGTTATCAGGATTTTTTTAATATTTACCACCTAAAATGGGCAAACGCCTTGTTGGCTTCTGCCATTTTATGCGTATCTTCTTTTTTCTTGATCGCCCCGCCCCGCTGGTTGTATGCATCCATCAGCTCAGCAGCCAGTTTTTTTTCAAATCCTTTTTCCGAGCGATTCCGGCTGAAATTGATCAGCCACCTGAAAGCCAGGGCGGTCTGTCTGCCGGGATTGATATCCGTGGGTACCTGATAGGTGGACCCGCCGATTCTTCTGGATTTCACTTCCACAGAAGGCCTGATATTGTCGAGTGCTTTTTTAAACACGTCCAGGGCAGGTTCGCCGATTTTATCCTCGGCCATCAACAACGCTTTGGTCACTACCTTTCTGGCCGCATTTTTCTTGCCGTTTTTCATCACGCAATTTACAAATTTTGCAGCAAGCTTTTGCTCCTGCGTTGCGCTTTTCATGAAATTTTCAACTATGATCTGTTTTTCCGCCATGTGTCATGTCCACCCAATATTATCCATTAAAACATCCAGACCCATTATATTTATTTGGGCCTCTTGGCACCGTATTTGGAACGGCCCTGTCTTCTGTCATCCACACCCAGTGTATCAAGCGCACCTCTGACGATATGGTAGCGGACACCGGGAAGGTCTTTGACCCTGCCGCCTCTGACCAGAACAACCGAGTGCTCCTGGAGGTTATGCCCCATTCCCGGGATATATGCAGCGATTTCCATGCCGGTTGTCAAGCGGACTCTTGCCACTTTTCTCAAAGCAGAGTTTGGTTTTTTTGGCGTTGACGTATACACCCTGGTACAAACACCGCGTTTCTGAGGGCCGCCCTTCAAAGCAGGCGTGCTCACCTTCTTCTCAGCTTTTTTTCTACTTTTCCTCACCAACTGATTAATGGTCGGCATAATCTTTTCAACGCTCCTTATCGATTTAATACATTGCCATACACGACAAAATATTTAATATTACTTATGAAAATTCAAAATGTCAAGTTGTTTTTAATCTTTCCCTACATCTGTGCTGTTTCCCCAAGGCCCACCTCCACCTGGCTGTACCCGGGAAAACCGGTGCCGGCAGGAATCAAGCGACCCATGACCACATTTTCCTTCAACCCCTTCAGGCCGTCATACTTGGCTTCTATGGCAGCCAGGGTCAACACCTTGGTGGTCTCCTGGAAAGAAGCAGCAGACAAAAAGCTGTCCGTGGACAAAGAAGCCTTGGTAATTCCGAGAATAAGGGGTTCACCCTTGGCCGGTTCTCCGCCTTTCATGGCTACCTCACGGTTCTTTTCCTCAAACAGCACCCGGTCCACCTGCTCATCCGGAATAAAATTGGTGTCGCCTGTGGAAATCACCTTAACCCTGCGCATCATCTGGCGGATCACCACCTCAATGTGCTTGTCATTGATCCGCACACCCTGGAGCCGGTAAACCTCCTGGACTTCGTCCACCAGGTACTTGGCCAGGGCCACTTCCCCTTTGATGTTCATAATATCCTGGGGATTTGCACTGCCGGCAATCAGGGGATCCCCTGCCTTGATATAATCGCCGTCATACACTGTCACATGCTGGCCCTTGGGGATGGCATACTCTTTTTTCTCTCCCACGTCTGACGGGGTGACCGTGACTTTCTGGCGGCCCTTGGTTCCCTTGGAAACACTGACATTTCCGTCAATTTCCGTCAGAATGGTGGGATCTTTTGGTTTTCTCACCTCAAACAATTCCGCCACCCTGGGCAGACCGCCTGTGATATCCTTTGTCTTGGTGGTGGCCCTGGGCAGCTTGGCAATAACATCCCCTGCCAGGACGTGGTCATCTTCTTCAACCGTCAAAATGGCATTCACCGGCAGATAATACCGGGCAGCTGCACCGGAAGACGGCAGCTTGACAGCCTTTCCGCTCTGGTCCCGCAAGGTGATGCGGGGTCTGGTTTCAGAATCTTTGCCTTCTGTAATGGTCCGGCTGACCTTGCCTGTGACCGGATCGATCTGTTCCTGAACCGTGTTGCCGATCTCGATGTCCGCAAACCTGACCCTGCCGGAAACCTCGGTGATAATGGGGGTGGTAAAGGGATCCCAGCTGGCAATGATATCACCCGGCTCAATGGGCACCCCGTTTTTCACATGCAAAGTGGCACCGTAAATCACGTTTTCCTTGGCCCTTTCTCTGCCGTCTTCCCCTACAATTGTCACACCACCGCCTTTGCGGTTCATAACAATGATTTCATCTGCCGCTGTGGTAACGGTCTGAAGATTTTCGTTATAGGTGAGAATGCCCCCTACCCGGGCCTTGACTTCCGCCACTTCCACCTTTCGGGAAGCCGTACCCCCGATGTGAAAGGTCCGCATGGTCAACTGGGTGCCGGGCTCGCCAATGGACTGGGCCGCCACAATCCCGATGGCCTGACCGATCTCCACGGTGTCGCCGTGGGCCAGGTCCCGGCCATAGCACCTTGAGCACACCCCGTGCTTTGAATTGCAGGTCAATACCGAACGGATTTTCACTTTCTGCACACCGGCTGATTCAATTTTGGCCACATGGGCTTCTGTAAGTTCTGTATCAATACCCACGAGGTGATCATCAGAATAAGGGTCTCTGACATCTTCCTGGATCACCCGGCCCAGAATACGTTCTCCCAGGGTCTGGATGACTTCCCCGCCTTCATACAAAGCTTCCACTTCAATGCCGTTGATGGTGCCGCAGTCCTCTTCTATAATGGTGCAGTCCTGACCCACATCGGCCAGCCGCCTGGTAAGATACCCGGAGTTGGCTGTCTTCAAAGCAGTATCAGCCAGACCTTTTCGGGCACCATGGGTGGAGATAAAGTACTGCAGAACGGTCAACCCTTCCCTGAAGCACGCGGTGATGGGATTTTCAATAATTTCTCCTGAAGGCTTGGCCATAAGGCCACGCATACCGGCCAGCTGCCGCATCTGGTCTTTGGATCCCCTGGCACCTGAATCCGCCATGACATAGATGGCATTGAGCCCTTCCAGGGCCTCGATATTTTTGGCACCGCTGGGGTTTTTCATGACTTCCATCATGGCATTGGCAATGTCATCTGTGGCCTGGGCCCAGATATCCACTACCTTATTGTATTTTTCCCCCTGGGTGATCAACCCTTCAGAATACTGGTTTTTGATATCCAGGACATTTTTTTCCGCCATGGCAACAATATCCCATTTCTGGTCCGGTATGATCATATCATCCACACAGATGGACAATCCGCCCAGAGTGGAATATTTATAACCGATATCCTTGAGCCGGTCAGACAGAATGACCGTTTCCTTGAGCCCGATATTCCGGTAGGCATAGTCAATGAGATTGACAATGGACCCTTTGTCCATGAGTTTGTTGACCAGTTTGAAAGGCAGGGTGGTTCTGCGTTCATCCACTTTAAAGATGGTATACTTATCTCCCACCATCCGCACATCGGTAAACTGTTCCTGTTTCAGGCCGAACAACTGCTCCACCACCACATCCGACACCTGGAAGAGGTTCTTGAATTCCTTTCGGGTCATAAAATCTGTCTTGCCCCTGGTCTTTTTAATTTCCTCGTCTGCAAACTTCTGGAGGACATTTTCAAAAGATTTTCCGGATCTCAACTCTGCCAGGGCAGCTTCACAGTCTTCCAGCGCATCTGTACGGATTCTGCTCAATGCAAGAATGGTGTCGCCGGGAATGGTTTCCCACAGCAGAATACGGCCTGTGGTGGTGTCATAGATTTCCCCTTCGATCCTGACCTTGATTTTGGCGTGCAATGCCAGTTCTCCGGCATCAAAGGCGTATCTGACCTCGTCAATGGAGGAAAAAATGCTGCCCGCCCCCTGCTGGTTGGCCACGGCCCGGGTCATATAGTATATGCCCAGAACAATATCCTGGGTAGGTACAATGATGGGCTGGCCATTGGCAGGAGAGAGAATATTGTTGGTGGAAAGCATCATCACCCGGGCTTCGAGCAGTGCTTCCAGAGAAAGGGGCACATGCACCGCCATCTGGTCACCATCAAAATCCGCATTAAATGCCGGGCAGACCAAAGGATGCAGCTGGATGGCCTTGCCTTCTATAAGCACGGGTTCAAATGCCTGGAACCCCAGACGGTGAAGGGTAGGAGCCCGGTTGAGCATCACAGGATATTCCTTGACCACTGATTCCAGCGCATCCCATACTTCGGTTTCCTCTCTTTCCACCATTTTTTTGGCACTCTTGACAGTGGAAACCAGGCCTTTTTGTTCCAGATAATTATAAATAAAGGGCTTGAACAGCTCCAGCGCCATTTTCTTTGGAATACCGCACTGGTGCAGCCGCAGTTCAGAGCCCACCGTGATAACGGTACGGCCGGAATAATCCACGCGTTTTCCCAGCAGGTTCTGACGGAACCGACCCTGTTTGCCTTTCAGGGTGTCGCTCAATGATTTCAGCGGCCGCTTGTTGGTACCGGTGACCACCCGGCCGTGGCGGCCGTTGTCAAACAGCACATCCACAGATTCCTGGAGCATGCGTTTTTCATTTCTGACAATGATATCCGGCGCATTGAGATCCACCAGGCGCTTGAGCCGGTTGTTCCGGTTGAGGACCCTGCGGTACAGGTCATTAAGATCGGATGTGGCAAACCGGCCGCCCTCCAGGGGAACCAGGGGCCGCAGATCCGGCGGCAGAATAGGACAGGCGGTCATGATCATGCGGGACGGTTCGATGCCGGAGGTCAAAAATGCGGAAATAACCTTGAGCCGTTTGGCCATTTTCTGCTGCTTGGCCACGGATTTGGTAAAATTGATCTCTTCTTTGAGCATGTCATGGATGCCCTGCAGATCCAGCTCATCCAGCAGCTTTAAAATCGCTTCCGCCCCGATACCAGCCTCAAAATCTTCCCCGAATGTTTCAATGGCTTCATAATACTGGTCATCAGACAACAGCTGATATTTTTTCAACCCGGTGTCTTTGGGGTCAACCACGATATAAGAATCAAAATACAGCACTTTTTCCAGGTTTTTCAACGTCAGGTCCAGGGCATTCCCGATCTTGGAAGGCAGGCTTTTTAAAAACCAGATATGGGAAACCGGGGATGCCAGTTCAATATGGGCCATGCGCTCGCGCCGCACCTTGGACTGAATAACCTCAACCCCGCATTTTTCACACACAACCCCCCGGTGTTTCATGCGTTTGTATTTACCGCAGTTGCACTCATAATCCTTGGTGGGACCAAAGACCTTGGCACAGAACAACCCGTCCCGTTCCGGTTTAAAGGTCCGGTAGTTGATGGTTTCAGGTTTTTTAATTTCACCGTGGGACCACTCTCTTATCTGGTCAGAAGATGCAAGGCTGATCTGCACTCCCTGATAAACCTTGGGATCTTTTGGTTTTGCGAAGAAATCGTATATATTGTCCAATGTTTTCTCCTTATTTGCTGCCTTCTATAAGATTCATATCCAGGCCCAGACTATTGAGTTCTTTGATCAATACCCTGAATGATTCAGGCATGCCCGGCTCCAGGACGCTCTGGCCCTTTACTATTTTCTCATACATGCGGGTTCTGCCTGTCATGTCATCGGATTTGACGGTCAAAAATTCCTGCAGGGCATGGGCTGCACCATAGGCTTCCATGGCCCAGACTTCCATCTCACCCAGACGCTGCCCCCCGAACTGGGCCTTGCCGCCCAGCGGCTGCTGGGTGACCAGAGAATAGGGCCCGATGGACCGGGCATGCAGTTTATCATCCACCAGGTGATGGAGTTTGAGCATATACATGGTGCCCACAGTTACCGGCGTGTCAAAAGCTTCACCGGTTCTGCCGTCATACAGGGTAGACTGACCGGACCGCAGGTAGCCGGACATTTCAATGAGATCCTTGATCTCATCTTCAGTGGCCCCGTCAAATACCGGGGTGGCTGTGTGTACACCATTTTTGTAAAGGTCGGCAAAGGTAATCAATTCCGGTTCGTTCATGTTATCAATTTTGGCGGCCAGCACATCATGGATACCATCTGCCTGCTGCTTGAGGGTCAAAGAAAAAATACTTTTCATCTTGTTTCTCAGTTCGGAAAGCTTTTTTTCTTCCAATAATTCATTGATCTGCTGGCCCAGGCCGAACGCGGCCAGACCCAGGTGAATCTCCAGAATCTGTCCCACGTTCATTCGGGAGGGGACCCCCAGTGGATTGAGTACCATATCCACTGGCCGGCCATCGGCAAAATAGGGCAGGTCCTCCACCCGTAAAATCCGGGAAACAACGCCCTTGTTCCCGTGCCGGCCGGCCATTTTATCCCCCACAGACAATACCCGTTCCATGGCAACACTGATCTTGATGAGTTTGAGAACACCCGGGGGCAGATCATCCCCTTTTTCAAACCGGGATACCTGGCGGTTGAAATGGTCCCGGGCTTTTTTGATCTGCGCCTGGGCCTGTTCCAGAATAACCTGGGCCTGTTCCGTGGCCACGGCATCTTCCACCGACAGGTTTACCAGAGAAGAAACAGGAATGCCGTCAAAGACTCCGGGCTTAATCTTGAGCCCTTCTTTCACTATGATTTTACCGGATTTTTCAAGATCAGTGAGCACTGTATGGCCGTCCAGAACAGATTCTATCTTTTCTCTGGCCACCTGGGAAATAATACGGATCTCATCATCCCTGTCTTTTTCCAGCCGTTCGATTTCCTCATCCTCGATGAGCCGGGTTCTGTCATCCTTGGGCAGTCCCCGCCGGGAAAAGACCTTTGCATCAATGACCTTGCCTTTGACCCCCGGAGGCACACACAAAGAGGTATCTTTGACATCACCTGCTTTTTCACCAAAAATGGCCCGGAGCAGTTTTTCTTCAGGTGACAACTGGGTTTCCCCTTTGGGGGTGATTTTACCCACCAGAATATCTCCGGGATATACCTCAGCACCCAGGCGGATAATCCCGCTTTCGTCCAGGTTTTTCAATGCCTCTTCCCCGACATTGGGAATATCCCTGGTGATTTCTTCTTTTCCCAGCTTGGTATCCCGGGCCAGCACCTCAAATTCCTCCACATGGACAGAGGTATACACCCCGTCTTTTACCAGCCGTTCACTCACCAGAATGGAATCTTCATAATTGTATCCGTCCCAGGGCATGAACGCCACAGTAACATTCTTACCCAGGGCCAGTTCCCCCATTTCAGTGGACGGTCCGTCAGCAATGACCTGGCCTTTTTTCACCTGTTCCCCTTTTTCCACTATGGGCCGGTGGTTGAAGCAGGTATTTTGATTGGACCGGACAAATTTGGTACAGCTGTAAATGGAAACCGCTTTTTCAAATCCTTGTTCTGATTCCGTATCATCATTTCTGACCACAATGCGTTTGGCATCCACATCCACCACCGTCCCGTCATAATCCGCCACAATGGTAACCCCGGAATCTCTTGCCACAACGCTTTCCATACCGGTTCCCACAAGCGGGGCCTCGCTGCGGATCAGGGGCACGGCCTGGCGCTGCATATTGGAGCCCATCAGTGCCCGGTTGGCATCATCGTTTTCCAGAAACGGAATAAGGGCAGCAGACACGGACACCAGCTGATTGGGGGATACATCCATGTATTTTACTTCAGGCGGGGTGACCATTTCAAATTCACCCGCCACCCGGGCAGACACCCGGGGGTTGATAAACCGCCCTTCCGGGTCCAGAGGCGCATTGGCCTGGGCAATGGGATGGTCTTTTTCCTCAAATGCACTCAGATGCCGGATATCCTTGCTGGCTGTGGAATTGTCCACCAGACGGAAAGGGGTTTCAATAAACCCGAACTCATTCACCCGGCCGTAGGTGCACAAAGAGACAATCAAACCGATGTTGGGGCCTTCCGGGGTTTCAATGGGGCAGATCCGTCCATAATGGGAGGGGTGCACATCCCGCACTTCAAAACCGGCCCGTTCCCGGGTCAGCCCGCCCGGTCCCAAAGCGGAGAGCCGGCGTTTATGGGTGGTTTCAGACAAGGGATTGGTCTGGTCCATGAACTGGGACAGCTGGGAAGTACCAAAAAACTCCCGGACCACTGCAGAAACCGGCTTGGGATTGACCAGATCATGGGGCATCATGGCATCCACTTCCTGCATGCTCATCTTTTCCTTGATGGCACGTTCCATTCTGATCAGTCCAATGCGGTAATGGTTTTCCAGCAGTTCCCCCACAGCCCTGACCCGTCTGTTTCCCAGATGATCAATATCATCCACCTGGCCCTGGGTGTCTTTGAGTTCTATCAGGGTGGCGGCAGTGAGCAGCACATCTTCTTTTCTCAAGGTCTTGACATCAATTTTGGTATCCACCCCCAGACGGTGGTTCATTTTCAACCGCCCCACTTTGGAGAGATCATAGTATGCCTGGCGGAAGAACAAATGGTCGATAAAGTCCTGGGCCACTTCAATGGTGGCAGGGTTGCCCGGACGAAGGCGGCGGTAAATGTCCATTAACGCCACTTCCCTTGCATCTACTTTATCGCTTACCAGGGTTTTGCGCATGGCATCGGAACTTCTGGAATCCACATACAGAATGTGAAAATCATTGATGCTCTTTTTTTCCATGAATTCAAAGGTATCTTCTGCAATAAGCTCCCCGGCTTTAAACAGAACATCACCGGTTTCAGGGTCTAAAAGGGTTCTGGCAAAGGCCTTGTCCAAAAGATCGTCATCGGAAACAGGTATGAAATCCAATCCTTCGTCTGCCAGTTGTTTTAAAGCCCGTTTTGTAAAAATTCTTCCCTGTTTTACCACAACATCGCCGGTTTCAGGCGATTTAACATCATAACTGGCCCTTTGACGGACCAGGTTTTCAGGAACAAACTCCTTAAAAAACGAGCCTTGTTTCTTGACTATACGTTCTTTTCTATAGAAAAAATCAAGGATATCTTCACTGGTATATCCAAAGGCTTTGAACAAAATGGACACGGGAAATTTGCGGCGCCTGTCAATACGGATATTGATAATATCCTTGGCGTCAATTTCCATGTCAATCCAGGAGCCGCGCACCGGAATAATCCTGGCATTGTAAATAATTTTACCCGAGGAATAGTTCTTGCCTTTGTCGTGGTCAAAAAACACGCCGGATGACCGGTGCAGCTGACTGACAACCGCCCTTTCAGTACCATTGATGATAAAGGTGCCCTGCCGTGTCATCAGGGGTATGGTACCAAAATAGATTTCCTGTTCTTTTATATCCCGGATGGCCGAGGTTCCGGTATCCTTGTCATGATCATATACCACCAGGCGTACCCGGATATTCACAGGGATATCATAGGTCATGCCCCGGCTGATACATTCTTTCATGGAATGTTTGGTTTCCCCAAAAGAATAGGAAACATATTCCAGTGATGCGGTATCGGTAAAATCCTTGATGGGAAAAACCGATTTAAACACGGCATGAAGCCCCTTTTCTTCTCTGTCCTGGGCAGGGGTTTCACGTTGAAGAAAACTTTCAAAAGAATTGCGCTGCATCCCGATTAAATCAGGAATGTCAATAATTTTTCTTTTACTGCCAAACTCTTTTCTGATGCGCTTATTCGTCAAAAGACTATCGGTCATGATCTCTCCCAAAAAGTGAGTTTTTCCAACCGTAAAAGCGGAGGTACGGCCCGATTGCCTTACCCCCGCGAAGGGTTTTATGCATAAAGCGAAAATTTTTTAACGCTTTATAGAATTATTTTACAGAAACCTGGGCTCCGGCTCCCTCAAGCTGTGCTTTGATTTTGTCAGCTTCTTCTTTGGGAATGCCTTCTTTTACAGGTTTGGGTGCTTCTTCAACCAATGCTTTGGCTTCTTTGAGGCCCAGGCCTGTTATAGCTCTGACTTCTTTGATTACATTGATTTTTTTGTCCCCGATCGCTTCAAGGACAACATCAAATTCTGTTTTTTCTTCTTCAGCAGCACCTGCATCTGCGCCTGCAGGCATGGCACCGCCGGCAAAAGCAACCGGAGCAGCCGCGCTTACCCCGAATTTTTCTTCAAGTTCTTTTATCAGTTCAGACAGGTCAAGAACCGTCATATTGGCGATGAATTCAATAACATCATCTTTTGTGATATCAGCCATTTTAATCTCCTAAATCATTAACACGTAAAGTATATGAAATATTGTGGTAAGTATAAACATTAATGGAAAAGAGACTGCATGAAAATCAGGCAGCGTCTTTTTGGTCTTTGATGCCGTTGAGCACGTTGACAAAACCTCTGGGCACACCAGCCAGAACATTGACAAACGAAGTGGGTACCGCATTGAGCGTATAGACCAGTTTGCCGAGCAGTTCTTCTCTGGACGGCATTTTGGCCAGCTCTTTAATCTGATCAACGCCCATAAGTCTGCCGTTAAATGCAGCAGCTTTGATTTCCAGCTTTTCATTGTCTTTAGCAAAATCCACAAGAATTTTTGCAGGTGCCACAGGATCTGTATCAGACAGAACTATGGCGCTGGGACCTGTAAAATACTCCTGCATCAAAGCGCAGTCTGTATTTTGAGAGGCCAGGTTCAAGATGGTATTTTTGACAACTTCCATCTGCACCCCGGCTTCCCTGAGACTGGCCCGAAGATCGGTCATTTTCTGGACGTTAATACCTTTGTAGTCGACAAGAATGGAAATCTGAGCAGCTGCCAGCTGCTTTGCCAGACGCTCCACCAATTCTTTTTTCTGGGAAATATTCAGCATTTTTTTACACCTCCTTTCTTTAGAAATTCGAAGGTGCCAACAAAACCAAAACAAATAATGAAAACTTTGTGTCTCGGCAGGCCGGCAAATCCGATTATACGCCTGTGGCGCACCTACTGTCTGGGACAGGTTACAGCTTAGCTTATGGCATCGGTTACTTGATCAACATGGGGTCAACTTTGATGCCCGGCCCCATGGTTGATGAAACACTGATGGTCTTTAAATAGGTTCCCTTGCTGGACGAAGGCCGCAAAGCAACCACTTTGTCCAGAAATGCCTTGACATTTTCAGTGAGTTTTTCCGGTCCGAAAGATACTTTGCCCACAGGGGCATGCACAATGCCGGCTTTTTCCACCCTGAAATCAATTTTTCCGGCTTTGAGTTCCTGGATGGCTTTTTCCAGTTCAAAGGTAACCGTGCCGGTTTTTGCATTGGGCATCAGTCCTCTTGGTCCGAGGATTCTGCCCAGTTTTCCGACCGTTCCCATCATATCCGGGGTGGCAATGGCTTTGTCAAAACCAAACCATCCTTCTTTGATTTTTTCAACCACTTCATCGGTTGCGATGAAATCAGCACCGGCATCCAGGGCTTCCTGTTCTTTTTCCCCTTTGGCAAATACCAATACTGAGACAGTTTTCCCAAGGCCGTTGGGCAAAACCACTGTGCCGCGAACCATCTGGTCGGCATGCCGCGGATCAACCCCGAGTCTCACTGCAACATCAACAGTTTCATCAAATTTTACATGGCTTGAAGAAACAGCGAGTTCCAAGGCCTCCAATGGACCGTATTGCACGGTTCTGTCAATCTTTTTGAGCGCTTCTGTATGTTTTTTACTCCGCTTTGGCATTTTTTTCACTCTTATACTATAATGTTAAACGACTTCTATCCCCATACTTCTTGCTGTACCTTCAATGATTTTCACGGCGGCATCGATATCTGAGGCGTTCAGGTCTTCTTTTTTGGTTTCTGCAATGGTTACAATCTGATCCCGGGTCACTTTGCCTACTTTGTCCCGGTTGGGCTCGCCAGAACCCTTTGACAGCTTGGCAGCTGCCAGCAGCAATCTTGATGCAGGCGGTGTTTTGGTAATAAAGCTGAAGGATCTGTCCTTGTAGACCGTAATGACCACCGGAATAATGGACCCTGCGTCATTTGCGGTCTTTGCATTAAAAGCCTTGCAGAAATCCATAATATTGACCCCGTGCTGTCCCAGGGCAGGGCCGATGGGAGGGGATGGATTGGCTTTGCCTGCTTCAACCTGAAGCTTTATCTGCGTCATAATCTTTTTTGCCATTTTACTTACTCCTGAAACTCACTGTCTATTAAACCAATAATTAAATTTTGGTAACTTGAATAAAGTTCAGCTCAACTGGGGTGGCACGCCCGAATATGCTCACCAGCACTTTGAGTTTTTCCTTGTCCGGGGAAACATCTTCCACTGTTCCATTAAAATTTGCAAACGGTCCATCAACCACCCTGACATCATCTCCCGGTTCAAAATAAAATTTTGGCTGGGGTTTGTTTTTGCCCTGCTGCATCTTGTCGATAATCACCTGGGCTTCTTTCTCACTGATGGGGGCTGGTTTATTTTTACCACCCAGAAAACCGGTTACTTTGGGTGTAGAACTGATGATATGCCATGTCTCATTATCCAGATACATTCTCACAAGAATATAACCGGGATAAAACTTTCGGGATGATTCCCGTTTTTTCCCCTTTACCAGCTCAACAACATTTTCTGTTGGTATCAGAATCTCACCAAATTTATCAGGATGCTTTGCCGCCGCTATTTTTTCTTCAAGGGCTTTTTTCACTTTTTGTTCATGGCCTGAATATACATGGACCACATACCACTTCAGAGACATGTCATCTTCCTCATGTTATGTTAAAACAATCTGAACAAGCTTTGAAAGGCTGTAGTCAAAAACGCCAAGAAAAACAGCAACAACAAATACAAAGATGATCACAACAATGGTCGTGCCGGTTGTTTGTTTTCGTGTGGGCCAGGTCACCTTTTTAAGCTCAACTTTGACCTCCCGCAAAAACTCCAGGGATTTGTGAAAAAAATTGCCCCCGGATTCTTTTACTGACCCTGGCGGTTTTTTCTCGGACTTCACCTTTTGCGCACCCGGAGCCGGCGCCTGCTTCGCCTGTTTCAGACCTGCCGCTACCTGCCCGGCAGCCAGTGCTTTATCAGGCTCTGCCTTTTTTTTCTTTTTTTCACCAGCCGGTTTTTTTTTCTGTAATCGTGACATGCTACTCCCGCCATCCACTTTGTTTTTTTGCTGCAAGGCAAAAACCAAAGAATATAATGTGGCAGGCCAGGAGGGAGTCGAACCCCCAACACCCGGATTTGGAGTCCGGTGCTCTGCCAATTGGAGCTACTGGCCTGCAGTAACTAAAAATTTATTTGATTTTAGTTTCTTTATGCACCAAATGCTTGTTGCAGAATTTGCAATATTTTTTCAATTCAATTTTATCCGGTGTGGTCCGCTTGTTCTTTGTACTTGTATAGTTTCTCCGCTTGCATTCTGTACAGGCAAGCGCAATCAATACTCTATCCACTGTTAAGATTCCTTAGGGGTTATTCTATAATTTCAGCAATAACGCCGGCGCCCACGGTACGGCCGCCTTCACGCACTGCAAACCGCAGCTCTTTTTCCATGGCAATAGGAGAAATAAGCTCGACATTGATGGTGGCATTATCACCGGGCATGATCATTTC
>DATFKQ010000016.1:0-10119 GCA_035268565.1 Desulfotignum sp. | reverse complement strand
ATTTAGGTCCAATACAGTCACCTAAGAGCTTAAGCGGTTTAACCGCCAGTCATAAGATTGATATGCGATGTGAATGTCTGCGGCATTTTCCTCTAAAAAGCGGCGGTCTTTCTCATTGTAAAGATAGGGGGCAATAAAGCGCAGATGTTCTGCCGGTGTTTTTCCAAAATCATGGTCATACCACTTGAAAACCCGTGAAAGTCTGACTTTCCGGTTCTTCCGGTCAACGTGTATTCCCCCTGAATTTAAAAATGTTTTTCCGGATACGGAAAGGTCCTTATCCAGATTTTCAGGAGTATAAATATCGATAGGCGGACAGGACTCTGATGCACATACCAGGGCAAAATGAATTCGGGGATCGGTCTTTTCAATGACATATTCCAGCCGTGGATCATTGTTTCCAAAAGGCCTGCACAGGGAATGGGGCAGCCGGTGATTTCCCCGGAGTATGCCGTGCTCAATATCATCTGCAGTAAACACCATCCCGTTGATCCGGTAAGAAATTCTTCGAAAAAACCGGGGTATCTCCTTGACCGAATTAAAAACACCCAATGCGATGACCCCGTGAATCACCAGCACATTGAAAAGATTTATCCAGAAAGCCAGCTGTTCGTTTCGTGTTTTAAGGGATGCCAAGTCAAACTGATTCAGATACAGACTGCATTTTACGTATTCCTGATATATCCTTGATTCGGCCATTTCCTCATACACAATCCTTCCTTCGGCCACACGAAAATATGCACCTCTCAAGGTATTCATCAGGTGTTTTAAATCTTTGACAATATCTGTGGAGTCCGCTTTTCCGGGTGGTTTTTCATTGTTGAGGCAATACTTCTGCATCAGCAGCATCTTGTGTGCAATCTTTTGAGAAACCGTTTTTTCAGGAGCAGTTTTTTCAGCTTCTGCTTTGGTTTTACAAAGAAAAACCACGCTGTTGACAAAACCGATATGGGTGAAAGCCTGGGGGAAATTCCCCAGTGCTTCTTTCCAGAAACCATCATATTCTTCGGAAAAAAGGCCCAGATGATTGGCGGTATTTTCCAGTCGGGCCAGAAGATTTTGTGCTTCTTCAAATCTTTTCTGGCCGATGAAATTATCCACCAGCCAGAAAGTGCAGACAAGAAACACCCCTTCCTTGCCGGGAAGCCCGTCTTCCGCCCTGTACCGGAAAACCAGCCCTTCCTCATTGGTAAGTTCCCTGCAGACGGCTGCGACAGTCGAAATCATCCTGGGGTCATCATAGTCAAGAAACCCGTAAAAAGGTATCAGCAGATTACTGGCATCCAGTGCATCTGATGCATAGTGCTGCACAAAAGACTTTTTTGTCTCACTCCAGCCTTTCTCCAGAACCTGCTTTCGGATCTGTGCTCTGGTGTCTGACCACTGCTCCAGATCTGCGGGAAATCCATAACGGCGGGCAATGGTTATTCCCCGGTCCAATGCTGTCCAGCACATGATCTTGGAATAGACAAAATGATAAGGACCACCCCGCACTTCCCAGATGCCGAAATCCTTATTTTCCCATTCTTTGACCACAGTATCGCAGATATCGTGTAAAAACGGCCACAAATCAAAATCAATTTTCCCTACATAGTTGGACAGTTTTAACGCAGTGTCCATAATTTCGCCGAAGATATCCAGTTGTTTCTGGTCATAGGCGCCATTTCCGATGCGCACCGGCGAAGAGCCTTTATATCCTTCAAGGTGAGAAAGTTCTTCTTCCGCAGTTTTTGAATCCCTGCGAAGCCCATAGAGAATCCGGAGTTCAGGTCCGCTTTCACGGATAACCGATTCCATCCAGCGCAGATAGGCTTCCATTTCCGTAAGGTGTCCGACATTGTAGAGTGCATCTATGGTAAGGGCTGAATCGCGTATCCATGAGAAACGGTAATCCCAGTTTCGCACACCGCCGATGGTTTCAGGCAGGGACGTCGTTGCAGCAGCGCTGATGGCACCGGTGGGCTTGAATTCGAGCAGTTTCATAACAAGGGCCGACCGGTCAACCAGGTGCCTGTACTTTTCCAGATCCAGATCTATGCCTGTTTCATTTTTGTCAAGCCACCCGGACCAGTACTTTCTGGTTTCTTCCAGGGCAGCTTCTCCCTCTTTTTCATGGAGTTTTTTCACAGGTTCATCGCCATGACAGAGCCGAAACCACAACCGGTCCCCTTCTTTCAAATGCCATGAACCTGTGGCTTCTTCTTCCCGGACTGCCCAGTCTCCATGGGTGCAGCGCAGAACAAGCGTGTCCTTCCCGCCGCCGGCAGTCAGCGCACCATTTTTCAATGCCAGTGATGTTGTCTGCCTGGCATAATCAAACCTGGGACTGAAGCGTCCTTCCACAACCAGTTCACCTTGGGTTATTTCCACATAACGATAGATTTTCGAAATTTCATGTGTATGGTTTTGTTCATTATCCACAGATACGGCCATAAAATCGACAAGTTTCATGGTGCCGCTGCGGGAGCGGAACATGGTACTCAAAATATTGGTCCCTGACTGATACCTGACCACTGAATCCCATTCACCGGCAGGTGTGATGGAAAAGCATCCCCCTTTATTTTTATCGAGGATCCCGGCAAAAACACTGGGGGAATCCATAAAGGGAAGACATAACCAGTCAATACTGCCGTCATTTCCCACCAGCGCCAGGGTATGTGAATTGCCGATGATGCCGTAATCGCTGATTTTTTTATACATTCCTGTTCTCATCCCCCTGTCCGGAATCCCGGATACAGCATCATTCCGCCATCCACATATATGGTCGTGCCGGTTATATAATCGGCTTCATCCGAAGCCAGCCAGACCGCCACCCGGGCAATATCTTCGGGTTCACCGATCCGGTCATACGGGATAAGACTGCGCATTTTTGCATCTCCTTCCGGCGTTTCCCAGACGTCCCGGTTGATATCCGTTTTAACCGCACCCGGAGATATGCTGTTTACCCGGATCCTGTGCACAGCAAGCTCCTGGGCAAGGCTTTTCATCAGCATCATTATTCCTCCCTTTGCAGAAGCATAATTCGCATGTCCGGCCCATGGAATTGTATCGTGCACCGAACTGATAAAGATGATCTTTCCTGCAGCTTTGGACCGCTCCGGAACCAACCCGCGCTGACAAAATGCTTTGGCCGCTTCTCTGGCACATAAAAAACTCCCGGTAAGATTAACATTCAGGACCAGCTGCCAGTCACTGAGAGACATGTCCAGAAATTCGGCGTCTTTTTGAATACCTGCGTTATTGACCAGAATGTCAACAGGACCGAATTTATCATGGACGTTGTGAAACATCTCCATTACCTGATCTTCCTGACTTACATCTGCCTGGACCGCAACCGCATGACCGCCGTTACGCTGAATGTCCTGTACAACCTGATCGGCTTTCTTTTTACCGGAAATGAAGTTAACCGCCACTTTTGCTCCGGATTTTCCCATGGCCTCGGCAATTGCCTTTCCGATCCCGGAACTTCCTCCAGTAATTAAAGCAACTTGATTTTTCAGACTTTTTTTACTGTGCAAAACATCCTCCTTATCATGAAGCCGTTGTATCTTCTTATCATTCGGAATAGGGCAGTCATGGATGGCATGGCAGCATTATTCCTTTTGTTCATTCATCCAGGTGGCAGGCCCGTCCCTTGAGGTTGAAAAAGAACTTGAGCCCCTTTTGCACCACAGGGGAAAAAATCTTGGGGGACAGATAGGTGCCGGCCACCCGTTTGTTGATTTCACCAATGGTGGGATAGGGATGGATGGCACCGGCAATGGTGGACAGTTTTACGCTGCCGTTGAAGGCCGCCACCCACTCACTGATCAGGTTTCCGGCGCCGGGTCCCAAAATCTGCACCCCGATGGGCTTTTCTTTTTCATCCAGCAGCAGTTTTATTTTGCCTTCTGTTTCCTTTTCCGCCTGGGCCCGGTCATTGTCCTGGAAAGATTCTGTGAACAGCTGGTAATTTATTCCGGCTTTTTTGGCCGCGGTTTCATTCATGCCGATACTGGCCAGTTCCGGATCGGTATAGGTCACCCAGGGCAGCCAGGTGTAATTGGCCTTTCTGGGAAGGTGGAACACCGCATTGCTGATCACAATGCCCCCTTCATATCCTGCTGCATGGGTGAACTGGTATCCGCCGTTCACATCCCCTGCTGCATAGATGTGCTTGTGGCTGGTGCGCAGCCGGCTGTCCACCTGGATACCGGACCGCTCCACTGCGATGCCGATACCGGACAGGCCCAGGCCTTTTGTATTGGCGGATCGGCCCATGCCCACCAGTATGGCATCTGCTGTTACCCGGTGTGTGTCCCCGGCGGCATCCTTAACCGTCACCTGCCGGCCGTCCGGCAGATCCTGCACCTGTTCTATGGATGCTTCCAGGACAAACCGAACCCCTTCAGCCGAAAGTACCTGCATGACACCGTCAGCCATATCTTGGTCTTCTTTTCCCAGAATCCGCGGGTTCCGGTCAATAACGGTCACCTTTGTGCCGAACCGGTTAAAGGCCTGGGCCATTTCAATACCGATGGGGCCGGCACCCAGTATGATCATGGACCCGGGCAAAGCATCCATGTAAAAAATTTCCTTGTTGGTCAGATGCGGGGTGTCAGCCAGGCCGGGGATGGGGGGCACCACCGGAGAAGAGCCGGTGGCAATGACCCATTTGCCGGCAGAGATGGTTTTGCCCTTCAGGGTCACTGCATGTTCATCCACAAACCGGGGCTGCCCGAACACCACTTTGGCCCCCAGGCTGCAGAACCGCTCTTCTGAATCATGTTTCTGGATGGTATCCACCACCGATCTGATGCGGTCTGCCACCTGCCGGAAGTCCACCGGCGGCAGATCCACAGACGGCAGCCCGAATGCGGGTGCATGCTTCATCTGATGGTATACATGGGCTGATTTAATAAGGGTTTTGCTGGGCACACATCCATAGTGGAGGCAGTCCCCCCCCAGCTTGTCCTCCTGCTCGATCAAAATCACTTTGGCTCCCAGCTGTGCCGCGCCTGACGCGGTTGTCAAACCGGCAGCTCCCCCGCCGATGATCCCGATGTCGTAGTCATAATTACCCATGGATCTTTCCTTTTTTCTTTTTGATTAAAGATACTGCTTTTTTGGCCAGAAGGGGAAAACTCCCAAGCAGAACAAATGACAAAAGCAGGTCCGGTGATAAAATCCCCTTTAAAGAATCTATCTGCGCCAGTTGTGTGCCGGCGTTTACATATACCAGGGTCCCCGGCAGCATGCCGATCTGGCTGACCAGGTAAAACTGCCTGGTTTTAATGGGTGTGAGGCCCATCACCAGATTGATAATGAAAAAAGGAAACACCGGTACCAGCCGCAGGGTGAACAGATAAAACGCCCCTTCTTTTTCAATGCCGTTGTTGATGGCCTGCAGTTTGTCTTTGAACCGGGTCTGCACCCAGTTCTGCAGCAGAAACCGGGAAACAAGAAAAGCCAGAGTAGCACCGATGGTGCTGGCAAAAGAGACTATCACCGTGCCGGTAAAAAGGCCGAAAAACGCACCGCCTGCCAGGGTCATGACCGCAGCCCCGGGAAGGGAAAGCGCGGTCACAAAAATATAAATCACCATATAGATGCCAATGGCTGCCGCTGTATTTTCCCGGTAATAGGCCATCAGCATTTCCTGCTGGGACTTGATATATTCCAGGGATAAGAACCGGTTCAGATCCAGTACGAAAAAAAGCACAACACTGCCGATAATTGCTGCCACCACCATCCATCTGGAAACATATGTTTTCATCTTGTAAACTCCTTTACCTGAACATATCCACCTGCCTGGTCATTTTGTCGCACCAGACGGACATGCCTTACACAAAATTCCTGTACCGGCCGGCATCCTCCTTCTATAAAAGGTTTTTCTTCAATTTTCCTTTATAAAGAGCACAGGCGTGGGTTTCCAAAGCCATCATGATCTGGGTGCCGAAAAATTCCGCAAGGCTGTACTGGCACAAAAACAGGCTGCCCGGACACAGACGGGTGTTGGTGATTTCTTCAAGGGTTCTGATATTTTCTTCAGACCATTTTTTTTGTAAGGTCCATGACATGTCACCGATGAGCCGGAATCTTCCTTGTGCTGATGCCGCTGCTTTGGAAATATATTCCGTCATCTGCACAAGGCTCTGTCTGCCGCTGCCGTGGATCAACCGATTTTTACGAACCAGTTCTGCCACATCCAGGCCATCCTGTTCCATGGCAGAAAGCAGCTTTTCTCTGCGATCCTGAGGTGATACCACCATGACGGTTTCTTTGTTTTCAATTCCCTGGCGCACAAAAAAGGCCTGGACTCCCAAAGATTCGGACAAATGCGTATACAGGTGCGCCAGATGGGTGCCGTCCGGCACATCCAGCCCTCCAAATCCCAATGCAACACGGTGGTCAGCTTTTCCGGCGAAGGTTTTCTGTGTCTGGGAGGAGGGGGATTTGCCTTCAATAAACTGCTGAATATCAGAGAGGTGAAACCGCCTTTCCCGCTTTTTCCCTATGCGAAAACAGACAAGCAGGCCTGCGTTGGTCCACCTGCGCACCGTCATTTGAGACACATTGAGCAATTCAGCCGCTTGCCTGACATTCAACATTTTTTCCATACCTGCTCCCTGTTACCGTTACCGTACACCGCCTGTACATCCTGCTCCATTTGTGTCATGCCTGGCCCATAGGCACCAGCAGCATCTTCCCGGTCATTTTCAGGGCCTTGTCATCTGACGCACTGCATTTTTCTTTTACCGCCTTGAGTACGGCACCGGCAGCGGTCTTCTGCCAGAACCAGCGGGTGAAGACGGCTTCGTCCGGTAATACCATGTCCGGCCGGAACATAACAGATTCAAAATATATCGCCTTTAGATCCTGGGCTGCAAACCGCAAAGCAGAAGCAAAGGAAGACAAGTTTTCTTCCAGGGTCAGAGGTTTGTCGGACAGAAAATCGGTAAACACCTGCAATGCCGCTTCCGGTGGAAAATAGATCACTGATGAATACTCCCGTTTTTCAAGGCCGATATCATACCAGGAGCGAAATTCCGCCATCTCCTGTCTGAAGGTGTCCAGCAGTTTTTCCGTTTCGGTTTCATGGGTCACCGGACCGGCTAAACTGACCGGGCAGGCGAGCTGCTCCAGAGAATCCTGGTCGGTGTCAGTTTTTTTGGGGATATCATGGGGAAAATCTTCCAGTATCGGACCTTCCTGCGCTTCCAGAAGTGTGAGGGCCGCCAGAACCACCTGCCGCTGAAAGTCGGGATCATCCGGAAGCCCCAGGGGACGGCCCAGGGCAAAGGGTACCCACAGGGCCCTGGGGGGCTGGATTTTCTGGGTATGCTCTTTGATCAGGCTGATCTGTGTGGTGGGGATGTCTCTGGATTCCAGATAATGTGCCAGCGCGCCCACGGCGCGGGTGCAGAAAGGTCAGACCGGCACCAACAGTGCCGCATCCACCTGATCGCCCGTAAGCAGTCCGGCAAGCTTTTCTGCCGCAGTTTCCATGACCGCCGGATCTGCAGCACCCATGAACGAATAGTGAAATTTTGCTACAGAACCGATAGTACTGTCATAGGCCAGTTCACGGAGGCGGTCCAGGGGAAACACCACGTTCCAGTCCTGCTGAAAACCAGTGCGGTCGAAGTTGGTTGACACATGGGTCATCACCAGGTCTTTTGCGGTACAGGTGTTGGGAATCACCCTGAAGTCACCTGACATGCCTTCAAAGGGACGGTCATCCCGCCGGTGCAGCCCTGCGGTTGAGATAATGGCCACCCGGCGCCGGGAAAGGGGTGGTCCGGATACCCAGGGACGGGTGTCAAAAACGGGGCAGGGCAGTTCTGCCAGATGAGAGCGCATAGGTTCGGGCATGGTATCCAGTCGTGCCATGTCTGGTTCCTCCTTGATATTTTTGTTTGACATTCTTATACATTAATATACAATTAACAAAAAGCAACCCTTTATTTTATGATCATCTGTCAACATGAAACATCTTACACACAGACCCTGTCCAGAGAACAAAAACAATGCCTGCCGATGACGCCAGCACATTAAGCCCTCCTTCCGCCTGGGTAGACACCTATGGTGATTACCTGTACGGATTTGCATTTTACAGGGTTCAGGACGAGGAACTGGCCCGGGAACTGGTCCAGGATACCCTGCTGGCTGCCCTGAAGGCAAAAGACAGCTTTGCCGGCAGGGGATCTGAAAAAACCTGGCTCACCGGTATCCTGAAACACAAAATCATCGATTCTCTGCGCAGAAAATACCGGGATGCCGTGTTTGAAGACCAGGAGCTGGATGAACGAAAAATGCATGACAGTTTTGATCACAATGGCAGATGGAAAACCGGGCCGGCACAATGGGCGTCCGATCCGGAACGTCTGCTTGAACAGAAAGCGTTTTTGGATATCATCAGAAAATGCCTGCTCGAACTGCCGGAACGGTCTGCCCATGCCCTGTCCCTGCGGGAACTGGAAGGAGAAAGTACCCAGACCATCTGTAAGGTTCTGAATGTCACTGCGACAAACGTTTGGGTAATCCTTCACAGGGCCCGGTTTCTCATGCGAAAATGCATTGAAACCAAATGGCTGGAATAACGGACGGGGCCAAACTATGATAAATCACTGGACATTCAGGTGTAAAGATGTGGCAATGTTGATTTCCCGTTCCATGGATGAAAAAATGCCGTTGCGGATCAGAATGGGGATCCGGTTTCATCTAATGATGTGCAGCCTCTGCCGGAATTACAAAAAACAGCTCTGGATAATCCACAAGGCTTTTCAAAAACTGGACAGCATGGAAAGATCCCCTGACAGACCCCTGCGCCTGCCGGACACGGTCCGGCAGAAGTTAATAGATCTTTTTAAGGACCATGGATAACGGCCATACCTTTTTTTTCTGTAAAACTGTACCCGTCTTTAATTGTATGCCTCAAATCCGGCCAGACGATACAGATTAATGGTGCTGACTGACTGATCACCGGCAGCATGATTTTTTTCCAGTGCTGCAATGCAGCGGTCAAAATCATTTATGAGATAGTAGAGGGAGGCTACCATAAAATGCGTATCTGATTTTCTGAGGCCGTGAAACCTTGACTGGTAGTTTTCCGTCAGCTCAATAATTTCTCTGCGGAGCGCATCATCAACAGGAACCTGGTCCAACGCATCCGGATCATATTTCAACGCCCGTCTCATGGCAACGACACCATCAAACATGCGCCTGTTCTGGGCAGCTGCAAGAGCGAAGCCGATTTTTGCCTCCCCCTCATAGGGTGATTTTTTTGCAAAGTGTCCGAATATATCCAGCGCTTTTTCCGGCCGGTCCTTTCCGACCAGTTCCCAGCCCTCTGAAAAGGTATAATGCGTGTCATAGCGGTGGGTTGATCCAGGGTAATGTTTTTTGGAAAACCCATTGAACCGGTATTGCAGCCGCCGGTTGTAATTCTTCCAGGAAGGCGTATTCCTGTAATACTTTCTTTTATAGTGCCTGTATTGTTTGTGTTCTGGATAACTGCGGTTATATCGGGGATGATGCCTTTTGTCCTTACCATACGTATAACTGCTGCCATGCGGGTCGTAATACCCCCTCTGGCTGTTCCAGGCACCGGCTGAACCTGTCATCCAGAAAAATAACAGTGCCAGAACCATGGCTATATAAAGATGACGTGATTTCATTTTCATACCTCCTGTTTTGCATTGACTTTATCATTTTTGTCGGAATAATCTGGCGGTCCTTACAGGGAGGGATTGCTTTGCAGGGTTCTTTTAACCGCACCGTCTCCTGATTCTCTTGTGGGTGATCCGGTTACAGATGCATCACTGTTTTTAGATGCCCGGGTTTGATTGTATCTGGCTTTCCAGCAGGAAATATAACAGATTGTCTGTAAAGGCAGGGGCTTTTGTAATATCGAGATGATTGGAAAATAAAAAAAGAACCTGGTTCCATTGTATAAGGGATATCAACCGGCTGTTCAGGTTATCGATCATCCGTTTATAATTTCAGTTCCTGCACAAGGCTGAAAAATTGGTTTTAAGACAGATTCAGGACAATGAGCTTTTCCCGGGTCATATCTTTTATGGAATATCCGATACCCCCTGTGCCCAGTCCGGATTGTTCAGCACCGCCAAACGGCAT